>DCYM01000135.1 GCA_002331465.1 Candidatus Neomicrothrix sp. UBA2110 | reverse complement strand
CCTCAGATATGAGGCCTTGGAGCGTTGACACCTTAGGCTCCATGCTCTGGATGTAGGCCTGGCCTCCGAACCCCGGGTTGACCGTCATGATGAGCACCATGTCCAACATGTCGAGCACGTGAGCAACTGAATCGAGGTGAGTGGAGGGATTGAGCGCGGCTGCAGGGCTGCAACCGAGATCTCGTATGCGGCCCAGAGTGCGGTGAAGATGGGACGTTGTTTCCACATGAACGATGACCATCTGACACCCTGCGTCGATGTAGCTGTGAAGAAGCTCATCAGGGTTAGCGACCATCAGATGGGCCTCGAACATGACCCCTACGTGTTCTCGGCAAGACGCAATGACATCGGGCCCAAAGGTTAGGTTGGGTACAAAGTTGCCGTCCATGACATCCCACTGAATGCGGTCCACGCCGGCTGCTTCGAGAGCGACGCATTCCTCTCCGAGTCGAGAAAAGTCCGCTGGTAGCACAGAGGGGACGATCTCGATGGGGCGATTCATGTACGTGACCGTAGTCTGGGATCAATGTCGAAACGCGTCAACATTTACGATCTTGCCGTCGGAGGGGACGGGGTAGGTCGATTAGAGGACGGACGCGTCGTGTTTGTTGCAGGTGCTGCAGTAGATGATGACCTACTTGTCGATATAACCGAAGAGAAGAGTCGCTACACCAGAGGGACGATTATTGAGGTCCTTTCGGCCGGCGACGGGCGACGGAAACCGTTGTGCCATCACGTTCCCAGGGGGTGCGGAGGGTGTGATTGGCAGCATTTGAGTGAAGAAGCCCAGATTGAGGGAAAAGTCTCACTAGTGGAGGATGCTCTGAGGAAGCTCGGATCGATCACCTCTCCAGACGTTGGATATGTCGCTGGGCCCGAACCCTTGAGGTATCGGACAACCGTTCGACTTGGCGTTGAAAATGGTCGTGCAGCGTACCGACGTGCCCACTCGAACGAATTGGTTCAAGTTGATGATTGTTTGATCGCTCATCCACTCATCGACGAAATTTTGTTGGAAGGATTTTTCGCTGAAGCATCTGAGGTGACTATAAGAGTCGGTGCCCGCACCGGGGACCGGTTGGTGATGGGGGAGCCAACTGCGGAAGGGTTTCGGGTTCCTGACCAGGTGTCAGTCATTGGTAGGAACCGGGCCCGTAAAGGCGACGAGGCCTACATCTTCGAAGAAGCCGCCGGGATGACGTGGAAAATATCGGCTCGTTCTTTTTTCCAAAGTTCTCCTGAAGGTGCCGAAATGTTGGTCGCGCTCGCCGCTGAATGGCTGGCCCTGCATGATGTAGGTGAACAGGTGTTGGTCGATCTTTACGCTGGGGTCGGCCTCTTCTCTGGAACGGTCGGCGACTGGTTCGAGAAGGTCACGGCGGTCGAATCTTCAGCTTCGGCGGTTGCAGACGCGGCCCACAATCTTGATCCGCACGTCACTATTCACCGCAGTTCTGTCGAACAGTGGGTACCTGAACTAGCGGATGTGGTGATTGCCGACCCGCCTCGTTCGGGGTTGCGTGCTGAGGGGGTGGAGGTTATCCAAAAGACTGAAGCCCCTCACGTGCTTTTGGTGTCTTGTGATGCTGGAGCTCTTGGTCGAGATGCTGCACTGATGACCTCAGCTGGTTACGAACTGGACCGCGTCGACGTTCTTGATATGTTCCCGCAAACCAGTCATGTAGAGGTGGTTTCAGGGTGGATCAAAAATATCTAGGTAGAGCGCGAATTGGCGCCCGCTTTGCGGGCGCCAATTCAACTGTAAAACTCAAACTGAACTGATATCAGCTGAGACGTTCGATGACCATCGCCATTCCTTGGCCGCCGCCAACGCACATGGATTCCAAACCAAATGTTTTGTCGGAATCTTGAAGTCCGTTGATTAGCGTCGTCATTATGCGTGCGCCAGTTTGACCAAACGGATGGCCAAGCGCGATTGCGCCGCCGTTGATGTTGAGCTGGCTGACCATGTCAATGCCAAGCTCATCAGCGGAGGGAATGACCTGAGCAGCGAACGCTTCGTTGATCTCGACCAGATCGATGTCGCTCATCGTCATGTTGGCCCTAGCCATCACACGTTTGATCGCTTCGATAGGTCCAAGCCCCATAATTTCGGGGTTGAGTGCAGATACCGAGCTGGCAATAACCCGAGCAAGAGGTGTGATCCCGAGCTCTTCGGCTCGCTTTCGACTCATAACTACAACCGCCGCCGCTCCATCGTTCAGAGGACATGCATTGGCCGCTGTTACCCGTCCATCGGGGCGAAATACCGGCTTCAGCTGAGAAACAGCTTCCAATGTCACGCCGGAGCGAGGACCGTCATCGGTGGAAACCACAGTGCCGTCGGGCATGACCACGGGAGTGATGTCCATTTCGAAGAAGCCACGCTCAATCGCTGCTTCTGCCTTGTTTTGGCTCATGACCCCGTACTCGTCCATGGCTTCGCGACTTACGCCCTTCAGCTCAGCGACGTTCTCGGCTGTTTGTCCCATAGCTATATAAAGGTCAGGTAGTCCGTCGGCTGGGGCCCAGTCACCGTGACCGCCCTCAGCGCGTACCTTTGACCGTGCACCCGGTGCTTTAAAGGTGGGATTTGCGGTGTCAGGCAAGCTGTCTGCGTTCCCTTTTCCGTAGCGAGAAACGCATTCGACGCCAGCTGCGATGAAAGCGTCGCCTTCACCGGCTTTGATTGCGTGCGCTGCCATACGGATCGTCTGAAGTGATGACGAGCAGTATCGATTGACGGTGGTTCCTGCAACATCTCCCAGGCCGGCAAGTATTGCTGTTGCGCGACCAATGTTGAATCCCTGTTCGCCACCTGGGGAGCCGGTACCCATGATGAGGTCTTCTATTTCCTCTGGTGGAAGTTCAGGAACCTTCTCCAAGACCTTGGTAACGATCTGGGCGCTGAGATCATCAGGGCGAATTTCGGTCATCGAGCCTTTAAAGGCTCGACCGATTGGGCTGCGGGCGGTTGCAACGATGACCGGGTCGGTCGATGCGTCGGTGCTCATATGAGTCCCTTCATGCAGGATTAGCGACGTCGGAAACACTACCTCCACTTGATGGGGTAGTGCCCATTCGTGTTCGCTCCTCTACTCTCCACAGGAATGGTTGCTTCTCTCTATGGGCATGGCGTGGGTCCCCCTGGGGAGTTACCAATGTCGTTAAATACCTTGGGTTTGGTAGCGGCGGCGGCCCTACTCATTTCCTTTGCGGCTCTGGTGTCTGGTTGGCGTGAATCGCGTTTTCCAGGTGCGGCAGCGGGTCTCATGGTGCTCGACTTGGGTTCTGTGATTGGCCGAGGAAGTCTGATCCTTGGGCGAATCTTTGGCATCGTGCTTGTTGGTCTAGCAGTCGCGTCTTGCTTCGTTGTGGCTGACGACACCGTCGTAAATATGGCGCCCCGTATCGTTTTCGTGGCGCTATGGATTGTCATTCCCGTCGGATCTGCATTCCTTGGTGATCTATGGCGATGGATGAGTCCGTTCGAGACTCTTGCCGATGTGCGAGGCCGGCGACTCGGCGAAGATGCAAACAATGGTTGGTCCTTGTATCCGGCCGCAGCGTTGCTGTGTGGATTCCTCTGGTTGGAGTTGGCATATCACCGTCCCGCTGGCCGCACGCCGTTGGCACTAATGCTCATAATTTGGTCGGCGTGGAGCGGCATCGGGGCCTTGGTGAAAGGTCGCGGGTGGTTACGCTCACACGACCCACTGGCGGTGTTTTGTCGACTAGTTGCCGCGATCTCACCAACTCATGTTCAAGACGGACATCTTTATGTTCGTCGCCCATTGGTGGGTCTAGGGAAAGTTCACCCGCAGGTGGGTTTATCGGCGGTAATGCTGGTGGTGCTTGGCGGCACTTCTTTCGATGGCCTGTCCAGAACGGGTTGGTGGGGAAACATCATCAGTGCCCGTCATGGTTGGAATGCAACTGTGTTCAACACAATGGGCTTACTCTTTTCGATGGCGCTGATTACAGCGTTGTTTTTGGGTTGTGTGAGGTGGATGCAACGCAAAGACGACAACGATGACGCCGATTTCGAAGACGGCTTTGCTTTGTCACTAGTTCCAGTTGCTGTGGGATATGCCATCGCTCATTACGTAGGAATGGGCGTTTTTGAAGGTCAGCAGCTGCTAATTCAAATCAGCGACCCATTCGATCGAGGATGGAACCTGTTTGGCACCGCTGATGAATATGTCAATTACCGGATCATCGGCCCGACCGTGATTGCAGTAATTCAGGCGTTAGGTATTGTCGGAGGCCATGTGGCTGGAGTGATGGTCGGTCATGATCGAGCGCTTGCGACGCTGCGTCGAAAAGAGGACCTGAGCGGTCAGGTACCCCTGGTGCTGCTTCTCGCGTCGCTCACAGCGATAGCCCTGATCCTGCTCGTTGAGGCATGAACTGCTGCAGAGCGATAAAACGGGGCTGCACCGCGTTTATCTAAACGTTTTGGTTATCCATGAGAGGGTTTAAACGTTTTGAAGTGCGTTCCACACCGTTTGTGGGCTGCACGGCATATCGACGTGTTCAACTCCCAAATGAACGAGAGCATCACACACGGCGTTGTGGACCGCTGGTGTCGAACCGATTGTGCCCGATTCGCCTATTCCCTTGGCACCCAACGGGTTGCGTGGGCTGGCGGTCTCGGTATTTGACACCTCGAAGCTAGGAAATTCAGCGGCCGATGGCATCAAATAGTCCATGAGGCTTGCTGTTACGGGGTTCGCATCCTCGTCGTAACGCACATGCTCCCACAGCGCTTGACCGATGCCTTGGGCGATTCCTCCGTGCTGCTGGCCGTTGACCAGCATGGGGTTGAGGATAGTTCCGCAGTCGTCTACCGCGATGTGGCGGATTAAGTCAACGCGACCAGTCTCGCGGTCAATTTCGACTACTGCTACATGTGAACCGAAGGGATATGTGGCGTCGCTGCCGTCAAAGTCAAGTTCGTGAGCCAAGCCACCTTCGATCTTTTGTTCTGCAGCTGCTGCCGCGAGCTCAGTCCAACTCACCGACTTGGCCGGGACGCCGGCCACTTGGAGGGCGCCCTCACCAACCACGATGTCATCGACACTTGCTTCTAAGAGATTCGCCGCGAGTTGTTTACCTTTGTCGAGAACGACTTTCGATGCCTCATAGACGGCGGAGCCAGCAGTTTGAAGAGATCGAGAACCAAGAGTCCCAGCGCCTCGTGGCACATCCTCGGTGTCGGCGTCGACGTGGGTTACCTGATCCATTGGAATGCCGAGAATGTCGTTAACGATCATAGAAAAAGCGGTGTCGTGTCCCTGGCCATGCGAGCTCGTGCCGACTTTGATAGTCGCTGAACCGTCGTCGTTGATCTCACAACTTCCATATTCGACGTGCAGGCCGATGGGTGCCGTCACCTCGACATATGACGAAACACCAATCCCGAGAAGGTTTTGATCGTCGGCTTCGCGCCGTCGGGCTTGTTCTGCTCGCAGTTCTGCGTATCCAGAAGCCTCCAGCACGGCGTCAAGTGCGCGTTCGTACTCCCCGGAGTCGTAGTTGGAACCAACCAGTGTGGTGAGCGGAAATGCATCCGGTTGTATGTAGTTTTTCCTCCGCAGTTCCGCTGGGTCCATGCCGATCGAGTGAGCCGCTTTATCAAGAATTCGTTCCACCATTTGGGTCGCCTCAGGTCGCCCCGCTCCACGATATGGGCCGATAAAGGTCGTGTTAGTAACAACTGATTGGGCAAAGAAGTCAATTGCTGGAATGTCGTAGACCGCTTGACTTAGCTGCATGGTCAGCATCGGAAGAATGGCCCCAAGAGCGGGATAAGCACCTGCGTCTGCAACGACTCGAGCGCGCAGACCGACTATTGACCCGTCGTTATTTACGCCCAACTCTGCGTTCATCACCATGGCGCGACCTTGAGCCATTGCAACCATGTTCTCGCTGCGTTGTTCTGTCCACCTGACAGGTCTCGCTAATTCTTGTGCCGCTTTCCCACAAAGCACGTACTCGATATATAGCCCGGCTTTTGGTCCGAAACCACCACCCACCCAAGGAGCTATCACTCGCAGATTTTCTGGCTCAAATCCGAGGTTTGGAGCGAGACCGTCGCGTAGCCCGTGTGCTGTCTGGGTTGAGGCATAGAACGTCATTGAGTCGCCCTCAGGTATAGCGACACAACCATTGGGTTCCATCGGAACGCCAGCTAGGCGTTGAGTAACGATGCGCTCACTAACAACGACATCTGCTCCTTCAGTTACATCGGGTCCGTCGTACTCGTTCCCGATAGCAAAACAGACGTTGCTTTCAGCGCCTTCCCACAACACATCAGCCCCGTCAGCGAGCGCAGCTTCGATATCGGCGTTAGCTGGAAGCGGGTCATAATCAACGATTACCAACTCAGCCGCGTCGACCGCCTGAGAGTTTGTTTCAGCTACGACCGCGGCGATGATGTCGCCGACGAACCGCACCCGACCAACTGCTAGAGGTGGACGGTTCATGGATGGATCCATGAACTCAGACTGATTCACTGCTTCAAATTCGAGGTTATTGGAGGTGTACACAGCTAGAACACCTGGCATGGCTTCGGCTTCGCTGATATCAACATCAAGCACTGAAGCATGGGCCATGGTTGAACGCACAAACACGATCTGAGCCGTATCAATGTCTAGGTCATCAACGTAGGCGTTGGAGCCCGTTAAGAGACCGGGATCTTCTTTCCTCAATACTGCATTGCCTAGGATTGAACCCTGTGACGCCATGAATGTCCCCTGGTTTGTCGTGCTTGTTTGAGAGCAGGAACGAGACTACACCTCGTTGCATCCTCAGATACCAAGGTTGGTTGTTTCTGCCCTACTTGATGTCGCGAAAATCTCCGAATTGTTTGTGGCTGCTCCGGGCCTAGTCTTGCTTGTCGAACCAGAGATTCAACTGTTCTGCAGCCCGAGTCGGATCTTCACACATCCACCAGTGCCCCAACCCTTCGAGGAATGCAACTTCTGCCCCCGATCGATCCGCTGCCTGCCGATGCAGCATTTCGCCGCCGGTGTATGTGTCTTCTGAAGCAACGATGCACAGACCGGGACGTTGGGCGGCATCGTGTAACGCCTCACCGAGTTTTCCAACCACCGGTTGGGAGACACTGCGATACAGACCAAGAATGGCTTGGCCCATGTCGTCATTTACCCAAGGCGCAACTTTGGTAGCTACAGATTCACCCATACCTAATTGAGCAAAGATTGCTCTTCGATCCGACTCAGATAAATCAATCAGGGCCCTAACTGCGGATTCTCCGTCTGGTCCCTGCCAGCTTTGAGCAGCGTCGTGCCAGACATATTCGTGGTTAAAGATCCCGATGATGTCGGTGCACCATGAACGAATCAGGTCAGGTCGGGTCATAGCGAGGCGAACGACGAGGACGCCGCCCCAATCGTGACCAACTAAATCGATCGGTCCGTCAAGTTTCTCGAGCTCCTGCGCGAGCCAATGCAGATATCCGTCACTAGTGACATCGAAGTTCTCGGGGAGAGGTGCACCAAATCCTGGAGGGGACAAAGCGATAACGTCATCTCGCGCCAGTTCAATGCGCAACGGATCCCAGATAGCGTCGGTCTCGGGGTTGCCATGGATAAGAACGACTGTCATACGCACTCCTTGAGACTCGTGCCGACGGTAGACCAAAGTTACGTGCCTGCGGG
>DCYM01000056.1:3048-3171 GCA_002331465.1 Candidatus Neomicrothrix sp. UBA2110 | reverse complement strand
TCGAACAACTCAGGTTGTCCTCGCGGCACGAGAACTAAAACAAACTGATCTTCCGAACAATTCATGGGAATCGGAACATATTGCCTTCACGCATGGCTACGGCCTCGCCGCCGCTCCCGCGAA
>DCYM01000056.1:0-2709 GCA_002331465.1 Candidatus Neomicrothrix sp. UBA2110 | reverse complement strand
GCCATCGATGCAAATGGCCGTCCTGCCTACGCATTGGCAGACATCCCCGTCACAGCGAACGACGGTGCCGCGGCTTTGGAAGTTGACTCACCCGGACTCTACGTAGGTGAAGGTCTAAAGGGTTACGCAATCATTGGTGCGATGCGCGACGAGGTGGACTTTCAAGACAATGATGACCGGACAGAAAACACAAGATACGACGGCGCTGATGGTGTCGGAATTGGATCTATGGCTAGAAAGCTCGCTTTTGCCCTTCGATTCGCGGAGCCCAACCTGGTGGTTTCCGGCGAAGTTGGCCCCGAAAGCCGCATCCTGTTCAAACGCGACATTCTTGACCGAGCTAAGACCATCGCCCCATTCTTGAAATTCGATCAAGATCCTTACCCCGCCGTTGTTAACGGCGAGGTCATGTGGATCCTTGATGCCTACACGTCCACCGACATGTTCCCGTACGCGCAGAAAGCCAATCCTCGAGCCGTACGATCAGGCGACTTACGATCGTCGCTCAATTACGTGCGTAACTCAATCAAAGTGGTAATTGACGCATACAACGGAGCCCCAACTTTCTACATAATCGACGACAACGACCCACTGGCGAAGTCCTATCGCCAGCAATTCCCTGACTTGTTCAGCGAAACACCACCCCCGCTGGAATTGGCTGAACATTTCCGGTACCCGGAAGATCTATTTCGGATCCAAACTGACATGTGGGGCCGCTACCGCATTAGCGATCCAGCAGAGTTTTATGATGCCGCTGGAGCCTGGAGCATTGCCCAGGATCCAGGAAATTCGATTGGGCTGACTGCGGTTGAATCAGTAATAGATGCTGCTGGCAATATCATCAGTAGCTCAGAGGTTCGGGTAGCTCCGCAATATTTACTCATGCGTTTGCCGGGCGACGAAGAGGAATCCTTCGTTATCTTCAGACCCTTCGTACCCTTCTCTGATGACGACTCACGTAAAAACCTCAAAGGTTTCATGGTCGTCCACAATGACCCGGAACGTTACGGTCAGATAGAGGTGTATGAAATCAGATCCTCCACGCCAGTTGATGGACCTGCATTGTTCAACTCCAACATCCAAACCGAGGAAGAAATCTCAGAGCGGCTCACCCTCCTAAACCAAAACGGCTCCACGGTTGTGCCAGGTAACCTTCTTCTGATTCCTGTCGGAAATTCGCTCTTGTATGTCCGGCCACTGTTTATAGAAGCCACCGGCACGACTGCGGTGCCTGAACTCCAACTCGTGATTGTCGGAGTAGGTCCAGAGGTCGTGATCGCAGATAGTTTCGAAGCAGCCCTAAAACGTGCGATACCTGGACTCGATATTGACCTCTATACAGGGGTGGTTGAGCGAGACCCGAACGTCTCTTCAGAGGGCGAAGACGGCGATGATGAACGCTCTGATGCGGACCCAGAAAGTGGTGAGTCTGAGACCGATGACGAGTCGAGTGATGCTTCTATCGAGGAGTTATTGACACGTTCGCGAGAGGCGTTCGAACGTGCCGACTCTGCGCTTCGAGCGGGCGACCTCGCTGGATATCAGCGATGGGTAGAAACCGCTGCCGCGTACATAGCTAAGGCACAGAAATTGTTGTCTGAGTCGTCAGCCCTAGACGACAGCGACGCGGCTTAGCACTGTGCCAGAAACGATCTCTACAGCTACAGGCGAGATCCAGGCCCCTGAACGAGTTCTTGTCGTAGTAGCTCACCCCGACGATGTCGACTTCGGCACCGCGGGAACTATGGCTGCTTTGGTTAACGCCGGATCACATGTTTCGTATTGCCTAGTGACGAGTGGCGAGGCCGGCGAGGATGATATGACCCGAAGTGCCGAAGCCCTCACATCTCTTCGCCAAGGCGAACAACATGCAGCCGCCGCAGCGGTAGGGGTTGAAGAAGTTCACTGGCTCGGTCACCCAGATGGCCGAGTGATAAACGACCTCAATTTGCGGCGCGACATTTCTCGCGTCATCCGAACTGTTCGGCCCGATGTCGTAGTGACGCAGCCGACCACAGCGAACTGGGATCGGATGTATGGATCACATCCAGATCACTTAGCCACAGCTTGGGCGACCATGGCTGCCGTTTACCCCGACTCGCGTAACCCCCGTGCCCACCCGGAACTTCTCCGAGAAGGCTACGCACCTCACAGCGTCTCTCAGGTGTGGATGATGGGGATGGCAGCACCAGAAGGGACCATGATGCACGTGGACATCACGGATACCTTTGAGCAGAAGGTAAAGGCGTTGCGGTGCCACTCCAGCCAAACGGACCGCATCGAAGAATTAGAGGAATTGTTGCGTGAATGGGCGTCGGGTGTGGCTTCAACAGCCAACATGACAAAGGGTCGGCTCGCTGAAGGCTTTCGAGTCATCGCCACCGACTGAAGACAAACTAAAGCGGAGAGCCCGGGGGGACTATGAGCGAGGAACGCCTGATCGATTCGCCACGTGCATGGCTCACCGTTGTCGCCACGTTCTTTTCGTCAGCGGTAACCCTGGGCTGTGTTTACAGTTTCGGTGCCTTCTTTCAGTCCATGGCTGACGATTTTGGAACCGGAAAAGGTTCAACGGCAGTCATTTTCGGATTGACTACCTTCTCATTCTTCTGGTTGAGCTTGATCACCAGTCGACTTGCTGATCGTTACGGCCCGCGCCCAGTGCTGGCCGCAGGAGCAGTTGCTTTATGCGTTGGACTGTGGACTACC
>DCYM01000010.1 GCA_002331465.1 Candidatus Neomicrothrix sp. UBA2110 | reverse complement strand
AACAGCTTTGAGGGACAAAATGGCAGCTGGTGATTTGCAGGGCATGGCGGACACCATTTCCGATGAGATGCTCGATCATTTCGCGTTGGTATCAACGTGGGACGAAATGGCGGACCGACTCAAGGAACGCTATGGGGGAACCGCTTCCCGAGTCGTGATGTATTTGACTGAAGAGCACATGCGAAAAGATCCAGAATCGGTAGACAAGTGGGGCGAAGTTGCCCGCGCAACGAGGAGTTGAGGATGAACGAACGACTAGCTCTGGTTACCGGAGGTGGAAGTGGCATCGGCAGGGAAATTTGTCTGGGGTTAGCACGCGATGGCCGCAAAATCGCCGTAGCTGACATCAATCTGGCTGGCGCACAAGAAACATCAGCGATGGTGGTTCAGTCTGGCGGAACTGCGATTGCTGTTCACATGGACGTTTCGAAAGCCGACGCTGTTCAAGATGGTGTCCTTGAAGCCATAGATGAACTAGGGGCAATCGAGGTGTTAGTGAATTGCGCCGGGTGGGACGAACTGATGCCTTTCTTGTCAACTGACGAAGCGTTTTGGGATCGAGTAATCGAAATAAACTACAAGGGCATTCTCCGGACAGTGCACGCTTGCCTTCCGTCTATGGTCGAAGCCCGATGGGGTCGAATCGTCAACATCGGTTCAGACGCAGGCAGAGTCGGGTCTTCATTTGAGGCGGTGTACTCCGGCGCGAAGGGCGGAGTGATTGCTTTCACAAAGACGGTTGCGCGGGAAGTGGCTCGAAGCGGTGTCACCGCGAATGTTGTCTGCCCCGGGCCGACTGACACCCCTTTACTGGATGGGATCGTTGCGGCAAGCGATGATGGGGACAAGATCATCGGGGCGATGGCTCGGGCTGTGCCTATGAAACGTGTAGGCACAGCAACCGAAGTGGCTTCAGCAGTGGTCTACTTCTGTTCAGAAGAAGCGTCGTTTGTGACGGGACAAACTTTGTCGGTTTCTGGTGGACTCACTATGAGTTGATTTGGGTTACCGGGTTAGCTTTGTCGAAGACGAAGTGTTTAGCATCAATTTTAAACAAGGTGGAAGCATGAAAATTCATTGGTTCTTGCCCACGGGCGGTGATAGCCGAGAGGTCCTTCCCGATGGCCCTAACGCCCACTGGCGGCCACCAACAAATGCCTACCTCGCACAAATTGCTCAAACGTGTGACGATCTCGGGTACGACGCACTGCTGACGCCTTGTGGAACAGCATGCGAAGACGCATGGCTGGCTACCGCATCACTTATTCCTTTAACTAAACGAATCAAGTTCCTGGTGGCCTTCCGTCCTGGTTTTTTGTCACCAACTTTGGCTGCTCAGATGGCGTCCACATATCAACGAATGTCCGAGGGTCGCCTTTTAATAAACATCGTTACAGGCGCGGAACCCAGGGAACTCAACCGTTTTGGTGATTGGCTAGACAAAGACGCTCGTTACGAGAGAACCGGCGAATTTTTGGACATTATGCGTAACGCGTGGACCGGCGAACCCTACGATTTCGAAGGCGACCATTACCGAGTCGCTCAAGCAACTACCCGCGAGGTCCCCACTCCAATCCCACCAATCTATTTCGGTGGTGCCTCTCCAGCGGCAGAAGCAATTGCAGCAGAACACGTTGACGTTTATCTGGCGTGGGGAGAGCCACCGTCCATGGTGGCCGAAAGAATTGAACGTATGCGGGAATTAGCCGCGGCGAAAGGGCGGACGTTGACGTACGGGATTCGCTTTCACGTCATCACCCGTGCTACCTCATCGGAAGCATGGGCAATCGCCAATGACATGTTGGCTCACATGACACCCGAAGCGATCGCAGAAGCACAAACAGATTTTTCGACGACCATGTCGGAAGGTCAGCGTCGGATGGCTGAGCTTCACTCCGGAGACACGGCGGGGCTCGAAGTTCATCCAAATGTTTGGGCAGGCATTGGGCTTGTGAGAGGCGGCGCCGGCACAGCTCTCGTTGGGTCATACGAAGAAGTCGCTGAAAGGATCTCCGAGTACCACCAACTCGGTTTTGACGAATTCATCCTGTCCGGATACCCCCACCTTGAAGAGGCGTACTGGTTCGGGGAAGGAGTTCTTCCTATTCTCCGCGACCAAGGCTTGATCGAGGGTTCTACGGCCCAACCGGCAAACATCAGCACGTTTCGCTGAGGGAACACCTCCGAACCAATTGGGCCATTTAACGAAAACTGGTGGACCTGGGCAGGATAGAAATAGGGGATCGCTACTCACACGATGAGCAAAATACGACGCGGTTGGGTCGTCACGGGCGCAGCTTTTGTCGCAAATTTTGTGACATTTGGAGTTTTGTTTTCGTTCGGGATTTTCCTTACCCCGATAGCTGACAGTTTTGACACGTCTATTGGACCCGTAGCGCCGTTGTTCTCGACTGCAGTTTGCTTCTATTACTTGGCAGGTGCGGTTGCCGGAAGATTCAGCGATCGCGTTGGGGTTCGCCCAGTAGTCGTGACTGGCGCGATTTTTATGACAATCGGTTTGATAGCGAGCGCTCGGGCATCAGCGCTGTGGCAGCTCTATTTGGTATACGCGCCACTGGTGGGAAGCGCTGTCGGTTGCTGTTACCCACCGATGATTGGCACGGTTGGGCGCTGGTTTGAGGAGAAAAGAACAGCGGCGATCAGCTTGGTACTAGCAGGTGTTGGGATGGGCACCTTTGTTGGACCCATAGTTTCTCGCGCTCTGATCGACGCGTGGGGGTGGCGATCAACTTTGGGGATATACGCGGCGTTCAGCGCTGTGCTTTTGGTTGTTTGTGCCATCGCTAGTAGCGATGCACCAACTAATGCTGGTTCGAAACAATTGGGTTTATCTACAATCCTGCGATCTAAAAAATTCCTAGCACTTTATGGTGCTCTGATACTCGGCGGGCCTGGTTTTTATGCGCCGCTCGCTTTCTATAACGACCACGCCGTAAGCGAAGGAATCGGCAGTCAGGCAGCCGCCTTACTCGTTGGGGTTGTCGGGGCATCGTCGGTTGTTGCTCGACTGGTAATCAGCGCGCTCGGTGACCGGTTTATACCGATGCGCCAATACCGGCTCGGGCAATTGTTGTTGCTGGGTTGTTTACTTCTTTGGTTCTCGGCAGGAAATTCTTACAGTCTGTTTTTCGCGAGTGCTTTATTACACGGCGTTGGCTGGGCTGTGTGGTTCACGGCAGCACCAAATGTTCTCGCCACCTGGTTTGGTGTCGCCGATTTGGGTGGGGCTATTGGCACCTTCTATACGGCACTGGGTTTCGGTGCATTGGCGGGGCCTGCGGTCCTGGGGTTTGTTATCGACAGTGCCGGATATGAAACCGCAATAGCGCTTGTCATATGTACCTCGATCGTCGCTTGGTTAGCTTGCTTTTTTCCTGACCGGTTGTAAGCAACGCGACTCTTGATGCCTGTAGTTCACGGCGGCGTCGCCCGCTGCGTGTTATTTCTCTCGATGGTTACATGTTCGACAGGATGTCAAAAGATTTGATTTAGCCGTGACCTGGTGCTGATTGAAATTCAGCATCAGTGAAAAGTTGGTCCGAATTTGTTACGAGTACTGGACGCTCATCCAAAAGCTTTAGCGTCTTCGTGACCGAGAAGAAACTTTCCGTGGTTCTCATAGGCGGTGTCACTCACCAAGAAGTGTTGGCCAGCGGTCGCGAGGTCACGCCAACATTTCTGAATTGGGTCGTGCCGGTAAACCGCTTCACCTCCTGCGTAACGAAATGCATCTCCGGCGATCTCTAGCGCCACCTCTGTAGCTAGCGTCGCCACCGATCGCATCTGAGCTTGTTGGTTCGGAGCGGGTTGCTCGCTTGGTTGGAGGCCGTCCCACACCTCACCAAATACTTCGAACACCATTGACCGCATTGCTGTTAGTTGAATGTCGAATTTTCCGAGATCGCGTTGAAACGACGACCGGTGGCCAACTAGAGAACCTTCGAACCCGCGATCTTTTCCGCTTGCTCTGCCAGCTATGAGGTCTAAGGAGTTACGCGCCACGCCGAGGGCTAAGGCGGCGTGCTCGTACGCGACATAGCCGGGCAAACCCAGAAGGTGAAGGCGACCACCCCGCCGCGGTTTGTCTTGAAAGGACCAGCTAAACGCGTTGGGCACGAAGTAGTCCACTACTGAAAAATCGCAGCTCCCGGTTCCCTTTAACCCGATGGAGTCCCAATTGTCGTGGATAGTGACGTCAGCGGTGGGAATCACAACTCTGTGGAGTTCAGCTTCGGCCTGTTCGGACCTTGTGACGCGCACCGTCGCATTTACCCACCGGCAATGACGAATCCCACTAGCGAAGGACCAACGTCCAGTAACCCGGAACCCTCCGGACTCAGGAACCCCAATTCCCGAAGGCATCAAAGATCCCGCCGCCACCGGAAAGTCACCTTCAACGAATACTTCGGCGAGAGCAGCGTCAGGGAGCCAAGCCGCAGGCAGAGCGATCGATTGAGATCCAATCATCACGTTCCAAGCTGCAGAGGCATCGAGTCGCGCCAACGACTCGATCACTTCGACCTGGATGAGAGGGTCGGCTTCCGCGCCGCCTAATACCTCAGGCAGTTTCATCCAAAACAGGCCCGTCTCGTACATCGCATCGAAGAGCACCCCGGGCAGTGTTCGAGATTTTTCGGCTTCGTCTGCAGTGTTTCTGACTACGTCTCGAATTTGGTCAACTGCTGAAAGTAGGAACCGCCTTTTGGCCTCGCGTTCAGTGGGG
>DCYM01000107.1 GCA_002331465.1 Candidatus Neomicrothrix sp. UBA2110 | reverse complement strand
TTGTCTAAATGACGCTGCAACGCTTCACGGACCGTTTCTCCCCACAAAACGCGTCCACTGACAATCGCACGAGAAATAGTTGCATCAGCCATCGCGCGCAGTAACAGACCCACGTGAGTGACTCGGCCTACTTCATCGAGTCGGACTGGAACCGCTTCGACATAGACCATTGGCACTCGCCCTCGAACGATTTCAAGTTCACGATCGTCAAGCCAAGCTTCGTCGACAGCAGTGCCTAATTCATGTTCTCCGAAGCCCGCGGCGTTCGACACGTCATCCACCTTTTCAAAGTGTGCCAGTACCGCCTCCGAACAACGGTGATCGTCTCAGGTCTTGGAATAACACTCTGCCCTAACAATCAGTCTTTTTGAGAGCAGAACAAGCTGACAGTTCTTCCATCGGTTATCGAAACTGGGACGCGAATTAGAACGGCCGCTCACCGACAAGGGTCACGCGTTCCATTCGGCGATTTTGTCCACCATGATCTGGCACCGCGTAGTGCTGAGTGATGCGATTATCCCACTGAGCCAAGCTTCCAGGTCGCCAGCGAAAGCGAACCTGCAGCTCTGGCAGAGAAGCCTGTTCATAGAGGCGACGACGTAGCGGCCGGCTTTCCTCGGGGGTCATTCCGTCAATCGTGAGGGTGAAAACACGATTAATAAACAGTCCCTTCTTGCCTGTGACGGGATGGGTGCGCACTATCGGATGCTTTTGGTCAGGGAACTCTTCCAGAGCCTTTGCTCGCTCTTCATCCGTCATCACTCTCCCAAAGGCCTTCACGTAAGAATGGACGGCATAGCGTCCTCGAATTTGTTCTTTCGTGTCGTCTGGTAACCGTTCGTATGCCATTTCCATATTCGCCCACACAGTGTCACCGCCCCATTCGGGCAAGATTCGGCCAAGTAACACCGACCCGTTTGGCGGACACTCCCTGAATGTCACGTCGCTATGCCAACTTTCTGCTGCCTGGAATTTTTCTGGTGTTGACTCAAGTACCAAGATTTCAGGGTGCCCATCTGCTTGGGGGCTGAAGGGGTGAACCTCAAGTTCACCAAAGGCCCTGCCGTAGGCAACATGTTGCGCGCGATCAAGTTCCTGGTCGCGAAAAAAGAGCACCTTGTGCTCCATCCAAGCGTCATGCAGTTCCGCGATTATCTCATCATCGAAGTCGCGGAGATCTATCTGTTCAACCTCTGCTCCAATCGACCCAGTCACTGGCGTGACCGAAATTCGGTTGTAGTCGCCAACTCCTGTTGCAGTGATCCGCATGTTCCCCCCTTATGGCGCAATCAACCGTCCCTAGATTATCCACATAATTTTGGTACCGGGTTAAGCCGAGACAAGCGACCTGACAATCATCTCTGAACGATAAGCAGCATGGATTTTCGAGAGACCAAGAGCGCAGTAGCCAAGCGCCATTTCGTTCCCTCCCACGCGACTAGCACTCCGTTCGTCAACCGTGAACATTGAACACGTTGGCAACGCGATTCCACGCAACGAACGACAGACGTTTGGCGTCAGCTGCTTTACTGCGAATCCATCACGGGAGACCTAAATGAAACAGCACCATAGGTCGCAACAACACCAATAGTGACGAGTCCCATGACAACAATTGTCGCTCGAAGGCCCACCATCTCTGCCAGCGCACCCAGAGGGGCTGCGGCAATCCCGAACCCTGCGAAAGCTAGCTGCATCAGAGATTGAACTCGTCCATGATGGGAGGGCTCGGAAATAGCCATAGATCGGCTAGTCGTGAGGACCATAAATCCATTGGTGGCGAGGCCCAAGACTACGACTACGAGCAACGCCAGTAGATAGTTCGGCGCTAGACCGAAAAGAACGACTGATATGCCGAAAACTAGGCCGCAGCAGATCAGCAGGCGACCAGAATTTGGGCCATCAGCTCGCGAAGCGATAAATGCCGTCATTACAACGGCGCCTACGGCCGAAGCAGTCGTCAAAAAGCCGACGTGACTTTCCGATAGGCCCATCTGCCCTTCAACGAGCGCGGGCATAAACGCCACGTAGTTGAATCCGATGGCGATCGCCACGATGGTGGTCACAATGAGTCGCCGCAGTTCGGGTCTACTTCGAACGTAACTGAGCCCATCTAAGATCTCTCGAAGCGGGTTTCGAGATGACGGGTTCACGGGCTCTAATTTGGGCAATCGAGTAGTGAGAATGGTTGAAACAACAGAGAACACCGCTGCCACCAAATAGGCGCCGCCAATTCCCACCGTCGCGACGCCGGCCAAAACTCCTGCGGCCGCCGGGGCAAATATCCTTGTCATGCTCATCGACATTGACGTCAAGCTGATCGCGTTCCCTAGATGTTCGTGCCCAACGAGCTCTGCTGACGTCGACACCCGG
This sequence comes from Candidatus Neomicrothrix sp. UBA2110, assembly GCA_002331465.1. GTDB lineage: Bacteria > Actinomycetota > Acidimicrobiia > Acidimicrobiales > Poriferisodalaceae > UBA2110. The sequence goes on along the minus strand of DCYM01000107.1, from coordinate 997 downwards.
GCCGGTCCTATCAGGCCAAACATTGCACCTTGAGAGAGGCTCGCGACAAGCAACATCCAATACTGTGCGTTACCCGAGATGGCCGCCACTCCCATCAAGGTGGCGACCACCGCAATCGTTCCTTGCCCCACAACAAGCAAGGTACGTTTCGCCCAACGGTCGGCTAAGACGCCACCTATCGGGGTAAATATCAAAAGTCCTATTCCAAACGCCAGATACACAACCCCAAGGCCACTTTCACGTTCAGTGAGGTCCCACGCGAGGAGACCTCGCAGAAGGAACTGCATTTGGACACCAAGGTAGGAAAAAACGCCGCTCCACCAAAACAGTCGAAAGGTCGGAACTCGCAACGAAACAAACGTGGCGGACCTAACTGTCTTAGATCCTGGGAGGTTCACCGTTGCAAGGTAGCGTCATCAGTTCGCTCACCCACCCATTTGCGACCTACGATTCGCGGACAAGGTTTGGCGCATCATTCCGAACCTGCCCCGAGTAGGAGTTGAGCTATGAGAGAAGCAGTCATCGTCGATGCGGTCAGGACCCCAGGCGGCAAACGTAACGGCAAGCTCCAAGACTGGCATGCCGTTGATCTAGCAGCCCACGTTCTAAAAGCTATCGAAGAACGAACAGGTATAGATCCGGCAATCGTTGATGACGTCATCATGGGATGTGTGATGCAGGTCGGCGAGCAATCACTGAACATCGGCCGAAACGCCGTACTAGCAGCGGGCTGGCCGGAGTCAGTCCCTGCCACCACCGTCGATCGGCAGTGCGGGTCAAGTCAGCAGGCGTTGCACTTTGCTGCACAAGGGGTGATGGCCGGAGCCTATGACGTCGTTATCGCAGCAGGTGTCGAAGTAATGACCAGAACTCCCATGGGAGCAAGCGTGGTCAAAGGGATGGGATTTCCCTTCAGCGAAACTATGCAAAGTCGTTATGAGGCAACAGGGCTGCCACCCCAAGGCATCGGCGCAGAAATGATCGCTGACGAGTACGG
>DCYM01000089.1:3314-3665 GCA_002331465.1 Candidatus Neomicrothrix sp. UBA2110 | reverse complement strand
TATTTGTTGGGCATCGCGCTGATTGAGAAGAGGCCGTGCCGGGGTCAGTAACCCAAGCGCAACTCCCGCGATTGTCGCGTGAACTCCTGATTCCAAAGTGGCATACCAAATGAAGATGCCAAGTGCTGCATAGATCGGTATGGCCCAGACACGAAGTCGTTGCAACACCCACACCACGGCCAGGCCTACAACTGCTATGGCCAGCCAGGTTGTGCTGAGGTCGCTGGTGTAGAAGATAGCGATTACCGCTATCGCGCCGATGTCGTCAACAATCGCCAAGGTGAGGAGGAAGAGTTTGATCTTGGGGGAGACACGCGCCCCCAGGAGAGCCACGATGCCAACAGCGAACGC
>DCYM01000089.1:0-2906 GCA_002331465.1 Candidatus Neomicrothrix sp. UBA2110 | reverse complement strand
CTGCTGGGACGACCATTCCTCCGAGCGCGCCGATAGCCGGTAGTGCCGCGGCACGAAATGAGCTGAGGTCTCCTGTGACAAGCTCACGTTTTATCTCTAACCCGACCACGAAGAAGAACAGTGCCATCAGGGCGTCGTTCACGAAGTGGCCAACACTGAGCTCAGGGAGATGCCATGCTCCGACCGTCAACTCGATCTCGGCATGCCAGAAGTTCTGATATCCATCAGCCCAAGCTGAATTTGCCCATATCAGCGCCACAGCTGTCGCAAGAAGTAGCAAAACTCCTCCGGCAACTTCGCGATCTATGAAGCGAAGAACAGGACGGGCTACGAACTTCGCCAGACCGTGGTCGCTGCTAGCGAATGTCGGCCGTTTCAGTAGTGGGTCGGATCCAGCCATGAACCAACAAGGCTAGAGCCACGGCCTTTGCTTCCCCGTGATTCAGGCTCAGTCATCGTTGAAAGGTGGCAACGTGTCACTCCGCTCAAAAAGAGAGCTCGTGTCAGTCGCATCAAGAATTTGATCTATCCGTTCGTTGGTTAGGACCACCAGTTGTCCATCTCTTTGCTTGATCTTCCGTCGTAAACCGATGAGTAACCCCAAACAAGCAGAGTCGATTAATTCAACAGTGGTCAGATTGACAGCGATTCGCGGTTGATCATCGCCAAGTTGGAGGGCCTGGTTGCCGGCGCTCCGCAGCGCCGGGACAGTAGCAAGATCAAGTTCACCCGACGCGGTAACAACGACCCAAGAACCTCGACGCTGGGCAGTGACGTTTCCCAACACTTCAGGAGAACCGCGGCATGACATGTTCGGTGATGAGGTCTAAGGATTCGATGATTTGATCGCTGGAGTGAATACCTTGTGGAATCAGGAAGAAGACTTCATCGAATCCAAGTTTTTGGTGAGCCTCCTCAATTTGTCTGCTGATGGTGTCGGGACTGCCCACCAGTTTGAGTGGCAAACCTTGACCGAATTGATTGCCCCACTTTTCCCAGAACCACTCCATGTCCTGAAACTGTTTTTGGGCGTCAATGTCGGTTGGAGCACATACTGCTATTCCTCCCCAAGCAGCTTCATGACCTACGGGTTTTTCGATGTGATGACGGGAAGCTTCTTCTCGGTAGGTGTTCCATAGCGCTTCGCAGAAGTCCAACTTGTCACTGAGAACGATGGGAGTTCCCCCATATTTCGCCCAAAAAAGCGCTGTTTTCATTGACATAGTGAAACCCCCATATAGCGGGGGGTGCGGATGTTGCAAAGGTCGTGGAGCGATACCGATCTCATGGATCGCCATATCAGGGTCAACTCCTGCGCCGTAATCGGAGTAGACCGTCTGGATGTGAGGGTTGAGATTGTCGTTAGGGAATTTCCAAAACTCGCCCTGGTAGCTGAAGGTTCGCTCCGTCAGCGCAGTGAGCACTACCTCAACAAACTCAGCAAAAAATCGGCGATTGTATTCGTCAATGTCAGTGTCCTTATTCCAGTGCCCCACTGCTGCGAGGTCAGGCCGGATTTTCAGTTGGTCAACCCATCTGTGCTGGTATCCCCGAACAATGCCAACTCCGAGGCGCCCCCCCGTCATGTGGTCGAGGGTGGAAATTTGTTCTGCCACACGCAAAGGGTTATGGGTCGTTGAGACAAATCCGCAGGAAATGATCCTGAGACGTTCAGTTGCGTTGGCGATCCACGATGCCATCAGTCCCAGGTCGTTGGAGGCTTCGAAACCTTCGATCTGAAGATGGTGTTCGGGGTGACCTAATCCATGCCAGCCGTGCCCGTCGGCGTATCGGGCGATATCGGCGATTTCGGTGAGCATGCGTTGGTAGTAGTCGTTGTTGAGTCCTGCGAGACCCGCTTCGAGCTCATCGCGCCGTCCCATGGTGCAGTACATAAATAGGTTGAACTTCACGCGGAATCCTCCGAGAAGACTGTCTACGCGTTGCTAGCAAGCCCATCGACCATGGTGGTCGCGAACATGTGTGCTACGCCGTCAATATCGAGTTCGCGATCTGGGCGCCACCAACTAACCACAGAGTTCATCGCTGCGATCGTCATCCGAGCAATGACTCGCGCTTCCACATCATCTCGTAGCGATCCGTCTCGTTGTCCCGACTCGACGAGCCTGACCCATCCATTGGTGAACTCTCGCAATGCAACAGCGAGGTGTTCCCTCGTGGCTTCGGGCGATTCCTCAAAGCATCGAATGTTTGCTTGGGTGAAGTCTGAGTCAATGGTGATGGCAGTGACATAGGCGACGACAGCAACCGTGAGTCGGTCGTGACCCGAAGCGTCTTGTCCCGCCGCGCTCAAGCCAGCCCGTATGGCATCGCGCGCGTGGTCGATACCTACGCGCATCACTTCCTCAACGATCGCGTCTTTAGAGTCGAAGTGGTAGTAGAGACTCCCGGCTTGCATTTTGGCTACCGCTGCGATTTCGGTCAGGGTTGCAGCCGCATATCCCTTACGGGCCAGCACATCCGCTGCTGCGTCCAGTATTCGGGTGCGCGTACGTTCACCTTTTCGAATTCGATCAGGTGCAAGCTGCGTGGGAGTCATTGAGGCGAAGATAGTAGCTCAGCGAGGAATTTGAAGCGTCGCTGTGGCCACGCGACATTCGATGTCATCAAAAACGTCCGGTGGCACTGAGCCGTCGTCGATGTTCTAGGAAGTCGACGAGGACGTAATCACCGAGATTGTCAGGGCTTGTGAAGAAAGCCCTCCCTCCGTTCATGCGGGTCATGGTTTCGACGAATTGGCGGAGGTAGTTATTCGGATCGAGCATAAAGATATTGATCCGAATGTCTTCTTTGGTGGCTCGGACGACTTCTTTGAGGGTGGCTTCTACTGTTTCAGGAGCCGGGGGGTAGTTGAAATATGGTTGCCCGTTGGGTCCTATATGTGC
>DCYM01000144.1:2080-3402 GCA_002331465.1 Candidatus Neomicrothrix sp. UBA2110 | reverse complement strand
GGCATCAACGCCGCCAAGAACTACACCAACGACGGCGACTCAGTCCACCGTTTGTTTTATGACACTGTCAAGGGCGGCGACTACCGAAGCCGCGAAGCAAACGTTCATCGCCTTGCTGAGGTTTCTGTCAACATCATCGATCAAGCGGCAGCTCAGGGCGTGCCATTTGCACGCGAATACGGTGGCCTGCTCGACAACCGTTCATTTGGAGGGGCGCAAGTAAGCAGAACATTTTACGCCCGCGGACAAACAGGCCAACAGTTGCTACTGGGCGCGTATCAGGCGTTAGCGAAGCAGATCACTGCTGGAAATGTAGAACTTCACACCAGAACCGAGTTGCTCGATGTGGTGCTTAAAGATGGTCGAGCCTGCGGGGTAGTTACTAGAGACTTGGTTAGCGGCGAAGTGCGCAGCCATTCAAGCCACGCAGTCGTGTTAGCAACTGGCGGTTACGGCAACGTCTACTACTTGTCAACAAACGCGATGGCTTGCAACGTCACAGCCGCCTGGCGCGCCCATCGCAAGGGCGCATTTTTTGCAAACGCGTGTTACACACAGATCCATCCGACTTGTATCCCTGCCAGCGACGAGTTTCAGTCCAAGCTGACGTTGATGTCGGAGTCGTTGCGTAACGATGGACGAATTTGGGTGCCGGAGGCGTTCGATGAAGCGCGACCTCCTGACCAAATACCTGAAAGTGACAGGGACTACTACCTCGAACGGAAGTACCCAGCCTTCGGGAATTTAGTTCCTCGCGATGTGGCGTCTCGAAATTCGAAGACGGTAGTGGACCAAGGCAAGGGAGTTGGCCCAATCAAGAACGGCGTGTACCTAGATTTTAGTGCTGTGATCGAACGTGACGGCGAAGATGACGTGCGCTCTAAATACGGCAACTTATTTGACATGTATGAACGCATCACTGGCGAAAACCCCTACAAAGTCCCTATGCGGATTTACCCCGCGACGCATTACACCATGGGTGGCGTCTGGGTCGATTACAACCTCATGACCACCATCCCAGGCTGTTACGCGATTGGTGAAGCAAACTTTTCTGATCATGGAGCCAACCGTTTAGGTGCCTCTGCGCTCATGCAAGGCCTCGCCGATGGCTATTTCGTTTTGCCGTACACCATCGGAGATGACCTGGCTGGTCGACTCGGCGAAGCACCCGTCCCTACTGATGATCCGGTCTTCGTTGAAGCGGAAGCGGCTGTGAAGAGCCAAGTCGATCGGTTCATGTCAATAGGCGGTACCCGTTCCGTGGATTGGTTCCATAGAGAACTGGGCAAAATCGTCTGGGATTACATTGGGATGGAACGCAC
>DCYM01000144.1:0-1655 GCA_002331465.1 Candidatus Neomicrothrix sp. UBA2110 | reverse complement strand
AATTCCGGCCTTGAGAAAGCGGGTCGGGTGGCTGACTTCTTTGAGTTGGCGAAACTTATGGCTCGTGATGCTCTTGATCGAGAAGAAAGTTGCGGTGGACATTTCAGAGCTGAGCACCAGACCGAGGAGGGGGAAGCTAAGCGAGACGACGAGAATTTCGCGCATGTTGCCGCGTGGGAGTGGACCGGTTCAGGTTCGATGCAGACCCGCCATAAAGAGGAACTGACATTCGAAAACGTTGCATTAAGCCAGAGGAGCTACAAGTGAGTACGGAGCTAAACTTGACGCTCCAGATTTGGCGGCAAGAAGGCCCTCACGATGACGGCCATTTCGAAACTTATTCTGCAGCCGGGATCAGTGAAGATATGTCGTTCCTGGAGATGCTGGACATCGTGAACGAGGGTTTGATTCAAGACGGCAAAGTTCCTATTGAATTTGATCATGACTGCCGGGAAGGCATTTGCGGAACGTGCAGCCTCATGATCAATGGTCAAGCACACGGTCAGGAAAAGGCCACCACTACGTGTCAGTTGCACATGCGAAAGTTCAATGACGGAGAAACGATCGTTGTTGAACCATTCCGAGCACGAGCTTTCCCTGTCGTTCGTGACTTGGTGGTGGACCGCAGTGCGTTCGATCGGATCATTGAAGCTGGGGGCTATATCTCAGTGAACACGGGTGCCGCATCAGATGCGAACCTGACACCCGTACCTAAGGAAGCTTCGGACACTTCGTTCGACGCCGCGGCTTGTATCGGTTGCGGAGCCTGCGTAGCGGCGTGCCCGAACTCCGCGGCTCAGCTCTTCACCTCCGCCAAGCTTGGACATCTCAATCTCATTCCCCAAGGGCAGTCTCAACGTTTTGAACGCACCGAGTCCATGGTCGAAACCATGGAAAGTTTCTTTGGTTCGTGCACCAACCATGGCGAATGTCATGAAGCGTGTCCCAAGGAAATCAGTCTCGATTTCATCGCTTTTATGAACCGTGACTACGTGAAAGCCAAGGTCAAGAACCGCAAACTTGCCGGTCAAACCTGACGAGTTGATATTGGGCTCGTTTCTTAATTCGAGCGTTCAGCCCACCACGTATCCAAACGGGTAAGAACTTCGGCTTCACCCAAGCTTCCTTCAACGCGTTTCAACTCGAGCAGGAACTGGAGCGCTTGACCCACGACAGGGCCGGGTTCGATTTCCAAGTGAGCGATGACTTGGTCACCGCTAATTTCAGGTCGTTCTGCTTTGAGGGCTTCATCTCGAGCTAATTCCGATATTCGTTCTTCGAGGTCGTCAAGCGCGGTGTGTAGTGCGACAACCCGGCGCGGGTTACGTGAGGTGCAGTCACTGCGAACTAAGTCGTTGAGATCTCCCAAGAGCGCCCCACCATCTCTCGCGTATCTCCGCACGGCACTGTCGCTCCAACCATCGGCGTAGCCCTTAAACCGGCCTGAAAGAAACACCAGTCGGGCAACGTCGGTTGTGAGTTCGTTCTCGTACCCCAACTTCGGCATACGTTTGCGGGCCATCCGAGCTCCCACGGCTTCGTGATGTCGGAACGTCACCCCACCATGTTCATAGGATCGGGTACGAGGTTTTCCTACATCATGGAAGAGCGCCGCGAGACGAACACGGAGACGGGCCGGGCTTTGGCTGGTCACT
>DCYM01000254.1:763-2907 GCA_002331465.1 Candidatus Neomicrothrix sp. UBA2110 | reverse complement strand
TGTCACCCGAGTACATGTATTCCGTCGTCGCGCCAGTTACCGGACCCTCGACTTTGGTCCAGCGCGATTCAGATGATCCGCTCACCGGTGTCGAAGTAACTTCTGCGTCCTCAGTAGCTGCTCTCGCTACCGTCTCGTAGGTGGGACTTGTGGAAGCCAGCGAAGCTGACGAGTCTTCGTCTGCCAGTTCGTCTGCGGACATCAATTTTGTCGTTTGATCTGTTTCGGCTAGCGGAGTCAAATTCAGAGATGTGGCTTGTTCATTGCTGCGACTCGATAACACACCGACTAATCCGCCGATTGCTCCCAATACGATCAATGTCCCAAGTCCGCGCAGAATGAAGCGTTGGCGGCGCGCTCGGCTGGAGGCGCGAATACGCACGGCGTCCACCATCCCGGGAGTAAGAGCAACTTGTTCGCCGGTATCGCGTAAATGCCGTCGAACTTCATCGTCAAGATTCATGGTGAACGTCCTCCTGACTTACCCCTGACCGAAGCACCGAAGGGTCACTCAGCTCATTAGCAAGCTGACCTAGGGCACGGCTCAGACGGCTCTTCACAGTTCCCGGCCGGATGCCAAGCGCATCGGCTGTTTCGTCAACCGACCAATCCATAAAGAACCTAGCCACCACAACGGTCCGGTGGCTAGGTGACAACCCCGCGAGCGCCCTCTCAAGGTCGATATCCACTAACTCGTCTTCTATCGGTTCGTAGTTCATTAGCAAAGGGCGTTTGTCGCGTTCTCTTCGCGTGCGACGTAGCCACGACCGAGCCCAGTTCATCGCAACGCGGTAAATCCAACCTTGGGGGTTCTTGTAGGTAGAAACTTCAGACCACCTTTGACAGGCTCTAACGAACGCTTCGTCAGCAGCTTCTGCGCCAAGATCAGCGTTTCTCAGACTGAGGCTCAGAGCGCGGGCAATCTGATCGCGATTGTGAAGGTAAAAACTGTCGAAGTCCTGGTGAACCTCGGTGGGCCCTTCGGGTCTTCGCCGAACAGCGGCGGCGCTGTCATGACTCGGGTCGTCGCCCATTCGGTTCCCCTCGGTTTCGATGAACATGACTGCGGTCCGCTGATCTCTCGTGATGGTTAAGGCCAAAGGGTAAGACGTTCATGTCCATCGACCATTCCCGCTTTATCGCAAACTTACCGGGAGTGTTCCCTCACCTGCCTTCAGGTCTGTACAGCTTGATAGGGCCTTGCCCAGTCATCATTTCACTTTGACGATGCCACGGTCTGCCAGCGTGAGCTCCTCCATCGACGACCATCGCTGTGCCAGTAATAAAAGTGGAGTCATCTGAGGCAAGGAAAAGAGCCGTTTGGGCAATGTCCTCAGCTTCACCTACACGCCCTATTGGTTGGTAGCGGGCAAATCGGTCACGAAATTTTTGGCGCCGATCCGCGTCCAGCGGGCCATGCGCTAGTGGCGTTGCGACTACTCCGGGGCATATTGCATTCACTCTTATTCCCTGTTGCCCGAGTTCGAGTGCGACCGATTTTGTGAGGTGAATGACTGCCGCTTTGGTGGCGGTGTAGAGATGCGGTGACTCACCGGCCTGCAACCCAGCTACCGATGCAGTGGAAATAATTGAGCCGGACCCTTGTGCTTTCATCACTGGGGCGGCATGTTTCATTCCAAAGAACACGCCTTTAAGTAACACGTCAACAGTGATATTGAAATCGTCTTCACTAATAGATTCCACAGGGCCTCGGGCCCCTCCGAAACCGGCGTTGTTAAACATCACATCAAGACGTCCCCAACGTGATTCGGCCCTCGAAACAGCGGCGGCTATATCCGCTTCGCATGACACGTCAACGTGGAGGAAGTCCCCTGAATCTCCGAGTTCAGCGGCAACGATTTGTCCCTTTTCAGCGTTCATGTCGGTAACGAGAACCCTGGCTCCCTCAGATGCAAAGAGTCGTGCTGTTGCAGCACCCATCCCACTCGCGGCGCCCGTAATGACCGCTACTTTCCCCTCAAGTCTGCTCACTGGTTCCCTCCTCCGGCGGATTCTGTGCTAACAGCACGCCAGCTTCAAATAGGGCGTCGACTTCGTGGTGGCCGACACCCAACCAATCATTCAAAACCTCAGAATTGTGTTCCCCTCTGTAGGGGGCAACTTCGTTGGACGACAAACCAGAC
>DCYM01000254.1:0-379 GCA_002331465.1 Candidatus Neomicrothrix sp. UBA2110 | reverse complement strand
ATCACGCGCGTCAATGTCCACCGACGAACCTCGAAACTGGGCTGTCGGCGATTCGTAAGCTTCAGCAGTCGTTTTTATGTCACCCCACGCGAGGTTGCAGGCATCGAGGGCCTCATACATCTCGGCTCTTGAAGCGAACGAACTCAGAAAACTGTTGATTGCTTGCTCCCGATATTCGCGTTTGGTGGGTATGTCGCTGTTTGGCGGAGCGTTGTCTTCCAGCCCGTGAACTTGGTGGAGTTGCTTCCAGATCCACCTGAAGTCACCCGCTGTTAGGACCGGACCGTCCACGCCTTCCCACACCAGACCACCAGCAGCGGTGTACCGCAAGTCGTCGAGACCCACGTGACTGGCGTCATCGGTCGCGAGAAAAGCGTCA
>DCYM01000023.1:2426-4510 GCA_002331465.1 Candidatus Neomicrothrix sp. UBA2110 | reverse complement strand
TGCCATCCAAGCTCGCGTCCTCTCGGCGCGTAGTGAACGTTGATGGATGAAAAGCTATCCGCATAGGGATACACAGCTTCCACGCCAAGTAACGCGCAAAGGAATGCTCGAAATCGATCATCTTCATACACATCGCGTAACGGAGAGTTCACAGCTATTTGATCATCAGCGATAAGACCCTTGCTGCTCACGAGTTGGCGATTAAACGCATGATCATCGGAAAATTGTGGGTCTTGGGGGGTGAGATAGACGTTGTGCGTCGAGTTCGCATAGAAAGCTTCCCCTTGGCGAGCCACAGATTCAGCAACGACACGACTTATGAATTCGGAACTGAAAAACCCTCGGAGAACTAAAGCGCCAGAATTATTGAACTCCGACAGTGCCTGATTTCTATAGTCCAGCTCGCTGATCGGGTGTCGCTTCCAGTCAATCCAGGCATCAGCCAGCGGTCCGGAAATCATCGCCCCACGACGCTACTGCCAAACGGTAACGATCGTTGACCTCGTTAATTCGAGTCACCATCAGGGCAACGATCGAGGCCTTCGAAGCGATCCGCCAACATGTTGTAGAAGCGATGCAAAGGTGCCTCATAACGCGGAGACAGACGCCCACCGCCAAATCGACCCCTGTCAATTCCCCTTTGAGCTTTCTGACAGATCTCAATGTCCTGATCGTTCACTAAAGCCCAAAAGTTGACCAATCGATCTAGATCTAGGGGACTCGGATCGTGAGGTGTTGACCAACTTATGTGTTCGCGACTCCTGCCTACTCCGAGAGGCTCAAGCAGAAATGTGCATGTGTGATTTGGTAGAACCGTCAGCATCACGTTGGGGAATAGGGCAATGTGACGGCCGCTCTCAGCATCAGAGGCCGACAGACCAGTCGCGTTGAGTAACGTCGTCCACTCGCCGTTCTCACCCGCCGAAACCGGGGTTGTAGTTTGGCCGCAGTATCGGCCCGGTCCCTGAAATCGATAATGGTCATCGACCCGGCTGACCTTAGCCAGCTCGGGATGAACCCACGCTAGGTGGTAGTACTCTTGAAAATTTTCTGTAAGCAGTTTCCAATCTGCTTCGACCGTGTACGCGGCGGTTTTGCGAACCGCGTATCGTTCGAGTCCATAGCCAGCAAGTCGCTCTTCCAGATCCCCAAACCAACTCGTGAGGTCCGGAACGTCGGAGTTCAGGCTGACCCAAACGACGTTTACGAACTCGCCAACGCACACCGAACGAAGACCAAAATCATCTAATTCGAAGTTCTCCACCAGGTCTTTCTCGAAAAGAGGGGTGGCAATAAGCCTGCCCTCGAGATCAAACGCCCAACGGTGATACGGGCATCGCAAAACGGTTCCGATCTCTCCGTCTTGCTCGACGAGTTCAGTCCCTCTATGTGAGCACGAATTGAAGTAGGCGCGAAGTTCACCTTGATCGTTGCGGGTAATGATGATCGAGGTGCCGGCGATTTCGCGAACAACGACGCGCCCTACAGGAACCTCGTCAACCATAGCCACACCGCACCAACCTTTACCGAAGATCGCGCCTCGTTCTTGCGCGTGGTAATCGGGGTCCGTGTACGCCTCTGGAGGCAACGTGGTCGAATTGGCCACATCTTCGCGAATGCTTGCCCAGGCCTCCGGCCGGCTCCAGTCTTTCACCGAAGACAAATCTTAGATCTCTGGCTGCGTTCGTGTTACCAGTTGTGGCTGAATCTACAAGCTTCGCAGCAAAACGACCGTCACGTTTAACTGCGATGACAATGCCGTTCCACCCGTCCTTAATAAGACTTCAGCCGCTAGCGATGTCGTTGGCTTGCTACCGTTTGACCATGAGTGAAATACGGGTTGAGGAAATTCACATTCACCCAGTGAAGTCGTGCCGTCGCATCGAAGTAGACGAAATGGAAATTTTGGCGACTGGGTTAGCTCACGATCGTGAGTGGCAGATAGTTGATGCTGAGGGTGCCTGCGTGACTCAGCGCAAATACCCATCCCTAGCAACAATTGAGACGGCTTTGGATGGTGACACAGTCGTTTTGTCAGCATCAGGGCGCGATTCAACGACCTTGAGTCGGGATGGAGCGTTACC
>DCYM01000023.1:0-2030 GCA_002331465.1 Candidatus Neomicrothrix sp. UBA2110 | reverse complement strand
GCTGCAGCATGGATCTCAGATTTTCTCGGCGATGAACACCGTTTCGCGGCTGTTACCGATGATTCAAACCACCACGCGCCTTCTTCTATTGACCTCTTTGAGCAGCCGCTGAGTTTCGTTGACCTTGCGCCTGTTCTTCTGACCAACTCTGCATCGCTGCGGTGGCTCCAGGATCGGGCGGTCGAACCGTTCGGCATGGACCGGTTCCGTGCCAATGTGATTGTTGATGCAGGTGATCCGTGGGTCGAAGACACTTGGCGCGATATGAGCATCGGCTCAGCCACCATGACTGCCGAGCTTCCATGGCCGCGTTGCGCTATTCCTCAAATCGATCAAGACTCCGGCGAACGGCATCGCGAGCCCGCTGTGGCGCTCCGCGCTTATCGTTGGTGCAAGGAGGCACCAACCCTTGAGGGAAACGTGCGTTCAATGATGGAAGGTAACGGCCTGTTCGGCATGGGCTGTCGGATTGGTCCCGTCGGCGCGAATCTGGCGGTGGGCGATGTCTTGACCGTGCAATCGTGGCAAGAGCCAATAATGGAACCCCCAACCTGACAATCGGGACGAATAAACTCAATCAGGGCCTTTCGAATGGTCGTCTAGGAACTAAGAGTCCGCGCCCTGGGGTACCTTCCACTGATGATCCTTCAGCAACGACTTCTCCCCTGCTGATGGTGAATTTGGGCCAACCTGTAATTTCCCAGCCGTCGTATGGGGAGTACCCCGAAGCCGAATGCATGTTGGCCCCGTCGATGACGCGTGTTTCGGTGGGGTCCAAAACGACCACATCAGCGTCGGAGCCTGGTGCTATGCATCCTTTTTGTGGGTACATGCCAAACAGCTTGGCGGGGTTGCTGCTAGTCACTTCCACGAATCTGGCGAGCGAAATTCGATTACGAGCTACGCCCAAAGACCAGAGCATTGGCATGCTGGTTTCTAGCTCAGCCATACCCTGACGCAATTCTGATGGACCCAGATTCGGATCGAGCTTTTGCTCCAAGGTCCATGGGGCGTGATCAGTAGCGACCGTGCTTACCGTCCCGTCGGCAACTCCTGCCCACAAAGCATCGCGGTCTTGTTCTTCTCTCAGTGGTGGTGCGCCTGCGTATTTCGCGCCGTCAGGCTCATCGAAACGAGACCGTTCAAGGTGGAGGTAGATCGGTCGTGTCTCGACGTAGAGGGGAAGTCCCCGTGCCCGGGCGCCTCGGCAGGTATCGAGCGCTGCTTGGCTTGATAGGTGAACGATGTAGGTGGCTGCTCCACTGATTTCACAAAATCCGACCGCGCGTTCAGTTGCGATTCGTTCCGCTACCACTGGCCGCGTCTCGGGATAATGCCGATGTTCGGTTAGGCCCGCTTCGCGCACTAATTCTCCGCAACAACCCATGAGGGCCGCGTCCTCGCAATGTAAGAGCACTACTGATCCCACTGCTGCAGCTACGCGCATCGCCCGAAGGAATTCTTCGACGTTGCGATCGAAGCGTTTAAAGGAGAGAAAAATTTTGATACTGGGATGCCCGGATGCGGCTAGCTCGGGGATCTGAGCCATTGCCGTTTCGTCAGGGTCCAACAGAACCGGGTGTTGGAAGAAGTCCGCTAGGGAGTTGGCTTGCGCGTCGTCGATGTCACGGCGTAGGCCTTCAGCCATTTGTTCGCCCTTACGGGGAAAGGACATGTTCCCCACCGTTGTTATGCCACCTGCCAACGCTGCCCGGCTACCGATCTCAAAATCGTCAGTCCAACTGTGGATACCTGGGCCCGTTCGGGGTGGGGAAAGATGGACATGGGCATCGACCCCGCCTGGCAGAACGAACATTCCTTCGGCATCGATCTCTCGCTTACCAGACATGATCCCGCCGAGTTGCACGATTCGACCACCATCGATGCCTATATCTGTGACAGAAGCACCACTTGCGGTTGCGGCGATGCCGTGCTTGATGACTAGATCCATGTGTTCCATTATCGCCCATCTATCGACAATGAATCAGTGTGAACGTCAATCAAGCGAGTTCAGGTCGTAGTCGTAACTA
>DCYM01000145.1 GCA_002331465.1 Candidatus Neomicrothrix sp. UBA2110 | reverse complement strand
TTTACCGGCGTGATTCGCGCCGCTCTCATCACCAATATTCTGGGCATAGGCCTCGTCGGCGACGCGTTTGCCGCGGCTCAGCGAATTCCCAACGTGCTACAAAACCTGTTTGGTGAAGGCTCTCTCTCTGCGGCCTTCGTTCCGGAGTACAGCCGCTTATCCGAGGACGACCCCGAACAGGCCGGTCGGCTAGCAGGAGGAGTTGCCTCGTTCCTACTGTGCTTGGTTGCTTGCTTCGTAGCCCTTGGTTTTCTTGCGGCGGAGCCTCTTACGAGAGGAATCGCTTGGGGGTTTACGGGTGCCCGTTTTGACCTCACCGTTCGTTTAGTCCGAATCATTCTGATCGGAGCTGGCGTTTTAGTGCTGAGCGCCTGGTGTTTGGCTTTACTCACTAGCCACCGCCGACTTTTTCTTGGATACTCGGCTCCAATTGTTTGGAACGCGGCCCAGATTGCAGTTCTCATTGCGATAGCAGTATCGGAGTTCAGTGACACCTCTGCGGCAGAAACTCTGGCATGGGCGCTCGTGGCAGGATCGGTCTTGCAGGTACTTGTCCAACTTCCCGCGGTCTTAAAGGCAAATCGCCATATAAAGTTCAATTTCCTTTGGAAAGACCCAGCGACCGCTGCGGTGCTCAAACGATTTGGGCCTGCCGTGCTTGGCAGGGGAGCTTTGCAACTCTCATCGTTCATTGACCTCGCGTTGGCATCATTGTTGTCGGTTGGGGCTGCTTCTTCGCTCGGAGCGGCTCAAGCTCTTTATTTGCTTCCCATAGCTCTGATAGCGACAAGCATTGTTGCCGCTGATTTACCTGAACTCAGTCGCATGGATGATTTTGATGAGGTTGCCACTCGGCTTTCGAGAAGATTGCTCCAAATGCTTTGGTTAGTCGGTCCAATCTTCGCGTTGTATTTGGCAGCGGGTCCACAAATCGCTGATGCTTTGTTCAATCTGGGCGGATTTCGAAACCGAGTGAGTCACGATGATTTAACTGTCATTGGGTTAACGCTCGGGGGATACGCCCTTGGTGTGCCTGCCTTAATGGCATCCCGCGTACTCCAAAATGTCTGTTACAGCGTTGGTGATACTCGTACTCCGGCTCGGATCGCTGGTCGCCGGGTGATCATCTCCATGATCGTTGGGGCGGTGTTGATGTTCCAGTTCGAACAAATTTTGGTCGTGGATCAGAGGCTCATCGGGTTTGGTGACGGGAACTTTGTTTGGGGACCGCTGTCGGATTCTGTGCGAAACGCGGCGCACCTTCCAGCCCGTTTGGGGCCCGTAGGGCTCGCACTTGGGTCTGCTGTGGGGGCTTGGATCGAGTTTTGGCAACTTCGAAAACAAGTTTTGAAGCGCTGGCACTTGGACGGTCTGACCCAGTCAGGGTTCTCGAAACACATATTGCCCGCTTTGGCCGCTCTCGGCGCGGCTGTTGCGTTGAACCGCCTTAAGATTGACCAAGCATTGCTGCGGGTAGCTCTTGTTGGTGTCGGGGTGCTAATTGTGCATCTCGTGACTTCACTGCTCTTAGGTACTCCAGCGTTGTCAGAACTAGTTTCGGGCCTCCGAGGCGATCCCTCAATCCGGTCAACACCAACAAAGGACGAAACATCATGAACTCTGTTCAGATCGTCACTGATAGTTCCTGCGATCTACCTGAAGATCTCATAACCCAATTTGGTATTGGCATCGTGCCTCTCAAGATTCGATTCGGACAAACAGAGTTCGTTGATCGGCTTGAGCTGACGACAGATCAATTTTGGGAAAAGTGCCGGGAGACAGACGAATTACCGTCAACTGCCGCCCCAGCACCTGGCGCATTCATCGCTGAATTCCAACGTGCAGCCGATGAGGGTGCAACCGGCGTGGTTGCGATAGTACTCAGTGGAGAACTCTCAGCAACTATCGAAGCTGCGCAACAAGCTGCGCGGGAGGTTGAGGGCAACATAGATGTCAGAGTCGTCGATAGTCGAACCGTAACTCTTGGCCTTGGCGCGGTAGTGGTGGCGGCCGCACGGGCAGCAAAAGGAGGTGCAACCGTAGATGAGGTCGCAAATATCGCGACTGACAGTGCAGGTCGCACCCACGTTCATGCTGCCTTGGACACTCTCGAAAACCTACGAAAGGGTGGACGAATCGGCGCAGCAGGGTCTCTTCTCGGGTCAATGCTCTCGATCAAACCTCTGATCGAAGTACGAAATGGCGTTGTTGAACCGGTAGGAAAACAACGAACAAGAACTAAGGCACTTGACTATCTCGTCAAAGTGGTGGAAGAACATGCCCAACAAATCGAGAGCATTTACGTCACCCACGCGGCATGTGACGACGTGGATTCTTTTGTGGAACGAATCCAATCATTAGTCCAAACCGATGTGTTAGTCGGGCAGGTTGGGCCAGTAGTAGGCGCCCACGCGGGTATCAGGACAATCGGTGTCGCTTTTCAAACCACTAGCTAACTGAACTCGTTAAAAAATAATGGCAGCCGGAGATCATCAGAGATACAGAATTGATGATCGCGTCAGCACAGGCCCTGTCGAATCTTGGAGCGGCTTGGACCGGACCCTAGATCGACCGGTAACGATCAGAGTTCTAGATCCCTCGACTGAAATTGGGAAACGCGTCCAACTCCAGGCACGATCTCTGACTCGACTTGAACATCCTGCTTTGTTACATGTTCTCGACACCGTTGATCTTGAAGATCGTTTTGGGGTAGTTACGGAGTTGCTGCCCGAAGAGACTCTCGAAGACCGTCTCTCTCGACAAAGCTACTTTTCTTCTCAAGAGACAATCACTATTGGCATCCAACTCGGCGAAGCTTTAGCGACCCTCCACAACGCTGGCTTCGCGCTTGGCGGGCTCCAAGCTAAGGATGTCGGGCAACGAAAGGACGGGACAGTTGTCATTGTCGAGGGTCCTCCAACCAGTGATGCCATCGGTATCCCTGCTCGTCCTAGCGACGACATAGGCGCACTTGGCGAGCTACTTCATTGCCTATTAGTTGGTTCCAGGCCACAAATCGATCACCAAGGCCGGTACGAACTTCACCCCGCGATACCTGCGCCGTTGGGGCAACTCATCAGGCGGTCGGTCGACCGGGATAGCCAGTGGTCTGACGCGACCGCTCTGGTTCTGTCTTTGAGGTCCCTTCAACAGGATTTCGATCGCCTCCCTTACGGTGTGGAGACAACTCAAAGCGATTATTTGCGGGCTGAGCGCACTTGGTTAGCCCCGGTAGCAATCATTTCGGTGTTAGCTGGGTTGGTCATCATCACGGGACTTTTTGTGACCCGAACTGAGACCGCGCCCTCACTTGTCGGGGGTGTCAGCGAAGTAGTGCGCTTAGAACCTGAGCAAACCATTCTCATGGATAGCTACTCGGATTCTCCAGCGGACGTGGCGCCAGTCACTTCACGTCCTTCTTCTCCTTCATCACCACTTCAAATTATTAGCATCGTTGATTTTGATCCCGCTAGTGATAACCGAGAAGAAAATCCTGAAAAGCGGGAACTGATCAACAACGGTGACAGCAGCAACGGTTGGTACACCGAGCGTTACACCACAAGCGATTTTGGAAAATTAAAAGAGGGCGTGGGCCTCATCATTGGGCTCGGGGCGGCGCCGCAACACATTGATTGGCTCCGAATTAGTTCTCCAACTATTGATTGGTCATTTGAGATTTTCGCTTCCCAGGACACCACTGGAGTCTTTCAGAGTTGGGGCGAGGCGATCACCCATCGAGATGACATCAGCGGAACGATCACGGTGCCTTTAGATGGAACACCAGCTGCCGCCCTTTTGTTGTGGATAACGGATCTTGGGAAAAGATTGCCTGCTGGAGGGCACCGAGTCACCATCAGCGAACTAAAGGTCAGTGGGCGGCCGCTATTTGGCTAGATCTGTCGACAAAATTCATTTGCTCAAAGTGTCCTGGATAGGATCATTCTGTGACGTCTCCAGCCTTTGAAAAGTCAGCGGACACGAGTTTGGCTAATCGCGCCACAAAGATCGTCGTTGACTTCGTCGAATTGTTACGTGGAAGAACTACGGGTCCTCTCCTTGTAGTCGCTCGCGTCATTGTTTATGGCATCGTGCTTTGTGTCACCGCAGTAGCTATCGCAACTCTTGTAGTTATTGCCGCGGTGAAAGCTACGAACAACTTTTTGCCAGGTGGCATCTGGAGCACTCATCTTCTCTTAGGGGCTTTGTTCACGGCAGCCGGCGGCCTTCTTTGGTCAAAACGCCTCGCTTAAAACCAGCAAGTAACTGCCCCAACGGGAGACAATGTGAACGACATCCGGGACGCCATAATCATCGGAAGCGGTCCTGCCGGCCTGACAGCGGCAATCTATACAGCGAGAGCAAACATGGCACCGTTAGTGATCGAAGGCGAGCCGTCTTCGACTAGCGATCAGCCCGGTGGACAACTGATGCTGACAACAGACGTCGAAAATTTTCCCGGTTTCCCTGAAGGAATCATGGGCCCTGAATTAATGA
>DCYM01000118.1 GCA_002331465.1 Candidatus Neomicrothrix sp. UBA2110 | reverse complement strand
CCCCACAATTCTGTTGGAGCGCTCGTCAGCGTAGGGATCTGGTTGCCGTCACGATCTCGATGATTGATCGTTCGTGACGTAGTGAAACCGAGGGCACCCGCGTCCAAGGCCTCGAGCGTGAGTCGACGCATCTCGGCAATTTCGTCGTCGGTCGCTATCTCATCGTGGTCGCGCCCTCGATCACCCATTACATACACGCGAAGTGCTGAGTGCGGCATCTGCGCTCCGATGTCGATGGAATGCGGGATGGCCTCAACGGCGTCGAGGTACTCAGGGAAGGTTTCCCAGTCGAAGGTGACGCCTTCAGCTAGAGCAGCGCCAGGAATATCTTCGACGCCTTCCATCACACTGATAAGGAAGTCGTGGCGGTCTTGACGAACAGGCGCGAACCCGACCCCACAGTTACCCATGACGATGGTGGTGACTCCGTGCCAACTCGATGGGGTCACATCGGGATCCCACATGACCTGACCGTCATAGTGGGTGTGAATGTCGACGAATCCTGGTGTCACGAGCGCGCCTGCCGCGTCGATCTCGTTCCGTCCGGACTCGAGTACATCACCGACTTCGGTGATGACTCCATTGTCGATGGCTATGTCAGCTTGACGTGCGGGCGCACCCGTGCCGTCAACCACTTTGCCGGCTCGTATCACCAGATCGTGCTTCATCTTCCCTCCAACCTTCTCCCTAGGCTAGGCGACGGACATGCCTCAGTCTTGTGGTCCACATTGGGTGGCCACTTTCGACACCGATCACCCTTTGTTTCGTTACTGCTAGCTGTGAGTCGTTTATCCAGTGGTGACAGACGAGTTTTCACATTTGGCTGAGGTGAGTTCCATACCAGAACTGTCGATCTCAGATTATTCGTAGATGAGCGCACCGTCGTCTAGATCGGCCGTTCCTAATTCGTCTTTATCCGTCCAGTAGTCCTGCGTATGCCGCCACGGGTCGACTGTCCCTTGCTTGGGCATCAGATGTATGGAACGCATCAAATAGCCGGGATTGAAGTTTTCGGGGTCAACCCACGGAAGCAGTTCCATGTCTTGGTCTTCGGCGCGCAAAGTAGGCGTAGCCATTTGCACTCCTCGTTCATCCATGTGGTGCAGTAATCGACACAAATACCCTGCGATTAGATCAGCTCGGAGAGTCCAACTCGCACGAAAATACCCAAAGACCCACATCATGTTCGGTATACCGGTAAACATCATGCCTCGGTACCCGACCGTGGAGGAGAAATCGAGAGGTTTGCCGTCGACGATGAATGAAATATCGCCGAGAATGCTGAGATCAAATCCTGTCGCTGTAACGATGATGTCTGCTTCCAATAGCTGGCCGCTTTTAGTTTCGATGCCCGCCTCGGTGAAGGTTGAAATTTCGTCTGTGACTACCGATGCATCGCCGGCGGCAATGGAATGGAAGAGATCGCCGTCGGGAATGAGGGCAATCCGTTGTTGCCACGGTCGGTATGCAGGTTCGAAGTGTGTTGACACGTCATAGTCTTCCCCCAAGATCTCGCGGACGCCTTTATAAAGCTCTTCGCGGACAAGGTCGGGATATTTGAAAGACATCTCAACGACTTGTTGCTGATCGTGGAGAATCTTTTTTCTGACTATTTCATGGGTCCATTCGTCTGGGATGTCTAGCTCGCGCAGAGTGTCCGCAAGTTCGTTGTTGTTGGGACGAGCCACAAAAAAGGTCGGTGACCTTTGGAGCATCGTTACGTGCTCGGCTTCATCTGCCATTGCTGGTATCAACGTGGCAGCGGTAGCGCCGGAGCCGACAACGACTATTCGCTTGTTGGTGTAATCGAGATCGTCGGGCCAGATTTGAGGATGAACTATGTCGCCTTTGAATCGTTCCATTCCCGGCCACTCAGGAGTGTAAGGGTCGGAGTGCCGGTAGTACCCGTGACACATCCAAAGAAATCCGCACGTGAAAGTGAGCCGATCTTCGCTGCGGTTATGTGTGACTTTGAGAGTCCACCGTTTGTGTTCGCTTGACCACTCGGCTGTCTCGATGGTGTGTTCGTAACGGATGTGTTGTTCGATGTCGTTTTCTTCGATTACCTCATTCAGGTAGTTCAAAATTTCATCGCCACTCGCGATTGGTGGCCCGGTCCACGGTTTGAAGGCATACCCAAAGGTGAAGAGGTCGCTATCCGATCTGATACCTGGGTAGGTATGGGTTTTCCAGGTACCGCCAAAACTGTCCATTGTTTCAAGGATGGCGAAGGTTTTGCTAGGGCATTGCTGCAACAAATGGTAAGCCCCGCCGATTCCTGAAATTCCTGCGCCGACGATTAGGACGTCGAAATGTTCAGTGGTTGCCTGACTCATACCTCTAGCGTCGCCCATAGCAGGCACCGGTAACAAGTTGAAATCTCTATTCGCGTGAAATCAGTTGGGTATTTGCTGCACATCAGATGTTGTGGCGATGTCCTTAGAGTTGGTCAACTCGTCGCAGCACAAGAAACCACGTTAAAAGTGCTGACGTGAACACAAGAACCAACGCCATGATGCCTGCTTCGGCTACGAAGGCCTCTTCGAAGGACCCGAATATTCGGGTGGTTAGGGTCGGGAAACCGATCGGCGCGACGATGAGGCTGATGGGCAGTTCTTTCATCGTGGATAGTACGACTAAGCCGCCAGCAGCGAGTAGCCCAGGTCGCATGACTGGCAGGTCGACGCTGCGGAAACGTCGCCATCTATCTGCCCCCAAAGTTGCTGCGGCGTCGTGAAGATCGTTGGGGACAGTTGTGACTGCAACTAACGCGATGCCCATCGCCAATGATGCGAAACGAACGACATAGGCGAAAATCAAGATGGCCATTGAGTCATATAAAAGATCCCCCAAAAATCCGGATCTAAGAGTCCAAAATCGTAAGGAAAGGGCAATCAGAATCCCAGGAACCGCGAAAGTTGCAATTACAACTGAATGAGTAAAACGTCCAATGCGGTCGCGGTATCGCCCCACGAGAATAGCGATCGGCACAACCGCGATGAGGGCCACTATCCCGGTGATGACACCCGCGGAGAGGGTGTTAGCCGCGGCCTCAACAACCTTGGAAGTATCGATCGTGAGAGGTCGTCCGCCTCGCTGAGTTCGCAACACGCCATCAGCAGCCCAATCCAATAGAGCTGCTACGGGCGCTAAAAAACTGAACGTGAACGTTCCACCAACCAAGAGAATGGCTGGTGCTTTCCAACGACCGAGTTCGTATTTGATGACTTCGTGAGGTCGATGAGCTCTAACTTCAGGCAAGCGCCGATTCACTGATCTTTCGGCTGCCACTACGAGTCCCGCGAAAACCAGCAGTATCAAACTCAACGCAAACGCCGTCGGCGGACGAGCTAGGTAATTCGTTTCGATGGCTCTGGTCAGAGTGTCATATCGCATCAGCTGTACAGCGCCGAAATCGCTGATGGTGTACAGGAACACCAAGAGCGTCCCAGCGGTCAACGAACTTGAAATTTGAGGCAGCACCACGCGGCGAAATGTCCGTGAAAGAGAGTCGCCTAGTACCAGCGCGCTTTGTTCAAGGGAGCCGGGAAGCTGACGGAGGCGAGCAGCGACGGGCAAATAAACGTAGGGGTAGCAGAACAACGTCAGAACCAACCATGCTCCTAAAAGTCCTCGGAGTTCGGGAGTTCGATTAATCCCTATCGAACCAAAAAAGTCATTAGCAAGTCCACCGGGATTGAGTGTTCGAATGAACGCAGCAGCGCCGATGAAGGTTGGGAATACCAGTGGAATAGGCAGCACTATCCGCCATAGTTTGCGAAACGGAAGATCGGTCCTGGTTGTCAACCACGCCAATGCGGTGCCCAGGCACGCGGCGGAAAGTGAAACCAACATCGCGAGCCGAACGGTCCGCCAGAAGGGTTGCAACGTCTGATTCGTAAATAACAAACCAAGGGGGTCAGCCCCCGATGTGAAATTGCGCCAAATTAGATATAGCCCTGGAAAGGCGAACGCTAAAGCGAAAACAAGGCCAATGACCTGAAGTTCCCTCGGCGCCCGCGTCTGGCTCATTGGTTTTGTATGCCACTCGCTTCGATGATGCGAGCCGTCTCGTCAAACCCGCCCCCCAATGCATCAAAATTCACGGATCCGATTTCCAGTGCAGTGAGTGGCGGTAGCGCGGCATTTGGTTCAACACCGGCAGCAAGGGGATATTCGAGTGTGTGATTTGTGAAGTAACTCTGCACAGGCGCAGTCAGTAAATAGGCCAATAGGTCGTTCGCTCCCTCCGAATTCTTCGCCGACTTCAAGACAGTGGCGGCGGTGATGATGAGAAGAGAACCGATGTCGTCGTCGTCAAGGTCGTGGTTCTTTGCTCGGTGGTCATCGCCAGCTGCGACCATTTCTTGGTAGTTGTAGTAGTGGTTCACAAGCCCCACCTCGATTTCACCGCGCCCTGCGGCTTCCACGATTGAGCGGTTATTGGGGTAGTACCGAGCGTCATTGGCGACCATTTCGTCTAGCCACTTGGTGGCGACGTCAGTTCCGTACTGGTCGCGAAACACTGTGAACCAATCCATGAACGAGCCGTTTGTCCCTGGAATAGCTACCTTGCCCTTCCACTTTTCGTCCGTCAGATCAAAGACCGAAGTCGGGAGTTCCGCCGCGGCTACCAGATCGATGTTGTGAACGAGCACGCGTTTTCGTCCGGAGAATCCCACCCAACTTCCCTGGCTAGACCGGTTGTCTTCAGACACGAGACGCAGGACATTGTCATCTATGGTCCCCAAGAGCCCTTTTGACTCCAAAAAACCAACGGGTCCCGGAGACTGACTGAGGAAAACATCTGCCTGGCTGCGGTTGCCCTCCTCGTTAATTAGCAAAGCCAGTTGAGTTGAGCTTCCCCAACGGACCTGGACGCTGACACCTGTGACGCAGGTAAACGCGTCAAGCACAGGTTCAATGAGGTTCTCTTTTCGTCCAGAATAAATCGTTACCTCCTCACCGGTGTCGTCCACGCATTCGCCGGGAAATATTTCCGCTGCCAATGCGTCGATTTGGAATTGGTCGGCACCGCACGCCGCGACAAAGAGCGCGAGTGTCAAGATAAGGGGGAGGGCACGGTTACGCATGAATTCGAAAGACTACACATACTTGAGAAAAAATGTAAAGATAGCTTTACATCAAGAAGTTTGCACCATGAACTTCGTTGTTTGGTGCGGAACCATCTGCTGACGCCATCTTGGGTCTGCCATATTTTGGTAGATGAACATCGCTGAGCTTCGGTTAGGTGAGTTCAAACGCGGATGCGACGTCACCTGTGAATGTCACACGTACGCGGTCGCCGCGAACATAGGGCGCTGTGGGTCCACACCGAACTTGCAGTTGCTCATCACCGAGGCTGACGAAAATCATGGTGTCGTGTCCGTAGTATTCAACGAGCTCTACCGTGGCAGTCCCTTCTGGTTCTAGCGATAGCTGTTCGGGACGGAGTACTACTTCTACCGGACCTTGGAGTTGCGGCTCTACGGCCAACGATCCGAGGGAGCATTGAGCTGTGCCCGAGTGGGCATCGCCCGCCAACACAGAGATGGTGCCAACAAATTCGGCTGTCCAGCGGTCAACTGGGTGGTGATAAAGAACTTGGGGGCTACCCGTTTGCACGATTCGACCGTCGCGCATGACCGCGACACGGTCTCCGACGACAAACGCTTCATCCTGATCATGGGTAACGAAAATTGACGTAATGCCGAGATCGGCAAACAGCCGATGAACTTCTGTACGAACCTCGGCGCGCAAACTCGTGTCCAGATTAGAGAAAGGTTCGTCGAGTAGGAGCACGCCCGGACGAGGGGCGAGGGCTCGCGCGAGAGCGACTCGCTGTTGCTGACCACCCGAGAGAGTCGCGGGCATGCGGTCTCCCAGATCTGCAAGGTTCATCATTTCGAG
>DCYM01000002.1 GCA_002331465.1 Candidatus Neomicrothrix sp. UBA2110 | reverse complement strand
CATTGCATTGATCGAATACAACGTCGAGATGGTGAGATCAATGCGGTAGTTACCCGAGATTTTGAAACGGCGCTGATTAATGCCGATGCTGCTGATTCCGCTCAAGCCAAGGGGCAGGTACTCGGACGCCTGCATGGTGTTCCGATCACGGTGAAAGACGCGTTGGAAACCAAAGGCTTGAGATCGACTGGTGGGGCAGTGGAACTCACCGACAATGTCCCGGAGCGCGACGCAGCGGTGGTTAACGCGGTTCGTCGAGAAGGCGCCATCGTCATGGGAAAGACGAACTTGCCTCGATGGTCGGGCGATATTCAGGCGTACAACGAAATATTCGGGACCACTAACAACCCATGGGATTTATCTCGCGGACCTGGTGGATCTTCTGGAGGTGCTGCAGCGGCGGTTGCGATGGGGTTTACGTCTTTTGAGATCGGCACTGATATCGGGGGATCGATCAGGTTCCCAGCTGCGTTCAATGGGATATGGGGGCATAAGCCTAGTTTTGGTGTGATCCCGACCACCGGATATCTCGACCACGTCAACGGTGGAGTGAATGAAGCCGACGTTAACGTTTTTGGACCCTTAGCCAGGAGTTCGCAGGACCTCGAACTTCTTTTGGAAGTGTTGAAGCGGAACTCGCCTCCTTGGGTACCTCAACTGCGAAGCGCGCCGCGAGATCTTAAGGATCTAAAGGTGGGAGCTTGGCTTGACGATGAATTCTGCCCTGTTGATGATGAGGTACGTGAACACCTTGAGAAAGTTGTCGGAGAACTAGAAAAAGATGGAGTCGTTGTTGATCGCGGCGCAAGGCCTGCTTTAGATCCAGAGGAAGCAGCAATGTTGGGGTTGTGGTTAGTTCAAAGAGCAACCTCGCAAAGTACGGATAGTGATGGTCCGGGCCACCGGATTTGGCTTGACCACCACGCCAGACGCGAAGAGCTGAGACTCAAATGGGCGGAGTTCTTTGATGGTTATGACGCATTGATAATGCCAGTTAGCTTCGTGCCGCCATTCGCTCACCAGCAAGAAGGGGACTTTGGAACTCGAACTCTTTTCTGCAATGGTGAAGAACGTAACTACATTGACGTCGTGAAGTGGACCGTCATGGTTGGGATGGCGTATCTACCCTCTACGGTGCCTCCGACAGGGCTCGGAACCTCAGGGCTTCCCATCGGCTGTCAAGTGGTCGGTCCGTACGGGAGCGACAAGCTGACCATTGCCTTGGCCGGACACATCGGAGAACTCATGGGTGGCTACCAACCGCCCCCTCGTGCTCTATAACCGTCCGAACCTCAGCGATGGCTTCTTCGAGGTTAGGTAGCGAGGCAAGCAGTGCCGGTGAAGTTGGCGACAGAAAAACGAACACGACGCGCGCAACACGTTGCCGAGTCGTTGCCTCAAGTGCTGTTGCGTAGGTGGCACCTTGAAGTCGGTAACGCTCAACTTTGCGCCCTAGCTCGGAAGGATCGATTTGATCAGTCTTGTAGTCAACTACCACCAGCCCCTCGTCGGTTTCGTAGACAAGATCCACGTAGCCTTCAATGACCTGATCGCCTATCGGACATGCGACATATAGTTCACGCCAATATCTACTACCGACAGCTCGTTGAATTTCCTCGCTTGCAAGAGCGGACAAAGCTAAGGAAGTAACTTCGTCTGACAGTTCTGCTACCCCTTCAGCTTCGGCATGAATTCTGGCGAGAGGTCCAAGTCCAGTTCCGGTTTCTAAATCAACTGTTTGGAGTACAGCGTGGACTGCGCGCCCAATAGCGGTCCCATAACGACCCCGACCTTGGATTGGCAACTCTGATTCGTCTCCGTCCTTCAAAAGGCCGGGTTCGTGGATTTCGTCGCTCTTAGAAACAGTTGTCGGTCGGTCGGCGGATTGAGCGATATGAGTAGCACTCATAAATCGGTGGCGACCGCTGAACTTGACAGCATTGTTATAGCGTTTAAGCCATTCCGACAGGCTTGGACGAGAAACAGAAAAGCTTGTCTGATCGCTACTCCAAATCTCCGTGTGGTTTGAATAGTCAACTTCGACGTGCTCTGCGTCGGTCGAAGCCTCTGCGAGCAGTTCCGCTGAGGTTTGATGTTCCAGACCAGACTTTGGAGCGGTCTCTGTGCGATGTAACGAGACGACTAAATGGTCGCGTGCGCGCGTGCACGCAACATACAAAGTTCGAATCGATTCGTCATGATCGAAGAGTTTTTCTGCTTGCGCCCAGTCATCAAAATCGAGGGTTTCGAGCCCTTTTCGAATTTTCACCTCGGGCATCTCGGAGTTTGGGGTGTATCCCACTTTCACTCCGGAGTCTCTGCGTGTCCGGAGGGGTAACCCGGCGACTATTGCAATTGGAAACTCGAGGCCCTTCGCCGCGTGGACAGTCATAATTTGGACGCAGTCTTCGTCATCTTCGGAGAGGATTGTTTCAACGGGCCTAGCATTTTCGGCTGTTTGTTGAGCGATCCAGAAAATGAAACTCTGAAGATCTCCCTTGCCTGTATCGGACCACGCGCGAGCTTGGTCAACTACATACCTGAAGCGACGCAGAGACTCACGTGGGTGTTTGCGGGCAACGCATTGTTCTTCCAACTGACGATCTTTAATGAGTCGTCCGATCAATTCTGAAGGAGATAAGACCGAACGTTGTTCATGAAGTTGCGCTAGGTGAGCCAATCCGACGGCAACCGGATCACCATTGTTTGCTCGTTCTGCATGTTCCGAGGCAGTAAGAGTGCTCCAGACCCACGCTTCAAAGTTAGTTGTCTTGAATCGATACAAGTCGTCGTCGCCGCACCCGTAGACAGAAGAGCGCAATGCGGAGACCGTTGCCAAGGAATCGGATGGGTCATTAATTGCTCGAAGACACATGACAAGGTCTCGAATCTCTTGGCTTCGCCAAACGTTGTTTGTGGAGGCGACGCGATACGAAACTCCAGCTTTTTCGAAATCTCTCTGAATCTCGAACATTCTTGACCGGGTAGGAACCAGCACTGCAATGTCACTAAATCTGGCTTTCCTCCACTCGTCGTCCTGCTCGACTGACCAGCCTTGGCTCACCATACGAATCACGGTTTGGGTGATGTCGTGAGCTTCAGATAGCCGTGCAGCGTTCGTATCCGACTTGTTGGTCTCCGATTTTGGGTGCGGAGTAGCGCCGAGCAGGGAGACAGCGTCTCCCACTGGGGCGCTCTCCCGAATTGGAATCAACGGTGTATATCCGGGCTGACTGCCACGACGAGCATCAATTAATTTGCCGAAAATCTCGTTGACCCAATTAATGATCTCTGGGGTGCTACGAAAATTCGTTGACAGTTGGCATTGTCCGCTTTCGTATTTCCTTTGGGCATCCAAATACAGACTGATATCTGCTCTACGGAATCTATATATCGATTGTTTGGGATCCCCGACAAAGAACAGGCGTCCAGGAAGAGTCGAAGTTTTTTGCCATGGAGACGCTGGATCGGTGTCGTTTGGTGACGCTATCAATGTGGTGATTTCGACCTGAATTGGATCCGTATCCTGGAATTCGTCGATGAGAAGGTGCTTGTATTTTCTATGTACCTTCGCTCTGATGAGCGGGCCGTGAATCGAATGGCCAAGTACCTCTCGGGCGGAAACTAAGAGGTCGTGATAGTCGAGACGCCCTCGATTTCGCTGTTCGCGAACACCGTCCAATATGAAGGTCGTGAGACAAGCGATGAGCCGTCGAAGAATGAGATCAACCAGTGATGCCTTAAACAAGGCCACTTCAGATCGGTAGCGTTCGTAATCAGACCTAAGACTTTCTATGTCAACCCAGTTTCCTTTTCGCCCTGCTCGTTTTCCACTAGGCAAATTGGGGTCTGCAAGCGCGGCCACCTGTTGAATTTCGTCAAACGCGGTTTCGAGTTCTCCTACAAATCCGCGAATTGCTTCTAGACAATTGGTCATACTGTCCGAGTCAGCGGAATCCAGGAAGGTGTTTTGTTGCAGGACTAACGAATGGCCTTTAGCAATAAGGTCATCGAACTCAATTTCGTCAGGTTCTGGGGGATTTGTTGGTCGCAGCAAATCCCAGTTCTTGTGAAGTTCTGCAGCCAACGGCAGTAGATCTTTAGCCGGATTAATGCCGAGTGCATCTCCGATCAAGAGTGTTCTGGACCATGCCGGGTCAAGTAGGAGCGAATCTAAGAACTTCTCGAATCTCTCTAAAAACTCAACTTGAGTAGAAATTTCATCAAGAACCTCAAAGCTTGGAGGAAGTCCGGCCTCTATTGAGTGCTCAGTGAGAAGTCGTCTGGCAAAACCATGCAACGTTGAAATAGCAGCGCTATCGAGTTGCTCCAACGAAACCTTCAACCTTTCTTTTATCGAAGGTTCGGAGCAGTCGACTAGAAGTTCCTCTAGGCGGGATCTAATCCGGTGCCGAAGTTCTGCAGCGGCTTTGTTCGTAAAGGTGATCACAGCCAGATCGTCAAGTGATACTTCATCTGATGAACTGATGAGGTTGATGACTCGCCCAACTAACGCTTCAGTTTTTCCGCAGCCAGCACCTGCTTCTACAAACAAGGTCTCGTCGTGCTGAGTTGCGATGACATCTCTTGCCGGTTGATCTGGGGGCACGACATCGTTATTCATCGTAATTATTTTCGTCGTCGGCAATGTTGCTTTCGCCCCGGAGTCGTATATAAGGAGCAAGCGACTCCACAGTCAACATGGATTGCCACTTTTCCTCGATTTCTCTAGTGCCAAGTTCGTCGGGATCACAGAAAATACATTTACCGACACCGGTCCATTTCGACGAAACCGGCGCGGGTTTGGATGGAAATAGACCGGCCTCTATTCCGTTAACGATGACGTCGATTGCTTCGTCGAAAGTGTCAAGGATTTTTGGGGTGATTACATAACCACGAGTTGACCAACGTTGGGTGTCGCTGGTGAACCAATAGCTTGCGTGAACACCACCAGCTTCTTGACCTAAGTAGGCGTCTGCGGCGAGAGCGTACAGGGGTAGCTGAAGTTGCGAACCACCCAAAATTGGATCCTCAGGACTGAGGTCCTTGTAGCTATTGATTTTTCCGGTCTTGTAATCAACTACTACTAAAGTTCCAGCGCCTGTTCTCTCGACGCGGTCGATGCTGCCTCTGAAAGTCACCACTCTTCCGGACGGGAGTCTTCGTTTAAGAGGTGGGAACTCGCCGTCTGGCAAACCAAATTTCAATTCTGTGGCAATCACCGTTCCTCTCATTTCCCTTTGCCGATCGTGTTTCAAGATTCCCACTAGATCGTTCAGTAACTGTTCGCGATCCCGACTCCAAAACAGTGGCCTGCCCACAAGTCCTTGGGCTTCCAGTTCTGACGCAACTTCGATGCCGAACTGTCTGATGGAAGAAATGTCGGTCTCCCTATATTGACGATCTGGGCCCGGCGGGTTGCCTTTCGATATTTGGTCGCGAAAAAAACGGTCAGCCGCTTCGTGAATTAACGATCCACGAACTAGTGGTGGAATGCGAAATTCGTGCCGAGAGAACTCCGGCTCATCGACACCTAAGACGTGACGCATGAAGTAACTGTGCGGACAATCAATCCACTGTTTCAGGCGTGTTGGTGAGAGTACGTCGGTCCGGACCATCTTTGGGTCTACTAGATCAGTTAGGTTGCCGTCGAAACGCGTGAATGCGCTGCTATTTCGACTTTCGATAAGTTGTCGACCGGCTTCAAACGCTGATGTGTTGTTTAATGAAACAGTTGTGAGGTCTTGACCTTGTTCGTGGCTGTCGAGCAACGACGCCAGATCGAATTCTTGGTGTGACGCTGGGAATTTTGAGCTTCGAAGGCCAGCGATAAATGATGACTGATGTTGTGCCCAGGGGTGTTCTGGGCTCTTGAGCGCTTCGTCGAGTGAAAGGGGTCCCCTGCGGGAGGCCATTTGGTCTAGCCATCGAGCAGGGTAGTTCTCTCTGTGCTGACGCAGGTCACCTCGCGGAAACACCAATGTGTTGGAATTGCACGATGACAAGGCGGCAAGGAACCGACGCTGGTCGTTGTGTATCGCATCTCGTGACATGGCGAGTAGGCCATCTAGTTCAGATCGGTCCTCGTCGGAGATGACCCCGTTCTTGCTAGGTGGTTGAGGAAAGATTCCTTCGGCTAGTCCCAAAATGAACGTGTGTTCGAAATTGAGGCCCCAAGCTTGGCGTATGTCGCCTACAAAGATGCCCTGACCCAACTTTCCGGTGCGTTCGCTGCTGTCTTGTAGTTGTGTTTCCAAGCTTCGCCGGAAAACTGTGAAGCTTGTGTTTGGCTCAACCTGAGCCAGGCTTTGTAACTGATCTAAAGCTTGTTCTACTGCAACGAGATCTCCTTTCTGTGAATCAAGTTGGTTGCTCGGATCTAAATAACGTTCCATTGCCTTTCGCAACCAGGAGCACAGTTGAACCCAACCGCTGGGCAAGCTATCTGGGTTTACGATTTGGTGGAGTTCAGTGACAAAGGTCAAGAGTTCCTCAGCCTCTAGCGCTGCTCTTTCGTAACGACTTGCCTGCCGGTCATCTCCGGTGCGGAGCCGCTCTCGCGTGGCCGTGGCTAAAAGCTGCTCCCTATGTCGAGTGAGTTTGTCTGACCAGTCGTCTAGCCCCATGCTGACGCCAGCGGTTATGGCAGTTCGGGACCAAGAAACCGCTGGGATTGTCGTCGGGCTATCGGCATGCTGTCGTGTCGGAGCGCTGCAAAAAAAGTCGAGCACTTCGTTGACGCCCAGGTCTTTGTCTGGCAAAGCCAGCAAACTCGTGATGAAGCGGCCCAGCATTGAGTGAGCAACTGTTCGAGCTGAGACACCACTGAAGGAGATGGTCGATCCGTTGAGGTGCTCCTCAAGTAGACGGGCATAGGGGTGCCGGTGTGGGTAGAGAACAGCTATCTGACTGGCCGTGACTCCTTCATCAAGTAAACCGATGACTGATCGGACGGTGGTTCGAGCTTCGTCATCTGGGTCACTAACCGAAATGACCGTATTTGTGGAGATTGGTGCAGTGGTTAGCGGCGACAATTGACTACCGAAAAGATCAGCGATCCTTTGCGGATCGCGGTCTGCGTCGCCTGTGCCGGTCAAACCAATCAATCCGACGATAGGGCTGAGCCCTGATAGGCGGGAAAGAAACTTTGTCTCGGTAGTGGCTAGTTGTTGAGGGAGGAAGAGCACTAGCTTTCCGAAGTCAGATATTTTCTGCGTTGAGAGATCTGCGGATCGGAAGAGATCGAACTGATCGAACCAGTCTTTCTCCAGTAACTTTTGAGCAGCGCGGTAAACCCGAATCACTTCGCTGGTTCTCTCACCCAGTGCCGCAACCTCATCGAGTTGCTCATCCTCTAAGTCGCGAAGTTCTCGGTACACCCGAATTAGTTCCCGTTCCGTGGCACCGTGATGCGCAATTGGCCCGAAAATGCCAGGTTCATCAAGAAGTATTTGGCGTAGCGCCGCACCAATCACAGTGCTGCGTACCGGCTGGCGCCCTTGGGCTAAGAAACTGTCACCGGTGACCGATTCAGCCAAGCGGTATGAAGTCAAAAAGTTTGTGTTAATTAGGCCTGTTCCAACCCACGACGTTGGTCCGTATTCTCCGCTAGCTAAATCCCTGCGAAGACTCACCGCTGCGTAGTTGGTCGGAACTATGACACTCACAGGTGCGAAAACGTCTTCGGCCTTCGAATCGCGAAGCAATCCGGAGAGCTTCTCGGTGGCGTCCCTACCGAAGCTGACTGCCTCCAGATCAATCACAGCAACGACCATAGGCCCAGGGGCTGACACTGAGTCATCATTGGGTAACCCGAAGCTAGGTGCCTGACATTTTGGCTACTACTGGAGCCATGGCGTCGACTTCCCCTTCATGGATTACCCAATAGCTTGTTCCGTAGAGTTCACGGTGATGGTGAAGTTGCTCGCAAACGTCATTAACGGTCCCGGCAAGGACCATCGGGATAGTTCGTGCCTGATCTGGCGAGAGACCGAACATCGGTGCCATCCCCTCAATCATTTCGTCAGCTTCTGCAGTGGTAGCAGTTACAGCGGTCATAAAGGTATTCATCTGAAGTTCGAGTTGGGAGAATCGTTCTCCTGCCGCCTCCTCCACCCAGTTACGTCGCTCCAAGAATCTCTCTCCAAGAGCAGATAATGCTGTCTCTGGGCCTACAGATCCGGAGTGGAGTGAAGCATTAAGTCCAACAATGTCAGCTCGCCGGGCTGCTTCGGTTAAGACTCGTTTCCCGCCTCCTCCGACGATTATTGGTGGCCCGCCAGGCTGACAAGGGCTCGGTGCTCCCGTCATATCGCGAACCACGTAGTGCTCTCCCTGGAAATTTAAAGGTTGGCCCGACCAGAGACCTCGAACGACGTCAATGGCTTCGACCATTCGGTCAATGCGAATGCCGGCTTTATCGAATGGAATGCCAGCCGTGTCGTAGTCATCTGACATCCATCCGGCGCCGATCCCAAACTCCACACGTCCGTTTGAGACAAGATCGAGCGTGGCGATTTCTTTCGCAAGCACAACAGGGTGGCGATAGTCCACGTCGTAGACGAGCGTTGCGACACGCAGATCTGTCGTCGCTTCCGCTGCCACGGTGAGAGCGACTGTAGGCGCCCACTGATCATCGAAATGGTCAGGGCAGAAAACTGTGCTGTAACCCAAGTCTTCGATTCGCCGGACCGAATCTCTGTAGTCATCCCCCGACGCTGATTTGGAAAACTGGACGCCAAATCGGAACGGGTGCATTTCCGCACCCTAACGTGGTTCGATGCCCACCCCCGCCCCAGAAGAATATCCCCCAGCGCTCTTCTTGACATGCGAAGGAGGAGTCGAAGCGACCGAACTAACCCGTGGCCCGTGGAGTCATGGCGTGATGCATGGCGGACCCATATGTGGCTTGATGAGTTGGTTGATAGAACGCGAACTCGATCGAGAAGATCTGATCTGTTCGCGCTACACCGTAGAGATTCTCTCAGGGGTCCCAGTCGGCAAGTTGGGAGTCTCAGCCAACGTTGTGAAGAATGGAAAACGGACTGCCGTTGCAGAAGCATCGATAACTCATGAAGGCAAGCTGTTAGCACGCGCTACCTCGCAGTGGCTTTCCCGACCGAAAGATCTGACGGGAAAGCAAATATCAGTCCCACCTATTCCCTCCCAACGAGCGAACCCTGGGGCACATCCCGATATGGAATACCCGAGGCCTGGATTCAATGCGGACGCGGTCGAACTTCGTGTGATTACTGGGTCTACAGAGGAGTCCGGTCCTGGACTCATATGGGCGCGCCTCGATCACGCGTTAATAGCCGGTGAATCAGCCTCAAAGTTTCAGCAGGTTGCGACTTTGTCCGACTTAGGAGCAGCAGTTGGCTTCGAATATGCTGAGGGCGAACAGTCGTTCATCAACACCGACGTAACCCTCCAACTGCTGCGTCTGCCGCAATCCGAATGGATCTTGCTTGACTCCGCAGTTGCGCGTTCATCAACGAATTTGGCGTGTTGCCGCACAACTCTCATTGATGAAATTGGAGTCATTGGTTGGGTGCTGCAAAGTCAAATGATCGCCCCCGAGGAAATTCAAC
The DNA here is from genome assembly GCA_002331465.1 of Candidatus Neomicrothrix sp. UBA2110. GTDB lineage: Bacteria > Actinomycetota > Acidimicrobiia > Acidimicrobiales > Poriferisodalaceae > UBA2110. The sequence continues at coordinate 4,809 of DCYM01000002.1, read as the reverse complement.
TCTGATTCGGTAAACGCGAAAATGCCTGCGATCCCCCAACGGCAGAAAGCGCGTTACGTATGGACTAAAAGATTTAGGACAACTCTCCGATTGCACCACGTTCAACTAGAGATTGAATCTTTTCTGGATCGTGACCTGCTTCTGCGAGAATTTCCCGCGTGTGTTGTCCCAACATCGGCGCCGGGCCCTTCGGTCCGACGTCAACGTCGGTGAATCGCATGGGAACGGCGACGGTTCGGTACGAACCGATTTGATCGCTGTGAACTGTCGGGAAAACGTTGAGTGCCTCAGCCTGGGGATCGGAAGCGACTTCGTGAAGGCCAAGCACCGGTCCCCAGATAATGCTGTTCGCATCGAAAATTTCTCCCCACTCGTCTCGGCTTCGATGAGAAAGGGCCTGATCGATAGCGGCGACTAGTTCGGGCATATGTTGGAAGCGTCCTCGAATGTCTTGAAGTCTCTCGTCGGCTAACAGATCTTCTCGTTCAATTACGCGGCACAGCTTCGCCCAAGCGCTTTCCTCTGGCATGTTGAGCACGACCCACTTCCCATCCCCACATGGGTATCGGTTTGCGGTTGGGATGATCATGTTTTCTCTAGCCCGAGGCCGGAGAGGTGCGAGGTCTACCGCCGTAATTGCGTAGTCAGTCGCTTGTGTCCAAATGGCGGTTTCATAGAGAGACGTCTCTACTACTTGTGCTTCCCCGCTTTGTTCTGCGAGTCGAAGCGCCGCCAAAATCGCTGCAACAAACGCGAGTCCGGTCGTGTGATCGCCTTGGGCGGGGCGTGCCATAGGAACGGTTCCAGTCTCACCCTCTCGCATAGCGTCATAGAGACCAGACCGCCCAAAAAAAGCAGTGACGTCATATCCGGGTCGGTGTGCTTCGGGCCCATGAGTTCCGTAACCAGTCAACGTCGCGTGAACAATGTTTGAGTTGGCTTCTTTGACGCTTTCAGGGTCTAACCCGAATTTCTCCTGGCGGTGTCTCAAAAGGTTGCACATGAAAACGTCGGCACCAGCGATGAGTGATAACGCGACCTCCATCCCGGCTTCGGATTCGAGATCTATAGCAATCGATCTCTTACCTCGGTTCGACACGTCGAACTGAAAATCGAAGTCCTTTTTGTCTTCCGAAACTTTCGCCGGTCGACCCATGTTTCGCATCGGGTCGCCGCTTAGAGGCTCAATCTTGATGACGTCAGCACCGAGGTCGGAGAGTATGGCTCCAGCACTTGGCGAGGCCATCCAGTTGTCAATTTCGATGACGGTCACGTTGTCGAGTGGAGCAGCCATTTGATCGTGTCCTTCGGGGAGTGCATGGGAATTCTCAGCGGCATCGCAGGAACTCAGCCTGGTTTGGGTGAGAGCCGCAGCTTTGTAAACGATGGTGCGTGCGTCAAGCAGCCTTCTGTGCCGCTCGTTACGCTGCTCCTATGGAAATCAGAGACAAAGTTGCCATCGTCACCGGTGGCGGTAGCGGAATCGGAGAAGCGCTCGCCGAAAGATTCCACGCAGAAGGCGCGAGGGGCTTGGTCGTACTGGATCGCGATGGGGTAAACGCCGAACGTGTGGCTCAGAACGTCGACGGCAGGGCAGTTGCATTAGACGTCACCGACGAAGCCGCCATAGCAGCCGTAGTTGCTGAAACTGTCGACGACTATGGAACGCTCGACATTTTTGCGTCAAATGCTGGATATGTCACCCAGGGAGGCCTCGAGACGGATAACACCGAAATTCAACGGATGTGGGAAGTGCATGTGATGTCCCACATCTATGCGGCTAGGGCGGCGGTGCCGGTCATGGTGGCCAACGGTGGGGGTTATTTGCTGAACACTGCGTCTGCTGCGGGTCTCCTCACCCAACTTGGTTCCATGCAATACGCGGTTACTAAAGCGGCGGCGGTTTCGTTAGGCGAGTTCCTTTCCATTACCTATGGAGAACGAGGCATTCGAGTGTCAATGCTCTGTCCGCAGGCCGTAGAAACCAACATCCTGCGAAATAGCCCCGATCGGCTTGATCAAGGGACCGGCACACCAGGCAGCGCTGCTGGTGATGGAGTCCTCACCGCTGCACAATTAGCGGACACTGTCATCGAGTGCATGTCTGAAGAAAGGTTTCTGGTATTACCGCACCCCGAAGTTCAGACATACAGAGAACGAAAAGCCAGCGACGTGGATCGTTGGATTAACGGTATGCAAAGGTTCCAAAGCCGCCTTTACGCGGAAAGTGATTTAGCCCCAGCTGATTGGCTTTTGAGTTAAACCTCAAGGCCGAAGCCTCGACACGCAATTTCGACTTAGAGGTAGCCGATTTCGCCCCATGTTGGGCGCAATAGATCGCGTCGCAGAACTTGAGCCGCCCATTCAGGCGGTGAAACGTGCAGAAGAGTTAGGTCAATCAGTCGGTTCTTGGCGCGAGCTGATGTCCGGTGGTTCACCCACGAACCCTTCTATTTGATTTAACCGGTTCTCAAGAGCCATGAGTTGATCAGCGACTAGTGAAGCGCCTCTGTTTGCGGTCACGGATTTTTCTATGTTGCGACGTTTGCGACGCTCGGACAAGTGCATGAAGCCCTTGCCTCTAGTGAGGTATGCAGTGGCGAGAAGAAGCGCAGCGTAGATGAATCCTTCGGATTTAAAGAGCCCCACCCACCCGTATTCGACAACCCAATTCCGATCAATTAACCAAACTGGAAGAAAGATAAGGATCAACGCCGCGGGAACTGACGAAATTAAACGAGATCCGCCGAAAGCCATCGCCAGTGCGAACATTTTGATCGATAACTCTTCTGGATAATGGGTGAAGTCGTTGAAGCCAGTTGGAATCATGAGAAGGCCACCAGCCAATCCGGCCATGCCCCCGCTTAATGCCACCCCATAGAGTCGCAGCCGATAGACCGGAACTCCGAAGGCCCTCGCAGCTTCAGGTTCGTCACGGCTGGCTATAAAGGCCCGTCCTATTGGTCCTCTTAGTAGGCCTTGAACCAAGAAAAGGGCCGCCGATGCGTAAATCGTGACCAGAAAAAGTTCCCATATGTGTTCGTCGTTTTCCGCGATCCCTGTCCATGAGGGCGCCACAAATTCACCATGGAGGAGGACCGGCAAGTTGCCGTCAACTTGCTTAAGGATGATGGGATAGGCAACTGCCAGAGAAAGAGTGAGGAGAGCAAGATACGCCTTGGGTAAACGCAGAGAGGGAATGGCCACGATGGCGCCCACGAGCGTTCCTGCCAACAGGCCGGCCAGAGGCATCCAAACGACAGGTACACCAAAATCGTTCACCGCGTGCAGTGCGGCGTAAGCCCCGACCCCCACAAGAGCTCCCTGGCCTAGGGATAAAAGGCCGAGGTAGTGGGTCAGCAGTACCAAACCGCCAAACGCGAGGGATAAGGCTATTGAGTTTGAAAAGTCAGTGACTATCTTTGGAGTTGCACCAAAAGCGACTCGTACAGACAGAACGACGAATGCCAGCGAGATAACCACCCACACAATTCGCAGAGGGGTTGAAGTCGACGGATTTCTGGTGGTCATCGTTGCTGCCACGCTTCGCTTCGCGGTAATAGTCCCGAGGGGCGCACAAATAAGACGATGATGAGTACTAATAAGGCCCATACCAACGTGACTTGACTATCGATGAAGCTCACGTAACCGCCCAGCATGGTCTCAAGAAATGCGAATAAGTAACCTCCGACAAACGCGAGAACTGGGCTTTTAAGGCCACCCAAAGTGGCCGCGGCAAGACCGAATATTAGGAGCCGCCCCATCATGTCGGGCCGCACATTGATCTCTCCGGCTATCAGACCACCTGCTAAAGCTCCGATCCCGGCCGCCAAGGCCCAGCCGAGCATAAGCACCCGACTAACCCTGATTCCTACCATGAGCGATGCCGTGCGATTCGATGTCACTGCTCGAAAAGCGAGCCCAACTTTTGTTCGGCGTTGGAGCACCGCCAGAAGACCTAATACTCCGATCATTGTGAGCGTGATCCCGACGGTGTCGTGCCAGAGACGAGCACCGCCGATATCCCAGCGATCGTCGACAGTCTGAGGAAAGGGAGAGCCCAAGAACATGGTTCGCCCGCCCCATTGCTTTCGAACAAAAGCACCGAGGAGTAAATACAGACCTAGCGTCGCTCCAATGGCCGCAACAGGGTCAGCACTAATAGGACGAATAATGACCCTTTCAGTGAAAGCTCCGATCACCATCGAAATCACTATCGCGCCGAGGATGGCCGCCCATATTGGCCACGCTGCCCCCAGCACGTCCGTGTTCGATGAGAACTTCAGATAAGGACTCGGCCCAGTGGCGAAGACCAGGGCGATATAAGTGGAAAACATGGCTAGCTGACCCTGCGCGAGATTCAGAACCCCAGTCGAGCGGAATACCATCGAAATAGCCACCGCCAGAGCGGCGTACGCCGAGCCGTTAGCAAGGGAGTCAAAGGTTCGTTGTAAGAACAGCGACATGCACTTCGAAGTCTGTCATCCCCGCATGCGTTAAGCACCCACTTACTGGTCATACCTACTTCTAAAATCGCGTGCCAGGATGTTGCACGTGACTACCAATCGCTATCTTGCTGACATCGCGGTCACTTGCGATCAAGACTTTTCTGTTGTCTCGAACGCTGCAATTGACGTGACCGACGGTTGGATTTCATTCATCGGACCTCGATCGGAAGCACCGCCGTGCGATGGCCCTGTTCATCACGTTGGTGGCCTGGTCATGCCGGGCCTTGTTAATAGCCACGCCCACACCCCTATGACGCTGGTGCGTGGCGCCGGTGATGGGCTCCCTCTCCTGGAATGGTTA
>DCYM01000263.1 GCA_002331465.1 Candidatus Neomicrothrix sp. UBA2110 | reverse complement strand
GACTGGATGATCGCCGCCGAGTTGGCATGGCGTTTGGGCGGCGACCTAGGTGTTGGTTCGCGAGAAGAAATTTGGTGTGAAATTGAGCAAGTCGCGCCAAGCCACGCGGGGGTGACTATTGAACGAATCTGTGGGCCTGAAGCACATGAAGGTATTCTTATCCAAGGAAGCTCGATAAAACCGACGTTGGCAACACCGCAAGAACCACCTGTTGTAGACGGCTACGGATTGCGACTGGTCAGTGGCCGGAAACTATGGGATGCCGGAACTGGAGTCAGCCACAGCCCTTCATTGCGTCACCTAGCTGAAGAGCCGTCGTTGAAAGTGCATCCTGGTGACCTCCAACGTTTAGGAGTGTCAAGTGGAACTGCCGTTCGAGTTATCTCAACCCGAACAACTGAGACACTCCTAGCCGTTGCAGATGACACCATCCTGCGAGGGACGGCGGTACTCCCGTTCAATCAACCCGGAGGTGGAGCCAACCGCTTTATTGACGCCACTGCACTTGTCAACGACATTCGGATCGAAACTTTGTGACCGGCGACCCCCTCTATCTCGACGGTGTTGACCTCGTTGATGTCAGCATTATGGCTGTCAAAGTTCTTGTTGCCTTTACCTTCCTGCTCGTCGCCACCATGTTTATGGTTTGGTTCGAACGGAAACTTATTTCGGACATGCAAAATCGGATCGGCCCGAATGTGGCCGGCCCTTGGGGTTTACTCCAGACCTTCGCCGACGGGGTGAAATTCTTTTTCAAAGAAGACCTTCGACCCGAAAATGCCGATCCGCTTGTGTTTCGGCTGGCGCCTTACATCTCAGCGGTGACAGCCTTTCTGTCCTTTGCCGTTGTACCTATAGGTGGTTCGTTCGGCGGGGGCTCCTCTGGAACCGTCACCATCTTCGGACGGGAGACCTATCTCCAGGTAGCCGACCCTCCGATTGGCATTCTTTTCTTACTGGCGATGTCCTCGATAGCTGTGTACGGGGTGATGCTCGCCGGCTGGGCTTCCGGCTCTAAGTATCCGCTCATTGGGTCGGTCCGCGCCTCTGCACAAGCTATTTCTTATGAGGCAGCGCTAGGTATGGCGACTGTCGTTGTCGTGGTGCTCGCTGGGACCTTGTCGACCCATGGCATCGTTGCCGCTCAATCTGGCGGATTTACGCGTTGGTTTCTCGTCTCATCAGGAATCGTCCCCTTCATCGTTTTCCTTATCGCCGCAACCGCGGAGCTAAATCGTCCCCCATTCGATCTGGTAGAAGCCGAGCAAGAACTCGTCGGCGGATTCCACACCGAGTATTCATCGATTCGTTTCGCTCTGTTCTTTCTCGCCGAGTTCATGAACGTCATCACCATGTCCGCAATCATGGTCACTCTTTTCTTTGGCGGTCCTGCTGGCCCCATCTTCTTTGGGATGACTTGGTTCTGGCCCACGATTTGGTTCCTGCTTAAAGTGCTCGCGTTTCTTTTCGTGTTCGTGTGGTTCCGGGCGACTCTCCCAAGACTTCGCTACGACCAATTAATGCATCTGGGTTGGAAGCTGTTAATCCCACTCATTCTCTTCTGGCTGATGTTCATTAGCCTCAAAGAACTGCGCGCTACCTATGACTGGAACTGGGTTGTGACGTACGGAGCAGCATTCGTTGCTCTAGCAATAGGAGGATCCCTTCTCGTCGCGGCACTGCGAGCTGGTGACCGCGCATATCAAGAAGAACTGGAGGAGGTGTAATGGGCTATCTCAACGGTTTCAAAGTCACATTTCTGAAACTTTTCGAAGAAAGGGTCACCACTGAATATCCCAAAGAAAAGCGACCAAAACCAGCCCGCTTCCATGGCCGTCATGTCCTCAACCGCTATGAGGACGGTATGGAAAAATGCATTGGCTGTGAACTCTGCGCCGGCGTATGCCCGGCCAAATGCATATATGTCCGCGGTGCCGATAATCCCGAGGCAGCTCCCGTCTCGCCAGGGGAGCGTTACGGGTACGTCTATGAGATCAACTATCTTCGCTGCATTCACTGCGATCTATGCGTTGAAGCCTGCCCCACTGAAGCAATCACCGAATCCAAGCTGTTTGAATTTAGCTTTACCAATCGGGCGGACGCCATCTACACAAAAGCCGAATTGGTCGTCGACGACGAAGGCCTCCCACAACGTCAACCCTGGGAGCTTTGGCACGATGGAGATGATCTCGCCACCTCCGGTTGGATGCGAGCGACGGCTTCATCGGGCAACCCCGATTATCAAAACCGGATTAGCTGGAGTGGCGAACTTGGTTACGGTGTCCGAGACCCGGAGATAGGCCAGCACCTATCAAACGTTCGGGACGAAGCTGACGTACCTGAAGGGCAATATCCAAGCGCCGATTCAGGGGATCACCACTAATGGTTGACACGCTCGTCTTCGTTGTTGCTGCCCTCATCTGCCTCATAGGAGCCTTGGGCGTGGTCCTTGCTCGCAATCCCGTCCACTCAGCGCTGATGTTAGTGATGACTCTCTTTGGGATAGCGGTCCAATTTGTAGCCCAAGAAGCGCACTTCCTTGCCGCGGTCCAGGTGATTGTCTACGCAGGCGCGATTGTGGTCCTTTTTCTTTTTGTCATTATGTTGCTCGGAGTAGATCGGGCACAGAACCTTGAAATGTCGTTCTTGCCCATCCAAAAATGGGCGGCCCTATTATTTGCCGCTGGTTCACTAGCCATTGTCGTGGCACTAATTGTTGTGGTCGGAGAGCCTGTCACGGGAGCTGAGGCTATGAGCGGCGCCCTTGGCGGTACTGACGACGTGCGACTTTTGGCCCGATCACTGTTTTCTGACTACGTCTATGCCTTCGAATTGACTTCCCTGCTTCTTGTGATTGCCGTCATCGGAGCAGTAGTTCTCGTTCGCAAACCGAAAGTGACAGACCCGGTAACTGCTGAAGATGGTGGTAGGTGATGGAAATTACCACTGGCTGGTACCTGGTTTTAGGAGCGCTGCTTTTCATAATCGGTGGCACCGGCTTGCTAATACGTCGCAATCCACTCGTGATGCTCATGTGTGTCGAATTGATGCTCAATGGTGTCAATCTGAGTTTTGTGGCCTTCTCCCGAACACTTGATGACATCGGTGGACAAACAGTCGTGTTCTTTGTTCTGGTCGTCGCAGCTGCTGAAGTAGTAGTTGGGCTGGGGTTGGTCGTAGCTATTCTTCGCCGTCAACCCGGGGCAACGGCCGACGATCTTTCGTTGTTAAAGGGGTGATGGGGTGGTCGAACTAGTTTGGCTCATCCCTGCCCTGCCTTTGATCGGGTTCGTCGTGCTGCTCCTGGCGGGGAAGCTGCTGGGAGAGCCCCGCGCTGGGTGGATTGCGACCACGGCCGCAGGTGCCTCCTTCCTGGTGACTTTGATGGTTTTCGTTGGACTGTTGGGTCGCGACAGCCATAGTGGCGAACGTTCCTATGAACTGATCCTTTTCGAGTGGTTGCCCTCCGGTTCTCTTCAGGTAGAAGCTGGCTTTCTAGTCGACCCGCTATCGGTAACAATGGCGCTTTTTGTCACGGGTGTCGGAGCTCTGATTCACCTTTATTCCGTTGGTTACATGCACGGAGATCCAAAATATTCAAAATTCTTCCTATACCTAAACCTCTTTCTTTTCTCAATGTTGATGCTCGTCTTTGGCAACAACTTGGTAGTTACTTTCCTTGGATGGGAAGGCGTCGGAGCTTGTTCGTATCTTCTGATTTCATTTTGGCACCACCGAGATAGTGCAGCTACTGCAGGTAAAAAGGCGTTCGTTACTAACCGTGTGGGTGATTGGGGCTTCTTGGTCGCAACCTTCGCCATCTGGTCCGCTTTAGGCACTGTTACCTACACCGAAATTGCCAGTTCCCCTGCAATGACAGCGGCTACGGGAACAGCCGTCTCCTTGTTGTTATTCGTCGCCGCCGCAGGCAAGTCGGCCCAGTTGCCGCTCTATGTTTGGCTGCCCGACGCCATGGAAGGTCCGACTCCGGTTTCGGCAATGGTTCACGCCGCGACGATGGTTACCTCCGGTGTGTACCTCCTGGTGCGCATGAACAACGTCCTTACAGACGACGCCTTAATTGTGATTGCTGTAGTTGGCGCGGCGACAGCTCTTTTTGCTGCCCTATGTGCAGTGGCCCAACACGACATCAAAAAGGTGCTCGCCTATTCGACCATCAGCCAACTCGGGTTCATGTTCCTGGCAATCGGTTCAGGGGCCTACGTTGCTGCAATCTTTCATGTAATCACGCACTCGTTTTTCAAGGCGCTTTTGTTTCTTGGTTCTGGTTCGGTTATCCACGGAATGGGTGATGAACAAGACATGCGCAAAATGGGTGCGTTGCGTTTAGCTATGCCAATAACTGCTGCCACATTCATTGTCGGGTGGCTTGCTATTGCAGGCGTTCCACCATTCGCAGGTTTCTGGTCGAAGGACGAAATCTTGCTGGCAGCCTGGGAACAGAAAAATATTGGTCCTCTTCTTTGGGTGATCGGGCTCATCACGGCACTGCTCACCGCTTACTACATGAGTAGACAAGTCATTCTGGTGTTCTTTGGAGATCAACGATGGGATGAAGACGCACACCCCCATGAATCCTCGTGGACCATGACGATCCCACTTTGTGTTCTCGCTGGAGCGGCGATAGTGGGGGGCGCTATAAACCTGCCGTTAGTGAAAGATTGGCTTGTCCTTGAACACTTTTTGGAGCCAATCTTCAATGACCCACATCATTTCTCGTCGGGCACCATCACCAAGGTTGCTTTAGCAGTGATTTCTGTGTGTGCCGCGGTCGCAGGGATCTCACTGGCAGTTCTGAGTTGGCTAACCAGACAGATCTCGACGGACCGTCTCGAACCCGATTTTCTTGAGAACGCTATGTATGTTGATTCCACATATGCTCGCGTCGTTGATGGAATCGGAACCTCCAGCTTCCAGGGAGCGGCCGACATTGATAAGCGATTCGTGGATGGAACTGTCAACACCGTTGGCAAGCTAACAATGCGGCTAGGTCGGCTAATCCGACCCGCGCAGTCTGGATATATCCGCAACTACGCCGTCGGAGTAGCGCTAGGTGCTCTTGTGATCGTCGCTTTCTTGACATGGGGGCTGTTGCTGTGATCGAACTCCTCGCCTCGCAAAGTGCATCATCGTTCCCGGTGCTAAACGCCATAATTCTCGTTCCGGTGCTAGGCGCTCTCGTTGTAGTGCTGTTGCCTAACAGCAGACCTGAAATGATGCGACCGGTCGGTGCAGTCTTCGCCTCTATCGCCGCGGCTATGTCGCTCTATGTGATGGCACAGTTTTCGAGCCATGACGCCGGATTCCAGTTCGAGTCAATCCAATCTTGGATTCCAGCCTTAGGTATCAATTGGCACGTAGGCATAGATGGCATCTCCCTTTGGTTGGTCGTTCTTACCGGCCTCATCACCCCGATCGTGCTTTTAGCGGTAGATCCACACCACGAACCAAAGTCGTACACGGCTTGGTTGTTGTTGTTGCAGGCCGGTTCGTTTGGAGCGTTCTTAGCGCTTGACCTCTTCCTGTTTTTTGTCATGTTCGAGATCGTGTTAGTCCCGATGTACATGCTGATCGGCGGCTGGGGCTATGAGGATCGCCGCTACGCGGCCACTAAATTCTTCATATACACGATGGCTGGTTCAGCCCTGATGCTTGTCGCTATTGTCAGCGTCGCGACCTTAAGCGCCGGTGAGCAAGGCATCACATTTGACGTCGTTGAGCTCGCACAACGCCAAGCCTTATCAACCAACACGGCGCGGCTCTGCTTCTTAGCGTTCGCTCTCGCATTCGTTATCAAAGTGCCGATCTTCCCGATGCATACGTGGCTTCCCGACGCACACACGCAGGCGCCGACAGCGGGGTCAGTAGTGCTGGCTGCCGTGATGTTGAAACTAGGGACCTACGGGCTGCTGCGTTTCGGTCTTTACCTTTTCCCGGAAGCATCAGTCTGGTCAGCACCAACCTTGGCGACCTTGGGGGTGATAGGAGTCATTTATGGCGCCATCGTCGCGACCATGCAAAAAGACCTTAAGCGGCTTGTGGCGTACTCCTCGGTAGCCCATATGGGGTTCATTGTTCTAGGCATCTTTGCCTTCACGACACAAAGCCTGGAGGGTGGGATCCTTCAGATGGTTAACCACGGTCTGTCTACCGGGGCCCTCTTTTTGCTTGTCGGCATGCTGTATGAGCGACGGAAGACGCGTGCAATTGAAGAACTCAGTGGGATCCAATCTGCCGCCCCCATCTTCGCAGGCTTCTTCACCATAGTGATGCTCTCATCTATCGGTGTTCCTGGGCTAAATGGGTTCGTTGGCGAATTTCTGGTGTTGATTGGTTCGTACGAAACCCGTCGATGGTGGACCATCATCGCGGCCACTGGCGTCATTCTTGCAGCCCTCTATCTTCTGTGGGCATATCAGCGGGTCTTCCATGGTGAACCAACCGCTACCGACGAGGCGACCCCTGATTTAACACTGAGAGAAGGCCTGACTCTTGCCCCATTCATCGCGGGAATTATTTTTTTAGGGATATATCCGAAACCTTTACTCGACCGAATCGAACCTGCAGTGGATGGGCTAATCGCTCACATCGAAAACCATTCGGATTATGAACGCCCCAGCCCCGCAGCTCCAGTCATCGTCGATCACAACCAACTCAGTGGAGATGATCACTGATGCGCGGCCTCTCTCAATTGGTCTTCGTTGGACCTTCCATCGATTGGTGGGCTTTGCTGCCCCAGATGATCCTTTTGGGAGCGGCGCTCCTGATTTTGCTTGTCAGTGCCCTAGCCCCCCAACGAACATCGGGTGGCTTCTCCACGGTAACGACTCTTTGCGCAGCGGTCACTGCCTACTTCGTGGCTCTTGGTTTGTGGAGCGACGTGCAAACCGAAGGACCGTCGGCCTCCATCGCTTCAGCTTTGGGCGTAGACGGGTTTAGCATTTTTTTCACAATATTGATTCTGACTGGGCTAGTCGCTACTGCCCTGATTGCCCATAGCTACCTTGACCGGGAAGGCATTGACCCTCCGGAATTTTACGCCCTTCTTCTGTGCTCGGCCGCGGGTGCCATCGTCATGGCTTCCGCAAATGACCTCATAGTTATGTTCCTCGGATTAGAGGCGTTGTCGATCGGGCTTTACGTCATGATCGCGATGCACGCTCGTCGCCCAGAAGCCCGCGAGTCGGCAATGAAATACTTCGTACTGGGCGCATTTAGTTCAACCTTTCTTCTTTATGGGATAGCTCTGATCTACGGAAGCACGGGATCCACCAATTTGGTACACGTGCGCGACTACCTAGGCGCCGTGGTATTTCGAGACCAACACTTGCTGATGGCGGGCATGGCGTTGCTTTTGGTTGGATTCTCATTCAAAGTTGCGGCAGCCCCATTCCACTTCTGGGCCCCAGATGTATATCAAGGAGCCCCAAGTCCCGTAACCGGATGGATGGCGTCGATCGCTAAAGCTGCAGGCTTTGCGGCCTTTCTCCGAGTCTTTTTCGGAGCCTTCGGTGCTCATAATGCTGATTGGTCTCCCGTCGTTGCGGTCCTCGCATTTCTTACATTGGTCACCGGTTCCGTGATGGCGATCTTGCAAAGCGACGTAAAACGTATGTTGGCGTTTTCGTCAATTAGTCATGCCGGGTACGTCTTAGTAGCAGTGCAGTCGACTGCTGACGGTGGCACTTCCGCAGCCCTCTTCTATTTGTTTACCTACACCTTCATGGTTTTGGGTAGCTTCGCCATCATTGGAGCGATGGGGGCAGATGGAGAACACCCTCTTGACCGATATGCGGGTTTGGGGCGCAGCCGGCCGGTCTTGGCCATGGCTTTCACAATCCTGTTACTAGCTCAGGCCGGGGTCCCGCTTACTTCGGGGTTTGTCGGAAAATTCCAAGTCATCGCGGCTGCCGTCGGACATCGCAGCTATTTACTAGCGGCAGTTGCAATGCTCAGTGCTGTGATCGGTGCCTTCATGTACTTGCGAATCGTGATGACTATGTACGTAGTTGACGATGGCGCTGAAGGGCCATCCCCGACGTTGCATTGGACCGTGGCCATCGTCTTAATCGGCACCGTTGGCTTCACCCTCCTCGTAGGGATTGTGCCCCAATTCCTTATCGAATTCGCTGAGGATGCAGTGCCAGTGTTGATTCGAGGATGACATTGTTCAACCCACGGAACCAAGCTCCTGAACCCTCTACGTCGAGAATCAAAAATCGTGTCGAAGAATCACGTCTTTTCTCTCTGCGGCAAGGTAGCTTTCTCTACGTCCGGAACCCGCGGAACGAGGCACCGCGCTGGGTTTTGGAAAGCCCGGAAACCCCTAGCTAGCCTCGCTCATCGTGTCGGAACTACTGCGGAGCTACCTGACCGTCGCCATATTTGGTGTTGCGGCTATAGCTATGGCCGGGGCGATGCTTACCGTCGCACGGATTCTTCGTCCACAACGTCCAACCAAGCAAAAGCTGATGGCCTACGAAAGTGGTGTAGATCCGGTAGGGGGAGACTGGGCCCAAAGTCAGATTAGGTATTACGTCTTTGCTGTTTTGTTCGTTCTTTTCGACGTGGAGGCGGTGTTCATCTTCCCGTGGGCGACCCGACTAGAGATCTATGGAGCGTTCGGACTCATCGAAATGGCCATCTTTATTTTCA
>DCYM01000246.1:2099-3783 GCA_002331465.1 Candidatus Neomicrothrix sp. UBA2110 | reverse complement strand
CGGACATCTTCGATAACCGTGTAGTTGACCGCGCCGTACATGTGGGGTAGGTAATCGTGACCCCTGTGGTCGATGGTAATGCAGAACGGATGGACGCCTGTGTGCTTGGCTTCCAGCAACGCCTGGCGAGTATCTTCGATACCGTATTCGCCCCGATAGCCGTCGTAGTCATCCGGTTTGCCGTCCGACAAGGTGATCAGCAAACGGGTACGTGCTTCTACCGTATTGAGCAAACGGGTTAGGTGGCGGATGATGACACCCATCCGCGTGTAGTCCTGTGGTTTTATTCCAGAAATTCTGGCCCGCACATCTGCCCCATAATCATCATCGAACCGTTTGATTCGATACAGTTCGCAACGTTTTCGGGTCATTCCGGAAAAACCATAAATCGCGTAGCGATCACCCAGGATTTCAAGTGCTTCGCATAACAGGACTAGACTTTCTCGCTCTGCTTCGTTAACCCAGCCCTTGGTTGAGCCGCTGACATCAACCATGAACATGACAGCGATGTCCCTGTCTATACGACGATGTTGAGTGAATAATTGGTCCGACATCTCATGGCCTGCGGCAGCGTCCGCGTGAGCGGTAATGAGAGCATCTAGGTCGATGTTGTCACCACTGATTTGATGGCGCAGTCGCTTATTGCCGTCGCGCAAGGCCTCGAACGTCCGCCTTAGGGCGACCACCAGTCCGCGATAGCGGGCGAGCGTTTGCTCGACAAATGGTTCCGATGACGGGTGCATCTCTATCTCGCGTAAAGCGCACCAGTTCTTGCGATAGTGGCGTCGCCGAAAATCCCATTCAGGGTAGTGCATGACGTTGGACGCATCGGTAGTATCTGAACTGCGAGTGCTATCGTTATCAGGTGGCGAGACGAATTGCGATGCGTCGGCCCGGCTAGCACCGGCAGCAGCAAGGTACTCCGGAGGGATGTGTTGGAAGTCTTGCAAAATAGAGGTCAACAGTTGCGCTACTTCCGGTGTTGATTTAATCGCTTCGCCATCAAGATCAAGCATTACTGCTTCGTCGCTGTCTTGGTTTTGTGGGTCGTGGAGTTGAAATCGCCGTTTGTCTTCTTCGTCCGATTCGTCCGTCTGTTCGTCAAGCATTTCGGATAAGCGTGCGCTGAGCATTTCCCGTTCGTGTTCGATGCGCATCGCGAGGACAGCTTCGGCTTGCTCAAGTTTCAACACGCCCTGCCAAGGTAACGGATTGGGCACGACGACATTCCGGCGAAGGCATTGTGCAACCCACCGCAGGGTGTCTTCCACCGTGGTGCCTGACGATTCAAGCGCAACCATTGCCTGTTGCAGATCGAGATTACTGTCCGCTGTGTTTGTATCGAGGGTGAGCGCTTGAAGGTCACGCGCCATGCCGGGAAAATCACGGCGCACACAGGCATCGATACGGTGAGCTTCGAGTCTTGAGAACAGTGCCCGGGCTTGTTCCGGATCGGAAAAACGATTGAGCTTTTCAGACAACAGAGCATCACCCGGCGCATTTCGTTTGAAGGTTCCGTAGCGAGTTTGTGCCCACAGGTGGGTGGCAGTTGCTTTATACAACAGGAAATTTTGTTGTGAGCCACTGTACTGTGTGACCTCGGGAGGCAGAAACAATGTTTCTGTGTCAGTGAAGGTGTCATCACCCTCTTGCAGATGGAGGTTTCGACCCGACAGACCACAGA
>DCYM01000246.1:0-1684 GCA_002331465.1 Candidatus Neomicrothrix sp. UBA2110 | reverse complement strand
GCTGGGCGTTGGAAAAGGCTTCGCTACCCGGGTAAAGGCCGCGCCGGTCGTAAATGTCCATGGCGTCGATAATCCAGGCTTCGACCCCTTCGAAATCCATCAATTCAAATGCCCGCGATGCGTGACTGACAAATTGGAACCCCATTTCTGAATTGGTGCGGATGATCACGCCGAGCCAGTAAAATATGAAATCCTGCTCAGGGCGACTGCGTTTGGCTAACGCGTGTGCAGGTTCGGTGGCCGTTCGGCGCGAGGAAAGAACCGCGTCGAGTATTTCATCGAGGCGCTCTTCGATCAGCCCGCTGGTTAGTGGTGTTGCGATGCGTTTCATAACTTGGGATCAGAAATGTTCAAGACTGGAAAGCTGTCATTGTAATTCCGGTTGGTAGCGAGCGATTCGACGTTGCGGCAGTGTCGCGGCTACGGCATGATGTACTCGACTCCCGACAATTTCTCTTGTAACCCGATGGTTAGCCTGTCCCTTGTTCTTGGCTGGATTCAACAACATCCCGCTATGGTTACTTTGATTACGATCGGGTCGGTCGGGTTGGCCCTTTTGTACGCCAGTTTAGTCATCGTGGCTCTGACCCGGATGCCTGCGGACTACTTTGTTACTCGGCGCGATTCTGCGGTGGGTCCCCAAGGACACTGGGTTCGGCCGCTGATGGGGGCTCTTGCGAGAAATATTGCCGGCTGGATTCTCTTATTGCTCGGCCTTGTTATGCTGGTATTGCCAGGTCAGGGGATTCTCACGATGTTGATGGGGTTGGCCTTGATGGATTTTCCCGGCAAACGATGGTGCCTGTTATATATGCTGCGCAACCGACTAGTGAATCGAGCTATCGACCGAGTGCGTTCAAAAGCAAGTAAACCGCGGTTGATCGTGCCTCGCGAGTAGTCAGCATTCTGGATAGCGTCAGAAAAGCGATGTGGCGAGTTCGTTTAGTGCAGCGAGCATCTCCGGTTCATCGGTGAGTGATTCTACAATAGCGCCCTGACAGGCGATGCGTGAGTCAACTCCGCTGACCATTAGTTTGCCGGCATGAACGAGCAAGCGGGTACTGGCGCCCTCTTCCAACCCGTTCCCCTTCAGATTGCGTGTCATGGCGGCGTACTTAACCAGCAAAGTGGCGGTGTTCTCGTCCACGCCGGATTCACGAACAACGATCTCTGTTTCGAGTTCAGCGCTGGGGTACCCGAACTCAATGGCGACAAAGCGCTGCCGCGTGCTTGGCTTGAGATCTTTTAATACGCTCTGATATCCGGGGTTATAGGAAATCGTCAGCCCAAAAGCCTCGGTGGCCCGCAATAACTCACCGGTCTTTTCAATCGGCAGTACCCGCCGCTCATCGGCAAGGGGATGAATCACAACCGTGGTGTCCTTGCGTGCCTCAACCACTTCGTCGAGGTAGCACAATGCACCGCAGCGCACTGCTTGAGCTAACGGGCCGTCGACCCATTGGGTTTCCCCCCCGACGATCAGAAAGCGCCCGACCAGGTCCGAGGCAGTCAGGTCGTCGTGACAGGACACCGTCACCAAAGGTCGGGAAAGACGGAAAGCCATGTGTTCCATGAAACGGGTTTTTCCGCAGCCCGTCGGCCCCTTTAGGAGAATTGGAATCTGGTTACGGTAAGCGGCTTCAAATAGCTCAATCTCGCTCCCCTGCGAAGCGTAGTAGGGTTC
>DCYM01000033.1 GCA_002331465.1 Candidatus Neomicrothrix sp. UBA2110 | reverse complement strand
GTAAACATTCGCCGAAGGGGTGGATTGGCAGAGAACTGATCTGGCGGAGATTGGGTGGATGTTCTATTGCGGAGCATTATGAGTGCTTCGCTTGTGGAACGGATTTCAGTTGACGAACAGCTGCAGTCGCTGGCAACTCTTGTCCAGCAATTGCGGCAGGAAGTCGGCGAACTGCGACGTGAGAACGCGGAACTGCGTTGCGAAGTGGGCTATTGGAAGAGCCGGCACGCCGACGCCGTCAAACGAAATGTCAAGCTGCAAGCCGAACTCGATCAAGCCAAGGCCGAGATTCGACAACTCAAAGACGAACGATTCGGAAAACAATCCGAAAAACAATCCGCATCTGATCGCTCCAATCAACTGGACGATCCGCAACAGCCAAAGACGCCGAAAAACAAACGCGGCCAGCAACCCGGACGACCTGCACCCAAGCGACGCGACTACTCGCATCTGCCGGTCCGCGAAGAAACCGTCGACGTGCCCAACGAAGCAAAGGTCTGTAGCTGTTGCGGCAAGCCACTTGCGGATCTCGGTTTCAGCGAGGACGGTGAGCAACTCGAAATCGAAATCAACGTCTATCGTCGAAAGGTTCGCCGCAAGCGGTATCGACGTACGTGCAACTGTCGACGACAGCCGAGAACGGTCACCGCGCCGATGCCACCGAAGGTGTTGCCCAAGAGCCGCTATGGCACAAGCATCTGGGTGCATCTGCTGCTAGAAAAGTTCCACTTGCAGCGACCGACCCAACGCACGATCGAACAACTGCGACTGTTGGGGCTGAGCCTTGCTCCGGGCACGATCGCCGATGGACTGAAACGCATCGAATCAATGATGACGCCGGTCTACGAAGCGATCCGAACCCATCATCAGCAGTCGGCGTACTTCCACGCGGACGAAACGCGTTGGCGAGTGTTCGTGGAAAAAGCCGGAAAAATTGGACATCGCTGGTGGTTGTGGCTGTTCGCCGGGAAGGACTCGGTGGTCTTTGTACTCGATCCCAGCCGTAGCCATGACGTGCCTCAGTCGCACTTTGCCGACAACGTGCAAGGCGTGCTGATGGTCGATCGCTACAGTGCTTACAAGGCGATGCAGCAAGTCAAAGATGGTCAGCTTGTGTTGGCGTTTTGTTGGGCTCATGTGCGGCGAGACTTTGTGCGAGTCGGTAAAGGTTACCCGGAACTCAAGACGTGGGCGTTGCAGTGGCTGGGCCGGATTCGCGAGTTGTATCGACTCAACCGCGAGCGACTTCGTCATGCACCGCAGACCGCCGAGTTCGCAGTTGCCGACGCTAGGTTGCGCGAGCACGTAGTTTCGATGGCCGCTCAGCGTGACGCGGAACTGTCGGACGAAAAGCTCCGCGAGCCTTGCCGCAAAGCGCTGGTCAGTTTGACGGAGCACTGGAGCGGCTTGACGTTGTTCGTGGATGATGCTCGGATTCCGCTGGACAACAACTACGGTGAGCGACTGATTCGCAATCCGGCAGTGGGACGCAAGAATTATTACGGCAGCGGATCGGAGTGGTCCGGTCGTTTGGCGACGATGATGTTCTCGATCTTCGCAACCCTCGTCCTCTGGAAGATCAATCCGCGCACGTGGTTGGAGTGGTACTTCGAGGCCTGCGCCGCGAACGGCGGACGCGCCGCCGACAAACCTGCATCCTTCTTACCGTGGAACTTGCCGGAAGCACGCTTGGCCGAATTGCAGATTTCGACACGAGTCGACACCGACAACACTTCGTAGCTCCGCCTGATCTCCCCGCAACTCCATCTCACCTCTTTGCACCGCTGATCAGCTCCTCCCTGCGCCGACATCTCCACCCCTTCGGCGAATGTTTACGTCCAGACTTGTAATAGGCGCGTAGCAGAATCATGTCCTCGGCGTTCTCCTTCGTCCAAAAGATGCTCGCACCTTTCATGCGGAGGTTGAGCACGCGACGGACGGTACTCTCAATGATACCGCTACCATTGGGCAGCTGATGCTGTCGAGCCAAGCCGTAATTCAACCGACCCGCGCTGGCGTTGCGGAGCAGGTAATCCCGCTCCCGACGCCAATCCTTTCCACGCTTGCCTCGGCAGAAGTTTTTCACTTCTTCCACGAACGCATCGACTCTTCCTTGCTTGAGACGATTCACTTGCCGCGTGATCCAACCTCGCTTGTGCTTCTTGCTCCAGCTTTTCTTCAAACTTGCCAACGTGTTCAGGTGCTCCACCACGTGATAGAAATCCACCAACTCAAAGCATTGTTCCTTCTTTAAACCGAGACGATTCCACAGGCCGGCCACACGCTTCCAAATCCATTTGGCTCCGTCGGCGATGAACAGCACCTTCGTCGCCTCTTCGACCTGAAGTTCGGATAAGTAAAACTCGATCAGCCGAAAAACTGCGTCGGGACCCTTCAGCGTACCATCCAGTACGGGTGTAAACTCGCGTTCGATCTTTCCCTGTTCGTCCACTACGTAAATCACCAACAGCTTCGGCTCCCGCCAATCGGTGCGATAACGACGCCGGCCCTTCTTGGTACGTTTGCCGCGTTTGTTGGTACGGATTCTCACTCGGCCACCGTCGGTACTGACGACGACGCGTTTTCCTGCCAGACTCGCGGAAATCCCCATTCCGCTGGTCGTCTGCCGCAGCCTCGCCCGCTGCGAAAACTGATAAGCAATCGTGGCGATTTGTTTCACCGAGAGCTTCACGCCCATCTCGGACAGTTGCTTGCGAGCGTCTTCCAAGGAGTTCATCGCGGCCGCCAATTTCGCCACTTCGCTGGCCAACGCGGGAGAGCAACGGTCATGAATTCCTAACAGTATCAGGCCGAAGTAGGCTCCCTTTCCTTTCTCCGCGCGGGCCTGAGTACGAGCATAATAACGGGCCAGCAGCTTGACTTCGTATCCGCCCAGGAAACGCACTCGGACTTCGCGGAAGCCGAAGTTCTTCATCTTCTTACCGCTGGCATCGGCACACCTTCGTTCTTGCCTCCGCTGTCCTTCCGAGCCCAGTGTTCGTTGAAGTTGAAGGGCTGTATTCAGGCTTTGCAGTTGATCCGTCAGTCGCTTGAATTCTCGTTCTCGTT
>DCYM01000173.1 GCA_002331465.1 Candidatus Neomicrothrix sp. UBA2110 | reverse complement strand
CGCTCGGCGCGCCACGGTCCCGACATCAGAAAAAAACCCGCTTCGTCGTGCTATCGGTTGTTGAGTCACCATCATTGACTGGTCTCACTTGCGAGTCTGTGACCCGTTGCGCGAAGGAACACATCATCGAGAGAGGGCGTACGTACGGTCAGCGATTCCGTAGCTACACCACTTTCGCTTAAGGCAACTGCGACTTGCGCGACTAACGATGCGCCGTTTGCAGTGGCGATCGTCATTCCTCGACTTCCGATCGTTACTTCATCAACCCTCGGTAGCGCCCTGGCTATACCGGCAGCACGTTCAAGTTCGTCTTGAAGCTCCACCACAATCACGTCGGCACCAACGGTTCGTTTTAAGTCCGCTGGAGTTCCTTCTTCAACAATGCGTCCCTGGTCAATGATGCCGACCCGATGCGCTAGGGCGTCCGCCTCCTCCAAATATTGAGTCGTTAAGAACACAGTCACGCCATGAAACTCGTTTAATCGTCGTACTTCTTCCCAAACGCGAACTCGGCTTACCGGATCTAGGCCAGTCGTCGGTTCGTCGAGAAACAGCACCTCAGGATCGTGGATCAAGCTTGCTGCTACGTCCAAACGTCTTTTCATTCCGCCGCTATACGTCCGAACCCAATCGTCGATCGCGTCGCCAATATCAGCCAGTTCGATTGCACGACCAACCCGCTCGCGTCGGGTAGATGCTTCCAGACCATAGAGACGTGCTTGTAGCTCAAGGATCTCGCGCCCGCTCTGTTTGTCGTCTAGGGCAGCTTCTTGAAGCGCTAATCCGATACGAATACGTACCTCGCTGGGCTGCGCCACCACGTCGTAACCCGCTACCCGCGCCGAACCAGCAGTCGGTGCGAGCAGGGTGCATAACACGCGCACGGTCGTTGATTTCCCGGCACCATTGGGTCCTAGGAACCCGTAAATCTCTCCTCGAGGGATCGCTAAATCAACCCCGTCAACCGCGCGATTGACGCCAAACTCGCGTATTAATCCGCACGCTTCAATGGCTAAATCCGTCATCGCGCCAGCACACTAGCTGGATGTTTGCAATAGAGCATGATGCGCACGAAAACTAGCCTGCCGCCCCCAGCTACGGTTGCGTTATGACACAAGCTTGGAGTCGAGACCAACTAGCCGAAGCAACAAAAAATGGTCTAGTCGACACGGTAATTCTCGCGTTCACGGATCATTATGGGCGGCTGCTGGGGAAGCGCCTTGACGCTGAGTTCTTTTTAGAAGATCCATCTGGAACGCACGCATGTGACTATCTCTTGACGGTGGACATGGAAATGCAGCCCGTTGAGGGATACGACTTCTCGAATTGGGATCTCGGTTATGGAGATCTTCATCTCACCCCGGACATGAAGACATTGCGACCAGTCCCGTGGCTCGACCGCACCGCGTTGATTCTCTGCGATTTAGTTACGACTGGTGGGGATCTCATTCCAGTGGGACCTCGGTCAATTCTTCGCATGCAGATACAACGACTGCAGAGCCTTGACGTAGAAGCCATGGCTGCATCAGAGCTGGAATATTTTCTTTATCGAACCTCATACCGAGATGCCGCTAAAGGGGACTATCGAAACCTGGAGGCGGCCGGATGGTACGTGGAGGACTATCACCTCTTGCAAGGCGCTCGCACTGAAGACCTCAACGGCACATTCAGGCGTCATCTAAAAGACATGGGAATACCTGTCGAATCGACAAAAGGTGAATTTGGACGAGGACAACATGAGTTAAATATTCGATGGTGTGACGTGCTCGAAATGGCTGACCGTCATGTGTTACTCAAGCAGTGCGTCAAAGAAGTCGCTGATCAACAAGGTGCGGCCGCGACGTTTATGGCTAAACCTCACGACACCGAAGCAGGGTCGAGTTCTCACCTTCATCTAAGCCTTTGGTCACCGGAACAAAGCGTCAATGTTTTCGCTGGCGAACATGAAATAGCTGGATTGCGAGTGTCTGATACGTTCCTCGGGTTCCTTGGAGGTTGGTTATCGCACCTTCCAGAACTGATGCCGTGCTTCGCCCCCACGGTCAACTCTTACAAGCGCTACCAAGCCCAGTCCTGGGCACCAACCGGCGCGTCTTGGTCTCCAGATAATCGAACTGCTGGTTTCCGAATTGTCGGTGAAGGCGCGTCGCTTCGAATTGAATGCCGAGTTCCTGGTGCTGATGTCAATCCTTATCTCGCCTATGCAGCGGCGATTGCGGCTGGAATTGACGGCATCGAGTCGGAGGCGAGACCACCGGCACCGTTGAAGGGAGATGCTTACAAATCTGTGAGTTCACCGTTACCCAGCACTCTTCACGAGGCCGTCGATGATTTCGAAACCAGTGTCTTCGCTAGAGCGGCATTCGGAGACAATGTCGTCGATCACTACAGCCACTTCTGGCGGAGCGAAGCGGCCGCTTTCAATTCGGTGGTCACTGACTGGGAACGTCGACGATATTTCGAACGCATATAACGCGCCCCGCGACCCAATGATTTTACGTTAATTAGCTGTCTAGAAGCGCTGGGCGACGTTGGGCTATGCCCGTACTTTGTTCATATGCGTGCGCAAGTTCTAATACCGAACG
>DCYM01000031.1:9402-14435 GCA_002331465.1 Candidatus Neomicrothrix sp. UBA2110 | reverse complement strand
CGCAGTCGCCAAGCACGATCTTTTCTACCCTCCAGATCCGGCGTCGTTCGAAATGTCATCGGTCGGAGGCAACGTGGCAACCAACGCTGGTGGGCTGTGCTGTGTTAAGTACGGAGTTACCCGCGACTACGTGATCGGGTTAGAAGTTGTTCTCGCCAGCGGTGAAGTAATCCGAACGGGCCGCCACACACTGAAATCTACGACCGGTTTAGACCTGACAGGCCTTTTTGTCGGATCCGAAGGAATACTGGGCGTTATTACCGAGATCACATTGAAGCTCGTGCCCGCTCCCCCACCTCCGGCAACCGCAGTCGCCTATTTCGACCAGCTCCCACACGCAGGCGAAACCATCGTGGAGGTCTTTAAGCAGGGGCACGAGCCAAGCATGATGGAGATCTTGGATCGGGCCAGTCTCCGACAGGTAGACGCTGTCTACAACATGGGCCTCGATGTAGATGCTGCCTGCCTTCTTCTGATTCAAACGTCAGGCGATCAAGCTGCCGCTTCAATCGAAGCTATTGCGAACATTTGTCGGGCGGCAGGCGCGACCTATGTAGCTCATGTCGACGACCCCGAAGAGGGCGAGATGCTGGTTGAGGTTCGAAGACGGGTGTGGCCTGCGTTCGAACATCTCGGAAAAGCGATGCTCCCCGAAGATGTCGCCGTGCCCCGTCAGCATTTGCCTGAACTCATGGCCGGCATCGTTACTATCGGAGAGCGACACAAGCTAGAGCTACCCACTATCGGTCACGCCGGAGACGGCAATATGCATCCACTTCTTATCTTCAATGGTGAAGACAAGAACGAAGTGGAACGAGTAAGAACGGCGTTTGCCGAGATCGTGAAACTCGCGCTCAGCCTTGGTGGAACTATTGCAGCCGAACACGGCGTCGGAACGCTGAAGCGAGCATTCGTATCTGAAGAGATAGGCCCATCTGAACTTGGGGCCATGGAAGTCATCCGGGCGGCGTTAGATCCTGACCGTCGATTCAACCCAGGTAAGAAGCTTTAACTTATTTCAGATCTGGTCGCAGCAGGACTCTGCCGGTCGTTTTTCGGCCAGACAAGTCCACGAGACCACCCATAAGTTCCTCAAGACGTAGCTCTCTACTCACCAGCGGGTCCAGCGTTCCGTTACTCACCATCTCCCACAGTTCGGAATAACACTCGTCAAGCACTTCATCCATACGCCCCTTATATCCGCCCATGTGAACACCTACTACCGAGTAGTTCTTCACGAGGACGTGGTTGGCCGGAGCACTAGGGATATCCCCGCTCGCGAACCCGACCACCAGCAGACGACCTTCCCACGCGACGAGACGTCTCGCCACGTCGAAGTAATCACCACCAACTGGATCGTAAATCAGATCGCAACCTCTACCCGAGGTGGCGTCCATCACTTTTTCGTAGAGGTCTTCGGAGTTGTAATCCACCACCACGTCCGCCCCAAGTGACCTGCAAACCTCAGCTTTTTCGCTGCCTCCCGCGGCAGCAATGACAGTGCATCCGTGCAGTTTTGCCATTTGGACGGCTGCGGATCCAACTCCTCCTGCCGCGGCGAGGACCAGAACCGTTTCGCCTGGCTGCATACGTCCTCGCCTATGGAGAGCTGTCCATCCCGTGCCATAAATGACATTCATCGCCGATGCAGCAGGCAGAGAAACATTTGGTGGAACAATACGCATCTCTTCACCGCGCACTAGCGCTTCTTCGGCGTAACCACCCCATCCCGATGTGGTCATCCCGAGGACGCGATCACCTAGCTGTAGGTCGCATCCGGGGCCTGTCTCAACGACCGTCCCGGCCACGCTCATGCCCGGCGTGAATGGAGGATCTAACCGGACTTGGTATTGGCCCTGGCATTGCAAAATATCTGCAAAATTGAGATCGCTCGCCGACACTACGACTCGTGCCTCTCCTGCACCCGGAGTCGGCGGATCTACCTCTTGGACCGAGAGGACGTCCCACGGGTCGCCTAGTTCGCTGAGTCGCCAAGCCTTCATCTGGTCTCCTTCCGAGTTTCGTTTCGACGGCACCGTAGCAACCAACTCCCTTTGCTGTGGGAGTAAGTTCAAGTCATGACTAGCCCCTCGCCTGAAATCGCGGTTGTCGGAGCTGGCATTGCTGGAGCGTCCGCAGCGTATCGATTAAGTGAACTTGGGCTCAAAAGCCGAGTGTACGAAGCTGAAGGGCACCCCGGCGGGCGGATGGCAAGCGCGGTGATCGATCACGCCAGCTTTGACCATGGAGCACAATTTTTTACGACTCGCGGCCGAGAATTCCGACATGTTGTGGACGCCGCAGCAGCGGACGGGGCAGTCAAGGTTTGGACGCACGGCTTTGATGCACCGCCCGACGGTTATGAAAGATGGCGCGGGGTGCCTGATATGACGGCGTTAGCGGCTTGGCTGCTAAGCGAGGCAGGCGTAACGGTTCATTTCGATCAACGCGTCGATGATCTCAAACATCTAGACACCTCGGCGATCGTGCTCACCCCGCCGGTTCCTGTAAGTCTCGCCCTCGCACAGGATTCCAATCTCGAACCTCCAAAAAAACTTCTGACCAGGCTGAGAAGTGTCGAGTACAAGCGGACGATCGCAGTGCTTTTCTCCTTAGAAGAACACCCCGGGGGTGTTCCGAGCCACGGAGGCATGCAGTTTGTCGATGACCCTGATCTGGCTTTTATCTCTGACAACGCCGCAAAAGGAGTGAGTGAGGCCCCAGCGGTAACTATTCATCTTTCAAATGACGCGAGTTTGGCCCTTTGGAACCAACCTGATCACGAGCTGACCGAGTACGCGATCAAGCATCTGAAGGCCAAGGTTGGTCCTGTCGTTCCACTGGGCAGCATGGTGCAACGGTGGCGTTACGCCGGTCCGGTTCAGGTACTTGAAGAATCAGCGTTCGTGTGGGGCGACCGACCCGTGATCGTGATGGCCGGAGAGGCATTCAACGGTCCGAAAGTTGAGGGAGCTTTCAATTCCGGCAGGCACGCAGCCGAAAAGATAGCGGAGCTCGTCTCTTGAATAGGTACCTTGCATCGGGGGGCCAGTGGTGAGTCGAGCCGAGCACATAGCCGGCTTGGACGTGGGGCGTCTCACCCCAGTTGACATTGAATACTTTTTTAAGACGCTTCCGCCCCGTGTTCCCAAAAGAGTGAGCGAGGATCATAAGGTTCTTCTTCGCCAACTTTGCTTACGTCTGCACGATTTGGCGGCGTATCTCGGCGACCCGTTGGCTGAGTCGTTCGATCAAAACGATGTCAGCAGAGTGCTGTCGTCCATTGGTGAGCGGTTGGAGCGAATGAAGCGGCGCGAATGGCGTGCGCGCGTCGCGGGCACCCGAGTGCTGCAGCACTTGCGTGATGAGATCGGAGAAATCTCCGCTGATCTCTACGAAATGTCCACAGGGTGACGCTGTCTACCGGTGCCGCCTAACGTTGGAGTTAGAAAGGGGTTTCATGATGTCGCTCACATCACATGACTATGAAGAAATTCGTCAGTTGTTAGCTCGCTACAACTTCGCTATCGACTTTGGAGATATCGACAGTTGGGTCCAGACGTTCACCTCAGATGGGGTTTTTCGTTGCTTGGGTTTACCAGACGGCGCTCCGTTGGGGGGTACCCACGAAGGCGAGAGTGCTCTTCGAACGTACGCGGAAACTCATTTTTCAATCAGCCAAGGCCGAGCTCGACACTGGAACTGGAATCTGCTGATTGAGGGGAACAACGATTCAGCAACTATGAAGTGTTACCTCAACGCCTATAGCGGCGGACAAGGGGACTCAGCCCTATTCAGAGCCACAGGTGTGTACAGAGATCGACTGTCGCGAACCGACGAGGGCTGGAGATTCACCGAACGCGAAGTCACTATTGACCCGGCGTAAACGCCATTGAGATCGGCCCAACATTGTTGACCTACGCTTGTAGAAAACTACTGGAGGTGTGCTGTGTCGATAGCTGAAGCTTCAACGGAACTGATTCCTGTACTGGACCTCCAACCGCTATTCGAAGGCGACTCTGCTGACGTGCGGAACTTGACGTCAGAGCTACGTCAGGCTTTAGAAGAAGTCGGTTTCTTCTCTATCGTCAACCATGGCGTCCCCTGGGGTGCAGTTGAAGACATTTATAGCGCCACTAGAACTTTGCACGCTCTTCCTCAAACAGAGAAAGACGCAATCACCATGGACGGCACACACGGTGGATACCTCGGGATGGGCGCCGGGACCTCGTACGCGAGTGAGATTGCCGGAGAGGTACGTAAACCAAACCAGAATGAGGCATTTTTCGTTCACGAGGGCGGCTACCGAGAGAGCAACCAATACCCCGACATCGCTGACTTTAGAGAACTAACGGCTTCATACATTGAACGCATGGAGGCGTTAGCCAGTTCGTTGATGACGTTATTGGCATTGTCGCTAGATCTTGACGCCGATTTTTTCGCCAAGGATTTCGACATTCCGAGCGTGACACTTCGCATGTCGCACTACCCGGTAATGGAGTACTCCGATAATGAATGGGGTCTCGCTCCTCACACTGACAGTTCGGTATTCAGTTTCTTGCCGGTCAACGATATTCCTGGGCTTGAGGTTCGGCCTGCGGGGTACGACTGGATACAACCGCCGGTAATCCCTCGTTCATTCCTGGTCAACAGCGGTGACATGTTGAAACGTTGGACGAATGACCGTTATTTGTCCACTGCCCACAGAGCGAGCAACCTGTCGACGATTGATCGATACGCGGTGCCGTTCTTTTATGGAGCGAGAGACGATGCGGTAGTGAAGCCCGTTCCTACGACGGTCTCGGAGAATAACCCCAGTAGGTATGAACCCATTACCTATGGCGATTACCAACGTTGGTTCATTGATCGCAACTACCGAAGAATGACCGGTCAAACAGCTTCAGAGACGCCACCCTAGAAATAGGTGGGCGTTACTCAAGCACACCGGCGACCGCTAATTCGGCAACTCGGTCCGCGTCATACCCAAGAATCCCTTCGAGAACTTCGAAAGTGTGCTGACCGTAGCTGGGTCC
>DCYM01000031.1:0-9016 GCA_002331465.1 Candidatus Neomicrothrix sp. UBA2110 | reverse complement strand
ACCCACATCTTTTCGTTTGTCATATGGTCGACATGACGGAAATGTCGACGATGTTCTAGCTGCGGATCTTCAGCTAGAGCTTCAGACATCTGCAATCGGTGCGCGGTCACGCCTGCTCCCTGAAGTAAATCTTGGGCCTCGGCACCGGAGCGTTGGGACGTCCACGCAGAAATTTCGTTGTCGATTTCCTCTCGCTGTGCGCGTCGTTGCTCAGCGCCAAGATCGACAAGGTGCTCTGGCAGACTCATCAGTTGACAGGTCGCAGCCCACTGATCGTCGTCTTGGCAAACTATGGCAACCCATTTATCGTCGCCAGCAGATGGATAGTTGCCATGCGGGAACATCGAAGGATGGTCGTTGCCCATTGGTTCAGGTTGGCGGTTGTTGATTCGGTAATCGAGAACCGCTGGAGTCAAGAAGTGCATGCCTGCCTCCGCCTGAGAGAGATCGATGTATTGGCCTTCGCCGGTACGGTCGCGATGATCAAGCGCCGCCAGAATTGCTGCGGTGAGAAACCGCGGCGACACATAGTCGGTATAGGCGCCCATTACTCCGGCTGGTTCTCTGTCCGGCCATCCAGTCATTGCATAGAAGCCTGACATTGAAGCTCCCATGGTGCCAAAGCCCGCCAGACTGGACAGTGGTCCATCCTGACCAAACAGGCAACTGCTGGTCATGATGATTGACGGGTTGATCTTCTTGAGGTCTTCGTAGCCAAGTCCCCAGGTTTGCATCGCTTTGGGCGAGAAGGATTCGCACACAACGTCGGCCCACTTGACGAGGTCCTCTATCACCTCTTTGGATTCAGGTTTTGACATGTCGAGGGCGAGCCCCATCTTTCCCGCGTTCATGTTTTGGTACAAACCGCCGTTGTCGGCTCCGCCTTCGTCGTTGAGAAACGGTTGGATGGTGCGCGCCGTTTCAACCTTGTGCGAAGACTCGACGCGCACCACGGTCGCTCCCCAGTCAGCGAGCACTCTTGTCGATGCTGGTCCCGCCATCACCCATTGCAAATCCAATACGTTCACGTCCGACAGAGGTAGGGCCGTTCCATCCGAAGGTGTCTTCGCGACCTGTGTTGGTAGTTCCCGAGCCGTTTCGGCTCCGAATTCGTCGTTCGCTTCCCCAAGGGCAGGAGGAGGCGAGTCGATCGTCATCGGTGTCGCCGACAATTTGGCTGACGGACCAGGGAAGGAAACTGTTCCATGGCCGGGAACGTCGATCTCACGCCAAAAGTCTCTCTCCGCGTAGTGTGCTTCTTCGGCAACGTCTCCGACGTTCGCTACTGGCACTATCAAAAGCCGTCGCGCTAACGCCTCTCTGAGAAGATCCTGTTTCTGACGTTTGGAGGTGAATTCCGCGGCGACGTCTTGAATGCGGTCGTACTCCCCCATCGGGATTTGTCCACTCATGACTCCCGCAACAAAGTCGATCCATTCGATCTCTAAATCACTGTCCTCGCACTCGCCTTCCTCGTGGATCCACTCGAAAAGGCGTTGCCCGAATGGGCCCACCGCTTCTCCAAACAATATGGTCGTTGATACATAGCCGTCAGCGGCCGGCGACCGCAGCCGAATTTTGAACGGACCGAGTTTGGCTCCACCGCTCATTCTTCCCGCGTCCGGAGAGTTGTAGAGATGCGCCAAAGAGGTGGACTGTGTGGCGCAGGTAAGTGCCTGCTGCGCCGACACGTCAACGTGTTGCCCTAGCCCCGATCGATTCCGTTCATGTAGTGCGATCAACGTTGCAGCGCCAGCCTCGGCGGAAGCGTGAAGGAAGGATTGATCAAGTGGGATTCGCAGGGGCGCCCGGTCGTCGTCACCTTGCAAGTTCATTTGCATCCCCGCGGCGGCCACTGTGAGATCAGTCGCCCCCCACGTCGCCTTGGGGCCAGTCTGACCGTAGGCAGAGATTGACGTAAAAACTAGTTGAGGGTTCACTGCCGAGAGTTCCTCGTAGCCGAGCCCACGGCGAGCCATTGTTCCAACGTCAGAAGATTCGATGACGACATCGGCTCCCTCGACAAGGGCCTTGAGCTGTGATTGTCCCTCTGGGGAATCTAAGTCCAAGGTGATGCTCCGCTTTCCGCGGTTGTACGACCAAAACCACAAGGAAGCTTCCGGGTCTTCTTCTCGTCCTTCCACGAAAGGCCCAACCGTACGCGATCGAGACCCGGTCGGCGGTTCTACAAGAATCACTTCTGCGCCGAGGTCAGCAAGCATCATGCCCGCCAACTGACCGCGCTCGTCTGTGAGATCAAGAACTCGATATGCCGAAAGCATGTTGTGGAACCTTCCTCCCGAGAGTGAGAACACGCTAGCGCCGTGGAGTCAGTACTCGTTCACCACGGCACATTTCGGCCCTCTTTCCGGCCTCGTTAGATCCGGAGCGAAAGACGCAGCGGGCGTCGCTGACCGTGAACAGCGCAAGTGCGCTGCGTCGAACGGTGCTTCAGTCATAGACTTACATCTCCGAAAAGAGAATTTCCTTCGATGGGGGTACACATGTCCGATTTCTCCTACAGCACCACCATTGAAACCGCCGCGGCGGTCGCCGCGGGCGAGGTGTCTAGTCGAGAACTACTTGAAGCGGCACTAGCAAGAGTGGAACGTCTTGATGGCCCCATTAACGCGGTCGTCGCGCTCGACGCTGAACGCGCGTTGGAAGCAGCTGACAAAGCAGACGAAGCGGTGAGTCGTGGCGGTGAGCTTGGACCGCTTCACGGGGTGCCGATCACCATCAAAGACAGCTTCCAAACCGAGGGGCTCGTCACCACCTCGGGTGCTCCTGAACTTGCTGATTTTGTTCCCGAAAAGGACGCTGATCCCGTCGCCCGTTACAAAGCGGCGGGCGCAATTGTGTATGGCAAAACCAACCTCCCCATTTGGGCTGGTGATCTGCAGTCTTACAACAAGGTGTACGGCACGACGGCCAACCCCTACGACATCGAGTGCACACCCGGTGGGTCGTCGGGCGGCTCGGGCGCGTCTCTAGCCGCCGGTTACACCCCGTTGGAATTAGGTTCCGATATCGGAGGGTCGATCCGCATTCCCTCCCATTGGTCGGGGGTGTGCGGACATAAGCCAAGCTAT
The DNA here is from genome assembly GCA_002331465.1 of Candidatus Neomicrothrix sp. UBA2110. GTDB lineage: Bacteria > Actinomycetota > Acidimicrobiia > Acidimicrobiales > Poriferisodalaceae > UBA2110. Next base: position 5,924 of record DCYM01000031.1, on the reverse strand, counting down.
GGCGTTGTTTCGGCGTTGGGCCAGATCCCAGGTATGCCAGGAACACTGAGCCAAGCAGACATCGCCGTCGCGGGACCAATGGCCCGAGACGTAGACGATTTGGAAATGGCGCTCGATCTCCTCGCCGGTCCCGACGAATGGAACCAATTGGCGTATTCGCTGTCTCTGCCTCCCGCACGTCACGCCAATATTGCTGAGTTTCGGGTCGCGGTGTGGCTCGATGAAGCCGCCGCGCCGATTAGCGCGAGCTACCGAGAACTCTTGTTGAACGCTGCCTCAGCTCTGGAAGACGCGGGAGCGACGGTCGACTATGAGGCGAAACCTTCGTTCACTTTCGAGAAAGCTGTCAATACGTTTCAACATCTTCTGTCTGCAGCGGAAGCTGGCACATGGACCTTGTCCGAAATTGAAGAATTGGCAGCTAGAGAGGACCGGCCCGAGGGCGATCTGGGGATCTGGTACGCAACGTTGCGTCATCGCGAATGGTTGAGTTGGCACGAGCGGCGTTTACAGCAACGAAACAGATGGCGAGAGTTTTTCAAAACTTTTGACGTGGTCTTGCTACCGGTGACACTTGGTGAAGCGATCCGTCACGACCATTCGCGTCCGTTCACCGGCAGAACTATCGACGTTGATGGACAGCAGCGCCTCTACACCGATCAAATCAAATGGATGGGTCTGACCGGCGTTTCGTGGCTTCCGGCGACAGTAGTACCCATCGGTCAAATCGATGGGAAACCCGTCGGTGTTCAAATCGCCGGACCGTTCCTTGAGGACCGCACAACTTTGGCCATAGGTAGGTTCTTGCAAGAAGCCCTTGAGGGCTTCCAACAACCAACCGGGTTTTAAAGACCTTCACCTCGGAGGTACCGCGGTCGCTGGCTAAATGTGACCGCCCTGGCCACCGTCAACATCGATAGCTGCTCCATTGACGTAGGAGGCCGCGTCAGTGCAGAGGAACGCTATTACGTTCGCGACCTCCTCGGCAGTGCCGTAACGGCCAACAGGGACGCTTTTTGAATTATTCGCCAGGACTTCTTCCGCCGAACTCCCAGACGCCTCAGCCACCTCCCCTGCAGCTCGGTCCCACATAGCAGTGTGGATCAAGCCGGGAAGCACCGAATTCACCAGTACGCCGTCGCGTCCGTACTTACCCGCTAGTGCTTTGCCGGTCGCGACCATTGCAGCCTTGGTCGCTGCGTAATCAACGAGCGCGGCGCCTGGATATTTTGCTGCGCCGCTGGCGATCATCACGATGCGCCCCCACTTCTGAGATCGCATGCCAGGAAGGAAATGCCGAGTGCATCGAACCGCAGACATCAAATTGAGTTCGTGAAGCTGAGACCACTCTTCATCTGTCATATATTGAAAATTGCGTGACGGGGAAGCACCCACGTTATTGACCAGTATCGATACTTCTCCCCGACCGCTCACTTCGCCAAGAAACGTTTCAACAGAATCTCGGTCCCCCATATCAGCTACGTGGCCGTATATGTGGCCTTCAGCTTCTGGTTGGGAAGCTACGAGACCCTCAACGGCGTCTTTGGTGCGAGCACAGAATTCCACTTCAGCTCCCATGTCTGCGAGCAATCGAACTGTGGCCGCTCCTATCCCCAAACTTGCGCCTGTGACTACGGCTCGACGTCCCTTCAGATCAAGTTGCATCAATCTTTTTCCTATTCCCGACAGATCTACTCCGACATCTTCCCACTCGGACATTACGAATGCATTCGCGAGTAACCACCTGGGGGGAAGACGCGTCTAGATTTGCCGAACCATGTCTGTTCAGCTTCCAGATCAAGCCCAAGTCGTGGTGGTCGGCGGTGGCATTATCGGTGCCAGCATCGCATATCACTTAACCAAGCGCGGAGTATCCGACGTTCTGGTTCTCGAGCAAGGACAACTAACTGGCGGCACTACGTGGCATGCCGCTGGATTGGTGTCACAACTGAAGTCAACCCACTCTCTTACGAAGCTGGCGACGTACTCAACGCGTCTATTCGAAGAACTCGAAGATGAGACCGGGCAGGCGACCGGATACAGGGCTCCAGGCTCGATTTCGGTCGCGTCAGACTCAGAACGCTGGGAAGAACTGCTTCGAGGCATTTCGATGGCGTCAACTGTGGGAGTCGAAATTCGTGAGATCGGAATGGACGAACTGCGAGAGATGGTGCCCCTTCTGCGCACCGACGATCTTGTCGGCGCGCTTTACATTCCCAAGGACGGACAAACCTCTCCTGTCGACACCACCATGGCTTTAGCTAAAGGAGCTCGCAACGGCGGCGCCACGATTGTTGAAGGGATCGCTGTCGCCCGGCTCCTGAAGGACGGTGACCGTTGCGTCGGCATCGAAACTGAGGACAATCAGATCGTTAACGCAGAAACTGTGGTGATGGCGGCGGGCATGTGGACTCGACATCTGGCAGAAACCATCGGAGTCAAAGTCCCGTTGCAAGCATGCGAGCACTTTTACATCGTGACTGAGCCATTGGAGGGCGCGGAGCGAGGAATGCCGATTGTTCGTGATCCAAGCAATTACACCTATTTCAAGGAAGAAACCGGGAAGATCATGGCGGGGTTTTTCGAGCCTCAAGCAAAGATCTGGAATCTAGACGGTATTCCTCGGGATTTCTGCTTTGGCACGCTCCCCGAGGACTGGGACCACATCGGACCAATTTTTGAAGCCGCATGTCGACGCATGCCTGCTCTGAGCGAAGCCGGTTTACAGCTCTTCTTTAACGGCCCTGAAGCATTCACCCCAGATGGCACTTTTTATCTCGGCGAATCACCCGAAATGGACCGCTGTTTCGTTGCTGCTGGTTTCAACTCCGTTGGCATCCAAACAGCGGGGGGTGCCGGCTGGGTTATGGCTGATTGGATCATTGATGGATATCCGCCGATGGACCTCTCCGGCGTCGACATCCGTAGAGCTTTCCCGTTCCAAAATGATCGGTCCTACCTCCAGGAACGAATTTCGGAATCTTTGGGTCTTCTTTATGCGATGCATTGGCCATTTCGTCAGTACGAATCAGCTCGCGGAATTCGAAAAAGCGCACTCCACGGCGTTCTGAGTGCCGTTGGAGCGGTCTTCGGAGAAACGGCCGGCTGGGAACGCCCGAACTGGTTTGCAAACGAGGGCCAACTCGGCGAATACGACTATTCCTACGGCAAGCAGAATTGGCATGAGAACATGCGAGCTGAGTGTGATGCGGTCCGAACAGCAGTAGGGATTTTCGATCAGAGCTCCTTCGCTAAGTTCTCTGTGAGCGGACCCGATGCGCTCGCGGTTCTCGAAAGGTTGAGTGCGAATTCAATCGATGTCCCTCCAGGTCGGGCGGTGTACACCCAGTGGTTGAATGATCGCGGCGGCATTGAGGCGGACTTGACTGTCACTCGCCTTGACAGAGACATTTTTTGGGTTGTGACAAGTGCCGCGTCACAGACACGCGACTGGGCGTGGCTGCGGCGAGGTTGTCGTGAACACGACGTACGTATCTCTGATATCACAGATGATTGGAGCGTTCTGGGGGTGATGGGGCCCAACTCTCGAGCACTGCTGCAATCCCTCACCGAAACAGACTTATCCAAGGATGCGTTCGAGTTCGGAGCCATGAAGTCCCTCGTGATCGCCGATGTGACATGTCGAGCGTTACGTATGAGTTATGTAGGTGAGCTTGGTTGGGAGCTTTACGTTCCGGTGGGGCAGACCGAGGCGGTGTACTCGGCGGTAACTGAGGGCGGAGAACCGCACGGTCTTCGTCACGCGGGGTTTCATGCCATGAATTCACTGCGCCTCGAGGCTGGCTACCGGCACTGGGGGCATGACATCTCTGATGAGGACACGCCTCTCGAAGCGGGACTGGGATTCGCTGTCGCTTGGGAGAAACCCGGCGGCTTCACAGGACGCGAAGCCCTCCTGAGTCAAAAAGGTGGCCCGAAACCAAAACGACTGATCCAATTTCGAATCGAAGACGCTGACTTGATCAGCTACCACGATGACCCCATCTTTCGAGATGACATTTACGTTGGTCGCACAACAGGCGGCATGTGGAGCCATGTCGAAGATCGCTGTCTAACAATGGCGTACCTATCTAATCCCGAAGGGGTAACTCAGCAGTGGTTGGATAATGGTGAATGGGAAATTGAAATTGGGACTCGACGACGCCGGGTCACTCCGAGCATCCGGAGTTTTTATGACCCAACAAATCAAAGGGTCAAAATGTGATTAGCAATTTGTCTGTCGAGGTGGAGGAGGTCGCGACGAAATGAAAAACGAAGTTCAGGTAGCCATCGTCGGGGGCGGAGCCATGGGCGTAGGTTTGCTCTACCACCTTGCTCACGAAGGGTGGACCGACACCGTTCTTTTGGAGAAAGGCGAACTCACCTCAGGCTCTACATGGCATGCAGCAGGTCTGGTTCCTCACTTCATCGGCAGCCTCAACATGGCCAAAGTGCACGTGGAGGCGCCACTGCTCTACGCACGACTCGAAGAAGAAACCGGTCTGGCTGCAGGGTGGCATCCGACTGGAGCGATCCGTTTAGCTCTAAACGACACCGAAGTCGACTGGTTTCGCTACGTGCAAGGCGTATTGGACCTGGTAGGAGTGGAAAGCCACCTCTTAAGCCCCGCGGAAATAGTTGAACACCAACCACTCCTCAACGTCGACGACGTGAAATTAGGCTTTTGGACACCAAACGACGGATGGAGCGATCCCAGCAGCTCCACAAACGCCATGGCTCGAGGCGCTCGTCAACTGGGCGCCGACATTGAGCGGCACACCTTGGTGACCGAAATGCGGCAATTACCTGACGGTAGGTGGGAAATCGTTACTGACAAAGGTCGGCTGATCGCAGAACACGTCGTAAACGCGGCAGGCTGTTATGCACCACAACTGGGCGAAATGGTCGGATACGACGTACCTATAGTTTCAGTGATTCATCAATATTTAGTGACCGAAGCCATACCTGAAGTCGCCAAGTTGGACTTTGATTTACCTGTCATTCGTGATCCTCGCGCGTCGTGCTACTACCGACGCGAACTCGACGGGCTCATCATCGGGCCTTACGAACGCGCCGGTGCCAAAACGTACGGTGTGGACGGCATCGACTGGGACCTGCATTTCTATTTAACTCCGCCAGATCATGATGTATTGATGCCTTGGCTTGAGTTAGCAGCTCAACGAATCCCAGTTTTTGCCGAAGCTGGCATCCGAACCACAATTTCAGGCCCCATCACCCACACCCCCGACTCGGGTTACCTCATGGGGCCCGCGCCTGGGCTCAAAAACTATTGGGTATGTGCTGGCGCTTCCATTGGAGTGACTCAAGGACCCGGCGCCGGCAAGTACCTAGCTCAGTGGATGGTTCACGGCCAAACCGAAATCAACGTCGCCGAGATGGACCCACGACGTTTCGGTCCACACACATATCCAAAGGGGCCTTTTGCTGAAGCTAAAGCAATCGACGAATTCCACGAGATGTACCAGGTCCGATCTCCTGGCGAAGAACGCTTCGCTGGTCGCCCCATAAAGACCACCCCTGTTTATGACCGTTTCCAAGAACTCGGTGCCCAATGGATGGAGATATTTGGTTGGGAAAGGCCTCAATACTTCGGACCGGCTGAACAACACACGTTTCGACGCTCAAATGCTCTAGATGCTGTCGGCGACGAAGTTCGAGGGACTCGAGAAAGGGCAGGTATTGCTGATCTCACAGCATTCACCAAAATTGAGGTAACGGGACGAGACGCAGCTTCGCTACTGGAACGTCTATCGGCCAACAAGTTGCCGGCCAAAAACGGTGGCATCCGCCTTACTCACATGTTGACACCTCAGGGGGGCATCGAATGTGAGATGACTATCACTCGGTTGAGCCCAGATCGCTTCTATTTGAATAGCTCGATAATGGGTCAAGTTCACGACCTC
>DCYM01000128.1:7196-10752 GCA_002331465.1 Candidatus Neomicrothrix sp. UBA2110 | reverse complement strand
GCGTCGAGATCGGCGTAGAAGACTTTGTCCTCGTCGGTACGGGGCGGAGGTTGCAACATGAGTTGGAAGCCGATTTCGTCCGCGCCTCGACCTAGTTCCTCGGCTTGATGTCGTATGTTTTCGACGCACAACAAGGCTTGTTCGTCTGTAACCCCTGAGGCCATCCATCCGTCTGCCTTTTCGGCCGTTCTTCTCAAAGCCGCAGGGCTATCTCCTCCCACCCATATCGGGAGCCCGGCTCCTTGAGGCGAAACTGGTTCCATGCCCATGTCGTGAGAGTCGTAATAGCTTCCACGAAATGCGATACGGCCACCTGACCAGTAACTTCTCAGGAGATCAATCGCTTCATCCATACGCTTGCCCCGATTGGAGAAATTCTCTTCAAGAGCGTCGTACTCGCTATCTTGCCAGCCGACGCCGATGCCTAACCGAACGCGCCCGTTAGAGAGTGTGTCTAAGGTGCTGATTTGCTTCGCTACCAGTACGGGTTGACGTTGAGGTAAGACGAGCACCTCAGTCGAGAGGGATACTCGAGTGGTAACGGCGGCAACGTTTGAAAGCAACATCAACGCTTCCAGAATGGGCATCTCTGCCGAATAAATGGTTCGGCGACCTTCTCCTGGGTGACCCATAACGACGTGATCGAATGCCGCGATCTCGTCGTAACCGATTTCTTCGATAGCTGACGCTAAGGCGAGAACTTTCTCGGGTCCTTCCCGGTAGGCCACTGAGGGAAAATCGACGGCTATCTTCATCTACCGTTCCTCTAATCTGACGAGGGCTTTGGCGGGCATCAGAATTGTTCCGTCAGCTTTTCGTTCGAAAATCTCAAGTTCGACTATCGACTCGAGCGTGTCAAGAGCTACGACTGTGCCCGAGAATTGAACCTCTTCATCGACAAAGGCGCTGGCGCGGTTTTGCCATTCGATGGATATCAGCCGAGCCTTGGGACCGGCCCAATCGGTCACGAATTGAGTAAGCCACGAACCTTGAAGTGGTCCGTGAACGACAGTGTCATGGTGGCCTTCGTGATGTGCATAACTGCGGTCGTAGTGAATGCGATGTGGATTGAAGCTTGCAGCGCTGTACAAGAAAAGTTCGGCTTCGTTGGCCTTTTTGCGCATTACGGGCAGATGATCACCCACGCTTATTGACCCAGAACTCGGATATTTGTTCATCGAGCAATACCAATCTGCCGCGACCTCGCGACCACTTGTTCGTCCTGGTTCACGAAGGTTGTTTCGCGAACGAGCCGAACGAAGGGACCCTTGCTTCCTTCTTTTTGGTCGAGATCTGCGAGCCGCGTGGTGGCTGTGATCTCGTCACCGACACAAACCGGTTCAAGGAAATCCCATTCTTCTCCCCCGAACATCATCCTCGATACTTCCAGATGAATGCTCGTGGCGTCTTGATATAGCCCGTCTTCGCGAAGCATGTGTGCCGACTTAGGCGGGACGAGAGCGTGAGTGATAAATAGAGGCGGAACCGTGACCGTTCGATATCCCGCCGCGTGAGCGGAGACCTCATCGAAATAAACTGGATTTTCGTCGCCGACGGCATAGGCGTAACGCTGCGCTTCACGACGATCAATCGGGACTGTTACAGGACCTTCTAGAACCTCGCCGACGCGAGCCAACGATTCTGGTGGGATTAGGGAAGTCGACATGTACCAAGGGTAGGTGAGGCTGTGCCTTGTCTGCCCGCGATGATCTAATCTGGCAGGGAGGTTAGAACGATGTCGCTGTGGTCTAGAAAACTTGAAATCCCCTTGGCGGAGAACGCGCTCCCAGGCCGTGACCTAGCAATGCCGGTCCCGCCCGCCCATGAAGTATTGGGTGAACCTCTAATCCCCCCGTTTCCTGACGGCAGCGAAAACATAGTGCTCGGCATGGGCTGTTTCTGGGGCGCTGAGAGAATTTTCTGGGAGGCGCCTGGAGTGCTGACAACAGCGGTTGGCTATGCCGGAGGATTCACGCGCAACCCAACCTACGAAGAAGTTTGTAGTGGGCTTACGGGGCACAACGAAGTAGTTCTTGCCGTCTTTGATCCTGACGCCATCAGTTATTTCGAAATTCTTAAACTTTTCTGGGAAAACCACGACCCGACTCAAGGCATGCGACAAGGAAATGACTTGGGAACTCAATACCGATCCGGGATATATGTTTCGAGCGAACAACAGCGCCTACTTGCAGAGGCAAGTCGCCAAGAATTTCAGCCAGCGCTCACTAAGGCCGGGTTTGGCGTCATAACAACCGAAATTTTGGGGGTAGGAGATTTTTACTACGCGGAGCATTATCACCAGCAATATTTGCAGAAAGTACCTAACGGCTATTGCGGACTTGGCGAAACGGGCGTCACCTGTCCGACCGGAATCGCTTCGCTCGACTGAACGCTGAGCTCTTAGACAGAATCCAACAGGTCTCGGAATCGCTTCACCATGTCCCCGTGGTTTGTATGCGCGTTTAATCCACTGGGGTTGGGCAACACATAAACCGGCCTGCCACCCAATCGGGTCATCTGCGCGCCAAGCGACAGTTTGGGGTCTCCAAGAGCGGCTCGCCACCCGGTAATTCCGAGAACGCATACAGCCTTTGGGCGTAACCAACTACACATACGACTGACTCTTGCCAATCCGACACGGAAGTGCGTGTCAGTCAATTCAGACGCTTTCGAAGTTGGCTTCTTTACAAGATCGGTCATACCGACGCGGTCGACTTGTAAGGCGTGGATCGAATCGCGTTCCTTACTAACAATTTGAGCTTCAAGTGCAGCAGACCAGAAGCGGTTACTGGGACCTGCGAATCCATATCCAGCATCTGCGGCATGGAAACTGGGATTTAATCCGACGAGAAGTAGCCGCATATCCGAGTTGACGGTGTCTGACAAGGTTCGAATAGGTTTGGCGGTGACGTGAATGGAGTCAGCGCCACGGCTTGGCGCCTGAAGCGAGAATCCGGCGCCGACCAGTACATCTGAAACCCGCTGTGGTTCCCAACGGGTGTTAAATACGAAATGGATCGAATGGCCTTCGGGAAACTGCTGGTGAACAGAATGAAGCAGAGAAGGGATCCAAGTGGTCCTTCTCTTCCGAAGATCTATTTCGTCATTAGGAAACGGCGACAGCTGCGGCCTCCAAAGTTAACTGGGTAACTAACCTGCGATCGGCGCCCCATGGCATTGGCATCAAGATGGGGTACTCGACTCCAGCTGCGATGTAATTTCGAATAAAATCTGCAACCTCGTCTTGGCTTCCGACGAAGTTGATGGCCTGAATCATTCGGTCCGTCACCGAGGCGAGTGCGCCTTCGCGGTCACGGTCGGCCTGATGTGAACGTAATTGATCGACTTCACTTCCAAATCCCGCAGAGCGGAACATGTTGGCGTACCCGTCGGCCATCGCATAGTTAAACAAGTCTTTTCGGGCGGAGCGAGCTACCTCTGACAAATCACCCACCGCTGCGTGCACGTAACTCATGATTGTTGCGTTTCCGCCAGCTCGAATGTGTTGCACTGCTTCCCCCACGTGGGCCGCAGGGATGTAGTTCAAGAGAACCGC
>DCYM01000128.1:0-6800 GCA_002331465.1 Candidatus Neomicrothrix sp. UBA2110 | reverse complement strand
GACTGTTCTTCGAGTCGAATTGCCAACCGAAACCGCCGAAGTTGCCAAAAATCACCTTCAAACGTCACAGACTCTCCCGACAGGCATTCGCGGAGTAAGGCAACGTATTCGCGCATCATGGCTATCGGACGGTCAGGAGCCTGGATGCCATGTTGGCGCAGAACACCTGGGGCCGATACTCCCAAGCCAATCCATACGTTTCGTATGGGGTTGAGCGCTTGAAGTGTCGCGGCGGTCATGGCAGTTAAGGAGGGACCGCGAAACTGAATTGGCACTATGCCGGTCGCTAAGTCAAGCCCGGGAGCAGCGTGCGACACCGCCCCCAGGAGACTGAAAGCGTCAGTGCCCGATGCTTCTACTGTCCAAAAAGATTGGTAACCAGCTGCCTCAGCCGATTGAGCAACTTCTGTTACCGCCGATGGCCCAAGAACTCCGAGACTGCCGTAGGTCACACCGAGGGGAATTGTAGAATTACCGTTCATTGCTAGGAACCTACTCGGGTCTTTGGACATGTGACTTATGTCGAATATGTTCGTTATCGGGTGGCGGGCAGCGATAGGGTGAGATTGCGAGTCTGAACTTTTACTATCCCTACAGATAGGAGCATCTGGTGACCGAGACCCCGGACGTAAAGATTGTCGCCCCTACTAACGCCAACGAGGCGCTAGCAGTAGTTGACCGTGCCCTTGGCACCTTTATGCAACGCGAACTGGTCTCCTCGAACGAAGTCACTGATGTACTTCTCGATATTCGATCCGTGCTCAACCGAATTGGTCAACCGGAAGTTGACATCACAGTAGATATTTCCGAGGTTGAGGCAGAGCTCGAAGTTCCGGCTCAAGCCTGAGTCAGGATGGTCGCTGCGCTGGTACGCGTACGCGAGCCGGCTGATTAGTCCTTAGGGAAAAGCCGTTCCGCTAATTTTCCGAGAATCATTCCTATTCCCGCCCCGGCAACCACGTCTGACGCGTGATGTAACCGGACATGTATGCGTGAACAAGCTAAGAGGCCAGCGATGAGATGCCAGAACGATCCCAAGCTCGATCGGCGCGAAAGAAATGCTGATGCACAAAAAGCCGCTGAGGCGTGGCCCGACGGGAAACTCGACGTGACCGGCTGACGGAGTTGATGTGAGGTCGGGTTATCTGTGGCTTCAGCAGGACGAACTCGACCGAAAAACCTTTTGACGCCCTGATTTATCAAGAGTGATTCAAACCCCATAAGGGCACTGAACCTGATAGAGCTGCGGGTTCGTCTCCCTGGGGGTAACGCCCGAAGGCCGCCAACGATGTGCCAAATAAGGCTGAAATCGCCGAGATTTGACGCTGTGTAAAACAATCGATCAATAGATGGTCGACCCCGCCAACGTTCCCACCATTGATCTATTTGCTCGTCGATTTGATCGACGTTTGGGCCAAGGGGACTGTTGCCGCTCATCGACGCTGATCCTCGTGCACCCAATCACAGTTGCATGCCAAACCGATGAATGCCAGGCAACTCGGAGGAGGAGTCACTCTTCCCCCAAAGAGGTCGTTGATTCGAGCACCGGAAGTTGAGGATCAGTCGGTGGGGGTATCGTGAGCAAGGGGCCGTCGTCCTTATCAGGCGAAGGCGGGATCAGAAGAATCTGGCCTACATAGATCATTGTTGGATCGGCGATGTTGTTTTCGCGCACTAGGTCATTGAGATGAATGCCGAAACGATCGGCAATAGCGATGAGCGTGTCCCCTCTAATTACTTCGTAGGTGGCGCGAAATGCTTCTTCGGTTGGTGTAACTTCACCAACTTTCACCGCCGTCGAACCGACATTGACCGGTTCGGGTTTTATCTCCGGCGTGCAAGCAACAAGAGAGATGAATATCAAAATGGCGAACGGTGAGGCCACGAAGTGTCGAATCGGTGTCACTCAGAAGTTCCGTCTGACGCTGGAGGAATAAATAGGGTCTCCCCGATTCCCAAGATCGTGTCTTCCTTTCCGTTTTCCGTCATCAGGTCAGCAACTGTCACACCAAATCCCTTGGCTATTTTTCCGAGTGTGTCTCCGGGCTGCACTACATAAGCCATTCGCTGAATGATCTTTTCCGTCGTTGTCGTCGTGAGTTCAGGGCGCAGCGTTGTCAAAACAGGGGTCGTGGTGGGGATGGGTCGAACTTTAGGTTCAGTCGCGCATGCGATTAAACCCAACGGTAACGCGGCAACCACACACAGAAATTTTGCGGCTCTCAAGATCCTGGTCCTTAAGTCCTAAAGCCGCTCTGATTCAGCGGGATAGTTGAAGGCCAGGTATGCGGGTCTGCGTTGCTGAGGAATGGTTGTGCTTCCTGTTCCTCGACAGTGAGAATTTCGACCCCGTCTTCTCGCACCAGAACTGTGTGTTCGAATTGAGCGGTACGACTTAAGTCAGCAGTAGCAGCTGTCCAGCCGTCATCCCATAAATTTGCTCGAGGTGAACCGATGGTGATCATCGGTTCGATCGTGAACGTCATTCCAGGTTCGAATTGGAAGCGAGCGGATGGCTCATAATAGTGCGGAATATTTGGCTGATGATGGAAAACTTCCCCTACTCCGTGACCAATGAACTCACGCACCACGCCGAAACCGGCGTCCTCAGCGTGGCCCTGGATTGCTTTACCTATATCACTGACGATCCCGCCAGAGCGGACAGCGCCAATACCTAAATACAGACATTCCCGAGTTGTTCGAATCAACTCCTCGGAGCGTTGATCGATCTGACCGACGGCAAAGGTTTCGCTGTGGTCGCCGTGGACGCCGTTGAGGAAAATCGTGACGTCGCAATTGATGATGTCGCCTTCGCGTAAGGCGCGACTATCTGGAATGCCGTGACAGATAATTTCATTGACGGAAGTGCAAAGCGATTTTGGATACCCGTTGTAGTTGAGAGGGCTGGGGTATCCGCCCTCCGCTATGCACGCCTCGTGGCAAACTGCGTCGAGGTGGTCAGTCGTGACACCTGACGTAATTTCGGCAGCGACTTCGCGGAGCACTCTCCTGGCCGCAGCGCCAGCGATGCGCATCCGGGCTAGCTCCGCATCATCCTTTATTAAGTTCGCGGGTGCTTGAAGAATTGGCACGCCGTCTGCCGCGTAATCAGGACGGGCAATGTCTTCAGGCACAGACCGCATCACCGATACATCACCCGGGGTCACGGGATCAGAGCTTTGCCGGGGCTGCCGCATCGCTGGACGTCGTCTTTTACGCTTCACCATTAAGGCGAAGCTACCTGAGGTCGCTGTGATTGAGGAGACAGGGGGGACAGGGACGTGACAATCTGGCGGGGATGACTGTCGAAATTCACGGCTCTGTTGCCGCCGGTTGGGAACCTTTGTACGAACAATTCGCGTTTAACTTCGCCCATCGGGGCGAGCTAGGTGCTTCGGTATGTGCCACTTATGAAGGTAGAACGGTTGTTGATTTGTGGGCTGGCGATCGTGACACCGACGGCAATCCCTGGTTGGTCGACACCATTGCAGTGATCAACTCATGCACGAAGGGTGGGGTTGCGCTTGCTTGCCACCTCTTGGCTGACCGCGGTCTTCTTGATCTTGACGCACCGGTCTTTGAGATTTGGCCCGAATTTGCGCATGGAGCGAAGGCTGGCGTTACGACCCGAATGATGTTGAACCATACGACGGGTGTCGCAGCTTTCCGCGACGATCTTCCTGGCGACTCGGCTCTGGACTGGGACTACATGTGTGATCGAGTGGCCGCAGAGGAACCCTGGTGGGAGCCTGGTACTCGCAACGGCTACCACTTGATGTCGTTCGGGTGGGTAGCAGGGGAATTGGTTCGTCGAGCATCGGGACAAAGTCTGGGAGCTTTTTTTCGAGAAGAGGTGGCAGAACCAGTAGGTGCCGACTTCTGGATTGGGTTACCGACTGAAGAACATCACCGAGTTTCGCCTCTGAGACCATTCCGGCCTAGCAAGAATGAAACGTTCGCAGCGTTTACCGACGCGTTTTTGGCGGACCCGACAGGCCTGCAGGGGAGAGCCTGGCGCAATCGAGGAGGAGCAAAAGGAGACTCACCCGAGGTGTGGTCAGCGGAATTAGGTGGCGGTGGGGGAATTGCGAACGCACGCGGGCTGGCCAAGATTTACCAGTCCTGCGCTACTGGCCAATTTGTGAGCGCTTCTCAACTCGAGAGAATGTCTCGAGTATCTGTTGGGACCGAGTGCGATGCGATGTTGTTGTTGCCTACACGCTTTTCCGAAGGCTTTATGTTGAGAATGGAGAATCGTACTTCTCGAACGGGCGATCAGGATTCTGTGAATATTCGTGAAGGTGCATTCGGTCATGTTGGCGCTGGTGGATCCATTGGATTCGCGGACCCACAACTTGGTCTTTCCATGGGTTACGTGATGAACCAGATGGGCAAGTCGGTGCTCCTCGATGCCAGGGGAGAGGCGTTGGTTGATGCGGCATATGGCTGCGCCACATAATTTACTTAACCGTCCGAGGTACTCGCCGTGAGGAGCCGGCGTCAGCTATCGAAACGGTTGCGCAGCTCTTCTATTTCGGAGAGAACTTCTTCGGTGTGCTCTCCGAGTCGAGGAGCCCGGCGGTGCACTCCGGTCGGCGTGCTCGTCATCTTGATTGGTGAAGCCACTTGAACAATAGGACGTCCGCTTGGTTGATCGACAGCGACCAGCATCTCGCGAGCTTCGACATGAGCGTCAGAAAATAGATCTCCGGGCAGGTTGACGGGGCCGCACGGCACCTTCCCGCCAATGGCGTCCAAGATCTCCTCGTTGGTTTTATTACTAGCCCATTCAGTCAACGCTTCATCAATGGGTTCGCGGTTTCGTACTCGCGCGCGAATAGTTGCTTTGTCTTCATCTTCTCCCCACTCTGGATGGCCCATAGCGGTGGCGAGTTCTCGCCAGTGATTATCCGTGGGAGCAGCGATAGCGACCGAACCATCCACCGTTTTGAATACATCGAATGGCACCGCAAAATCGTTGCTGTTTCCACTTGGCGGAGTGTCGGGTCTACCCAAGTAGGAGTAGCGCATCACTCCCATCTCGGTAAGAGCCATTATTGAGTCCACCATCGCAACATCAACGAACTGCCCTTGACCAGTTCGTTGAGCGTGAAAAAGAGCCGCCAATACGCCCATTGCTCCGATTGTGCCCGGGTAAATGTCACCGACAAATGGCCCAACCTGAATCCGGTTATCGGGCCCGTTCCCGTTTTGTGCCACCAACCCACCCATGGCCTGCGCTATGACGTCATAGGCGGGCCAGTCGGCGTGGGGGCTAGATCCGGTTCGAGGATCGCCGAAACCCCGAATCGCTCCGTATACGAGACGGGGATTGCGCTCCTGAAGAACTTCCCAACCTAAGCCAAGCCCATCCATGACCCCTGCGCGCATGTTCTCGACAACAGCATCTGCTGTCTCAACAAGGTCAAGAAATGTTTCTTTGTCGGCAGCCTGGCTGAAATCAAGCACCACGCCACGCTTGTTGCGGTTATAGGTTGAAAACGAACCGCCATAAGACCGTTCTTGGTCCTCACGCGTATACGGAGCCATGGGGCGCTGAAGGTCGCCTCTCGGAGCTTCAATTTTTATAACATCTGCGCCCAAATCACCCAGCATCATGGTCGACCAGGGGCCCGCAATCGCTTGCGTGCAATCCAAAATGCGGATCCCTTGCAAAGGGCCTGTGGGCCCTTGTGTCATAGGGGTCACGTGCTCGTGGGCAGTCAGATGTTCATCCATCAACTCGCACGTTATCCGGCCCGCGCAGAGGGCGTAGTGCGATAGTGCCGGACGATTAGTGGTATTTCGAGGAGACTGTCCGTATGAGCAAACAGGATGACTCAGTTCTTGAAGCCTTGTCATTATCGGTAGCGGCTCGAATTCCCGTTTTGTTGTGGGGGCCGCCCGGAACTGGCAAAAGTTCGGCGGTTGCGGCTATGTGCCAATCGTTAGACATCCCTCATGAGGTCGTTATTGCCAGCATCCGCGAACCGAGTGATTTTGGTGGTCTGCCAGTAATAGATGGCGACGACGTCAGGTTCGCGCCACCCCGATGGGCTCGCCGACTAGCGGAGGCAGGGACTGGGGTTCTATTTCTCGACGAAATATCAACAGCACCACCTGCCGTGCAGGCGGCGCTGCTTCGCGTCGTATTAGAACGAGTCGTAGGTGATTTGGCGTTGCCTGACAACATAGCGATAGTTGCGGCAGCGAATCCGCCCGACCAGGCCGCGGATGGATGGGACCTGTCTGCGCCACTGGCTAATAGGTTCTGTCACCTTGACTGGCAGACCGATCCCTCTGCGGTAGCCACAGGTCTCGTCGCGGGGTTTCGAAGTCCTGATGTCCCGGTGCTTCCAGACGGATGGGAAAGTCAAATTCCCATCGCGGCGGCGATAGTTGGAGGTTTTCTTGGAGTGCGGAGATCTTTGGTCATCGCGCCTCCTACCGAGCGTGCTTTGGCTGGGCGTGCGTGGCCTAGTCCTCGAACATGGGAAATGGTGTCCCGCCTGCTCGCTGTCGCGCAAGCAGTTGACGCCTCTATGGAAGCTAAAAGAAATCTAGTAATCGGTTCTGTTGGGGATGGCGCAGGTCTTGAGTTTCTTACTTGGCTCGAGGAGCTCGATCTTCCTGACCCTGAGTCAGCATTGAGAAATCCAGACGACGTTGAGTTTCCTGATCGAGGTGACCGCCTCTATGCAGCTCTATCAGCCTTAGCGGGAGCGGTTGCCGCGAACCCCACACCTGAAAGGTGGATCGCAGGGTGGAAAGTTTTGGAGCGAGCGGCCAGAAACGCTCCA
>DCYM01000048.1:1200-2659 GCA_002331465.1 Candidatus Neomicrothrix sp. UBA2110 | reverse complement strand
AAATAAGTGTGTCAAGTTCACCAGTTGCTGCCGCTTGGAGCATTGCTGTCGTATCGAGACCAGCGTTTTCAGGGAGAGTTTGCCATCGATTGATCAAAGATTCGCTTGGGTCATCAATGGTTGTTCGCCCGGGAAGGATCCCTGGAGCGAGACCCATGTCTAAGGCCCCGCGCACATTTCCCCGCCTTAGCGCCGGCAAGAAGGTGGCATGGGGAAGCCGATCACGGATGACCGAAGCAACTTCCAACGCGGGGGTGGCTGATTCGGCCATAGACGCGCGGCCTAATACCGCTACTACAGATCCGTCTCGAAGTTGATCCCCAAGTGGATCGTCGCTTTCCAAAAGAGCCACCAAAGTCTTTGCTGCCTCGCCAGACCGGCAGCGAATAGAGCGTTGTGCGTAGGGTTCAGCACCTGTAGCAATTGGTCCTATTTCTATGACCTTGGTTTGTCCTTTAGTGGCAGCTACGCGAAGGCGCAGATGCAGGATCGGTAGCTCCTCTTTGAGATCTGGACCGACAATAAGAACTGTGTCCGCTTCGCAAGCGTCTGCAATGGTTGCTGTTGGAAGCCCCAATACAACATCGGCCGGTAATCCATCCCCTAGTTGTGCATCCACGTTGTCGGTTCCGATGACAGCGCGAGCGAGTTTTGCCCATGCGTAGGCATCTTCATTGGTGAGTCTCGATCCACCGATTATCCCAACGCGTTGTGGACCTGCCTGCTTTATGGCTGCAGCGGCCCGAGCTAAAGCCGAGCCCCAATCAGTGCCAAGCAATTGGTATTGGTCATGATCATCTCGAACGAGCGGGGTTACTAGCCGATCGTCACTGTTGACAGCCTCATAATCGAACCGTCCTTTGTCACAAAGCCATCCATGGTTCACCGACTCAACGTCGACTCCTAGATATCGCACGAGTTGGCTTCGCGAAGACTCCACGGCGACACGACAGCCTACGGAGCAAGTCGTGCACGTCGATTCAACTTGTTCGAGATCCCAAGGGCGCGCCTTGAATCGGTAGGGCGCGGCGGTGAGTGCTCCCACCGGGCAAATCTGAACGGTGTTACCTGAGAAATACGAACTGAAAGGTTCGTCGGGAAAAGTTAATACCTGCGTGGAACTACCACGTTCTGTGAATTGTATTAGCGGGTCTCCCGCAATCTCGTCTGCAAATCTGGTGCAGCGATCACAAAGGATGCAACGTTCTCTATCGAGATCAACTAGGTCCGAGATCGGAATTGGTTTCTCGTAATGCCGCTTCTCTTCCACAAATCGTGATTCGCCGGGACCATAGGCCATAGTCTGATCTTGGAGCGGACATTCGCCACCCTTATCGCACACTGGGCAGTCGAGTGGATGATTCACAAGCAGGAATTCAAGAATGCCTTCCTGAGCTCGTTTAGTTTCCTCCGACTGGGTATCTACAACCATTCCTTGCGCAACAGGGACCATGCAAGA
>DCYM01000048.1:0-798 GCA_002331465.1 Candidatus Neomicrothrix sp. UBA2110 | reverse complement strand
GACATACGTTCGTGGTAACAAAACCGGGGGATATGAACCCCTGCTCGGTCTGCGGCAGCGATAAGCATTTCACCAGGGCGTGCTTCGAATTCGTCACCATTGATGGTGACGGTGACCTCGCTTGGGGGCGTATCAGACATCAACAGCCACCTCAATCATGGTCCGATTCTTATTACCCGCGACTTTCTCCTCAAACTCTTCTCTGAACAGTGTGAGAGCAGAATGGATAGGGGCGAAAGCTGATGGCCCAACGAAGCAAATCGTGGTCATGCGATATGGGAAAGGAACTGCCTCGATTCCTCTAGATGGAACCGCTGCGTGGGGGAAGTCACCGGGGCAGATTGTTTCACCGACCTCAAAAAGTAAATCCAGATCGCGAGGCGTGCCGAGACCATCGACTATGCGCCGGAGAATCTGTTCGAGCCAGGGACCGCCTTCACGACAGGGCACACATTTGCCACATGACTCATGCGCGTAGAACTTGGTGAGGGTGAGAGCAGCTGCCGGAATGTCAGTGGTTTCATCCATCACGATGACTGCACCTGATCCAAGCATTGACCCCTCAGGTCCTATTTCGCTGCCCTCAAAAGGCAAGTCAAGCTGGGCGGGGGTGAACCACGGAGCGGAACCTCCGCCAGGTACAAAAGCTTTAAGTTGATTCTCGTTGCGAATTCCGCCGCACATTTCTTCGCTGTACAAAAGATCGCGAAATGTGGTGGTCCCATTAACAATTTCGTATACCCCGGGTCGTTGTACATGACCACTGACGGCAACCATCCGAGTTCCCGGCGAGCTCTC
>DCYM01000045.1 GCA_002331465.1 Candidatus Neomicrothrix sp. UBA2110 | reverse complement strand
GGCAGAGCAATCTGCATGTTGCTGGGACGACTTGGAGCTCGGATTATCACCTGCGGCCGAAACGAATCAAAACTTGTCGAGCTGGAAAAATCTTTAGCCGCTCACGGGATTGATGTCTGCTCGATCCCCATGACTATCCGCGATCCCGACCAGGTAGCTGATCTGATTGGCGCTGCTTGGAGCGAATGCGGTGGGTTGGATTTGGTGGTGAACAACGCAGGCGGCCAGTTCTCGGCGCCGGCGGTGGAGATTTCTCCCAAAGGTTGGGCTGCTGTCGTTGAAACCAATTTGTATGGACCGTGGTTTGTAATGCAGGAAGCCGCGCGAACCTGGATTCAGGAAAAGCAGCCAGGATCCATCGTAAATATTGGAACGATTACGGGTCGTGCCTCCGTTGGAATCCCTCATACCGCCGCTGCAAGAGCCGGCGCAGCTGGGTTGGCGGCATCGCTCAGTGTCGAATGGGCTCCGCACAACATCAGAGTCAACACCATCGCCGTTGGAGTAGTTCGCAGCCCCGGATTGGTGAACTATCCACCTGAAGCGCGTCCCTCTTTCGATCACAATCCACAAAGAAGACTCGGGGACGTCCACGATGTAGCGCAGGCAGTTGCGTTTCTGGGATCATCCACAACCGCCTCATACATAACCGGTGAAGTGTTTCACGTCGCCGGAGGGGAACAAGTGTGGGGTGAATACTGGGCGTTAGGGAAGCCTGAGTACTTTCGGGTAGAAGACTCTTAAGCGCTCAACCATATTTACGATCGGAACGCTATGAACAAACGAGTAGATACCACTCGACTTCAGGAAATGGCTCGGGCTTACACCGCATCGGCGGTCTTATACACAGCGCTTGATGTCGGTTTGTTCACCCACGTCAGCAACGGTTTCAACACTGAAACTGCTCTGGTTGAGGAGACAGGACTTCGACCTGTTGACGTGGATCGTTTGGTGTCATGCGCTCTTAGTCTCGAGTTGTTGGACTGGGAGGGCGATCACCTTGTCAACACACTCGACGTTGAGGCCTACCTAGTTGAAGGAAAAGCCCGTTACGCCGGCGCCTGGATGATGTTTACTCGTCCCGATGTTGGCGGATGGTTCGGTATGACCGAAAAGATGCGTATTCCAGACTCGAGCAAACTCGGGATGTACCAAGAGCTAACCGTTGAGTCCGCGCGGAAATATCATCGGGCCACTGCGAGCATCGGATTCGGCGCGGCCCGTCGATTCGTCAAAACCGTCGATCTGAGTACTCGCCGTCACCTGCTCGACTTAGGAGGCGGATCCGGCGCGTACAGCATTACAGCAGTCGAGCATTTCAAAGGATTACGGGCCACAGTTCTGGACCTACCGCCAGTCGTAATTGCGACTCAGGAATATATTGCAGATGCCGGGGTCCAAGACCGCGTCGAAACGCTCGGCGCCGATTTCACCGTAGGAGAGTTTCCTTCTCCGGTCGACGTTGTTGTGATGGCCAGCAACCTTCCAATTTATGACGGCGAGATCATTGGTGGCGTCGTTTCGAGAGCGTTTCGGGCGCTGGAACCAGGCGGCGAAATGCATCTGATTGGCGAGATGCTCAACGACAATCGAAAAGGTCCGGTTGACGCAGCAATGTGGGGGATGAACGAGCTGATTTGTGGAAGCGAAGGTCGAGCGCATACCCGAGCGGAGTGTCAGAAGTACTTCGCGTCCGCTGGATTCGTTGATATCGAAGTCATTGACTTTGTGCCAGGAATTCTTGCTCGGTGCGTCGGGAGGAAGCCTTAACTAGCAGCGAAATAGGAACTTGCGTTATTAGCGGCTAGATTCTCGACCCCATGCCGATCAAGATCACAGAACGTCAGCTTCGCCGAAACAGCGAACAAATTGCCTCAGTGCGGGCAGAGCTGGTTCTCCTAGATGAGCAATGGGCGTATCTTTCCGATGAAGCAGATACGGCGAGGCTTTATGCGTTGGTATCGGAAACTCCAATATCGGAACGAACCCACCAGCGGGCCGCCCGACATGTCGAAGTTATTGGCCAACAGCGAAGCCAAGTAGCAGATCGCCTTGGGCAGCTCGAAGGCCGGCAAGATGCGCTTCTTGATCAAATGAGTGGGCGTTCGCGCTGACGAGCAAAATCTCTCACAACAACGATACGCGCCGGATTCGCTAAGGTTGTATCTCCCACCCGCCCGAGGTCGTGCCTCGCAAACCATGAGGAATCCGTTGTCGAAGCGTGTCGTTATCGCCGAGGACGAAGCCATTATTCGCCTTGATCTACGCGAGATGCTCGAAGACGAAGGCTATGAAGTCGTTGCCGAAACTGGCCGTGGTGATGAAGCGGTGGAGTTAGTGGCTGAACACGCCCCAGATTTATGCATTTTCGACATCAAGATGCCTGGGATGGATGGGTTGACTGCGGCTCGTCACGTGTCGACTGACCGCCAAGCCGCGGTGGTGATCCTTACAGCGTTTAGTCAACGACATCTGATTGAGCAAGCGCGTGATGCGGGAGTGCTTTCATACTTAGTCAAACCGTTTCAGCGCGAGGAACTGGTTTCCGCGATTGAAGTCGCGCTGGGTCGGTTCGAGGAAATGTGCCAGCTAGAGGAAACAGTGCGTGAGCTAGAAGGCCAACTTGAAGTGCGCAAAGTGGTCGATCGAGCCAAGGGCCGCCTGATTGACAACCACGGAATGTCCGAACAGGATGCCTTCGCGTTTATCCAACAGACAGCGATGAGCGGCCGATCCACGATGCTCGAGGTGGCGAACCGTGTCATTGACGGGCTCTTAGAACCTTAAGCGGAGCAAAGTAGCGGACACGAGAGTTTGGTCGTCCATGTGAACCCGTCGGGGCCCTAGGGTTCCAACCGTGGCAAAGATTCTTCTGCTTGACGGCAACTCTCTTACGTATCGCGCATTTTTTGCTTTACCAACGGATATGGCAACTGCCTCTGGTCAAGTCACAAACGCTGTTTTCGGCTTCACTTCTATGCTTTTGAACCTTATACGGGATCAACAGCCCGAAGGAATCGTCGTTGCTTTCGATCGCCCTGAGCCCACCTTCCGACACCAGATGCTTCCGGAGTACAAGGCTCAGCGAGAACCAACGCCAGATTTGTTGATTCCGCAGTTTGGGCTGGTTCGAGAAGTCTTAGAAGCGCTCAAGGTGCCCGCGGTCGATGTGGTGGGCTTCGAAGCTGATGATGTTTTGGCTACTCTCGCGACGCAAGTTGCGGACTCCGGGGATCAGGCAGTGATCGTCACTGGTGATCGCGACATCTACCAAATGGTCCGAGATCCCTTCATTAAAGTTTTGTACAACCGGCGGGGTGTGAGCGACTACGCGTTATATGACGAGGCCGGAATCGTTGACCGGACGGGAGTTTCGGCGGAGCTATACCCCCAGTATGCGGCGCTGCGTGGAGATCCATCAGACAATCTTCCAGGAGTGCCGGGCGTAGGCGAGAAGACAGCGGCCAAACTCATCAATGCTTACGGAGGATTAGACGGGATCTTTGACCATGTTGATGACCAGACCCCCAAATTGAGGCAAAATCTTATTGAATTCGAAGAACGCGCAAGACGAAACGTTGACGCGATGGTGCTTAGAACCGATGTGTCAATCGACCTAGATCCACGAACGGTCAAATGGGGCCAAGTCGACGTTGTGAAAGTACAGCAACTTTTTGATGTTCTAGAATTTGGCTCCCTTTATGAACGCCTAAGCGAAATATTGGGTAACCCTCTGCCAACTTTGGAGTCGGAGGGCGATGTTGTCGAAGCTGAGCTGATCCGGGTCACTTCGGAGTTGGACTTTGTGTCCCATCTGAAGTCCTTGCTCAACAAAAACGAAGTGCCTTCGCTCGGCTGGAGCGTTGATTCGACTGGTTCGTTGTCGTCTCTTTCAGTTGTTATGAATGCCGAGATGGGAGAAGTAATAGCGGTGGAGGCCTCTGTGCTCGAAGACTCAGCCGTCCTCGGTATTCTCCAGCAAGTCGTGGGGGCTGACGGCATAGGATTCGACACTCATCACGCCAAAAAATTCACTCGCGGCCTCCGCAAACTTGGACTTGAAGCAGAAGGTCTACGAGTAGACACTGCGATCGTTGCATACCTCATCGACCCCAGTGGCGGCCAGTACGTACTCGATGATCTGTTGCGCAAATACTGTCGTAGCGAACTGATGCGTGCTGACCTTGCGGCCGATGGCCAGCTGGATCTTGGCGGAGGGTCGGAAGACCTGCTTCTTGACGTAGCCCGTGACGCTCTAGCGGTACACCGGCTGGTTCCGGCGCTGCTAACGGTCCTCGAGGAACGTTCGATGTTTTGGCTATATGACGAAGTAGAACGACCGCTTATTTCTGTGCTGTCTCGGATGGAAGACGTTGGGGTAGGGGTTGATGTTGGCGAATTGACGCGCATGCGTGACCACTTAGTTGGCGAGGTACGCCGACTAGAAGTCGATATCCACAAACTTGCTGGACGCGAATTCAATGTGAACTCAACCAAGCAACTCCGAGTGATTTTGTTTGATGAGTTAGGCCTTACCCCCCAGAAAAAAACTAAGACGGGCTATTCGACTGACGCTGCGTCGCTAGAGAAAATTCGGGACCAACATGAAGTTGTCGGCCTCCTTTTGAGTTATCGCGAGGTTGAAAAACTGAGGTCAACATATGGTCAAGGGCTATTGGACGTCGTTGAGGGCGACGGAAGAATCCGTGCGACTTTCAATCAGACCGTTGCGCGCACAGGCCGTCTGAGTTCTGAAGACCCGAACCTTCACAACATTCCGGTTCGAACGGCCCTAGGTAGGGAGTTCCGGAAGGCGTTTGTACCTAAAGACGGGTACGAATTGTTGGTCGCTGATTACAACCAAATCGAGCTTCGAGTGATCGCTCACCTATCCGATGACCCGGGCCTTGTTCACGCCTTCGAATCGGGTCAAGACATACATAACGCGACAGCCGCTTCATTGTTCGGAGTGAAGCCTGAAGATGTCAATGTAGAACAGCGCTCGAGAGCGAAAATGGTGAGCTATGGGCTGGCTTACGGGATGGAAGCCTATGGTCTGGGGCAACGTCTGGGCATCTCGACAAGCGAGGCATCTGAAATTCTTGAAGCTTATTTTCTGGCATTCCCATCGGTGAGATCTTTTATGGACGAGATTGTCGAAAAGACTAAAGAGAGCGGGTACACCGAGACCCTTTTCGGTCGACGAAGACCGATACCTGAGTTGAATTCGCCCAACTTTCGGGTTCGACAGGCGGCGGAACGCCAGGCCATGAACGCACCCATACAGGGACTGGCAGCGGATATTTTCAAGATAGCCCTCGTCGAGATCGACCACGCGCTTTCCGAAATGGGCGCCCAGAGTTCCTTAGTGCTGCAGGTCCATGATGAGGTGATTCTCGAAGTTCACCCAGAGGAAAGTCGCGAAATACAAGATTTAACAGTTATGTCGATGGGCGGAGCTGCAGATTTGCGGGTTCCTCTTGAAGTGAATATTGCCTTAGGGCCAACCTGGGCCCAGGCGAAAGGCTGAAATGTTGTGCCGTGTTGAAGGGTGACAAAGATGCCAAGAGAGCATTGGTTTGAGGAACTGGCCGACCACCTTCAGGAGGCATACCTCAGGTACTCCTTTACTAAAGGTACGACCGAAGAAGTCAATCAAATAATTTCACAGCTCCGGCTACGACCGGGCGATTACGTATTAGACGTAGGTTGTGGTCCCGGTCGTCATGCTCTTGAGTTAGCCAGACGGGGAATTCGATGTCTTGGCATCGATATTTCCGAACGGTTTGTGGAGATAGCGACAGAAATGGCGTTTACCGAGGGGTTGTCGGATTTAGTTGCGTTCGAGCGAATCGATGCCAGAAAACTCCGATTTTCAGGTGAATTTGAAGGAGTGTTTTCCCTATGTGAGGGAGCGTTCGGGCTACAAGGCGGCCCTGCAACACAAGATCCTGCAAACCTACGGGGTGATCAACTGATCCTGTCTGGTATGGCACAGGCGTTGCGAAGTGGCCACAGACTCCTCTTGGCGGCCTTCTCGGTATATTTTCAGGTCCACAATTTCGAAAATGAGGCAAGCCCAGTTGAATTTGACCTAATGACCGCGACTCGTCATGAACGTACCGAAATTCGAAACCCTCAAGGCGGGATCCTCGAAACTGACCTGTGGACCACCTGTTTCACTCCCCGCGAGCTTTGGTTGATGGCTGAGACTGCCGGCCTTGAGCCTCTGGAGATCCAGAGTGTGCATTCCGGGGAGGATTGGAAGGCCGAGTCGTTAGATCTAAGCCATGCGGAGCTACTGTTATTGGCTCGCCGTCCGTAGCTTGTCGCTAACGCACCACCTAAATAAGGACCGGAGAAGGTTCCGGCATTGAGGCCGTGTAGCCTTGACCCTCGTGCCCGGTGGGAGCTCTGCCACCGTCACCCCGTATTGTCTACTGAGAGCAAATCCGAGTGTCTGATACTACTGAATTCGGCAGCTTTACTGATGCCGGTGAATACATCCCGCGTACCGTCGTTGAAAACGATCTCGGTGCGATGTCCTTCGCTGATGCCATTGATGGCACGATCGTCGAATTTGAAGACGGTGACCTTGTTTCAGGCACCGTTGTTCGAATTGACCGCGATGAAGTCCTTCTTGATATTGGATTCAAGTCTGAAGGTGTGATCCCCAGTCGTGAACTTTCGATCAGAAATGCTGTTGACCCCTCGGAAATAGTAGAGCTGGGAGAAGAAATCGAGGCACTGGTCCTACAAAAAGAGGATCAAGATGGACGCCTTATTCTTTCGAAAAAGCGTGCCCAATACGAAAAGGCGTGGGGCAGAATTGAAGAAATCAAAGAATCAGAAGGCGTTGTTTCAGGACCGGTGATAGAGGTCGTCAAGGGCGGCCTAATTATCGACATTGGGCTGCGCGGATTCGTGCCTGCTTCGCTTGTCGAGTTGCGACGTGTTCGTGACCTTGAGCCATACATCGGAATGGAGTTAGAGGCCAAGATCATTGAGCTAGACAAGAACCGCAACAACGTTGTTTTATCGCGTAGAGCGTGGCTGGAAGAAACACAAAAAGAGCA
>DCYM01000223.1 GCA_002331465.1 Candidatus Neomicrothrix sp. UBA2110 | reverse complement strand
TCACCCTTGCGTCCTTCACCAATGTCGAATTCCACTGCTTGGCCTTCATCAAGTGACTTGTAGCCGTCACCCGCAATGTTTGAGTAATGCACAAAAACATCATCGCCGTCTTCGCGTTCGATGAACCCGAACCCTTTCTGTGCGTTGAAAAACTTGACCGTACCTTGGGCCATTTGGCCCTCCTCATATATGCAATTGAAGCCGCTTTCGACTTCTCCAGGGTCAAGGGTAAGGGGGTGGCACCCTTAAACACTTCTAATAGGGGTCTCGTCGTGGCGCTACATGGGGGACATGACCACGAACCTGAAGCTGTTCGGCAAGGTAGTCCTGCCTCGCCTTCGATGGCCGCTCGCCGCGAAAATGACCGCTAAGCGACTATTTCGTTAATAATTCGACCTAATGGTTTCGCATCGTTCTTGGCATTTAGGGCTTGCATGGAGGTGTCTCCCCAGGCATTAGCTGCTGCGGCCAGCAGGGCATCAACTGAGTCCGCGAATGTGAGTATTAACCCTGACCATGGCGCCACGCCATTAGCGATTGCTCGGGTGGTCATGAGCCCGTTCGCTCCTTCTTGCAGGTGTCCCCAACCAGTGTCGATGCCCTCTGCGGTCATGTTTCCGCTCATATATACAGCGGTACCGAATCCACCTGAGGGTCTGGTGTCGCCTCTCTCTGCGAGAATTTCCAGCACGCTGCGGCGAACGACTGACACTCCACAGTCACCCATCATCTGAATCATCTGGCTGTCACTGTTGATCGCGTTGGATCCAGCGATAGCTGCGTCTACTGACTCCCACTCGAAGGAAACACCACACAGCCCTGCTGCTTCTCCGCCCATAATTATTTTGGCGATGGAGGTGTGTTTGGCGCCCATGTCGAGAACCCGCTGTTTTGCGAAACTGTTGCTCCCCGCCACAAAGCCATTGAGGTCTTGAACAGCAGTAACTGCGATAGTCAGAACCGACATGGTCCACCTTTTCCTTAAGTTAAATCCCCACCGATCGTCGGGAAGTCGTCAAAGAGTATCTGAGTCTCCGAGTATCCGACCTCCTGCCTAGTTCCACAACATGGATCAACCCCCACGCCGCGTTGGTTTAGTTGGCTGCGTTGCCAAGAAAAGGTTGACAGCTCATCTCGCTCAGGAGCTGTACGTGTCGCTGCTGTTCACCAGTCGACGTGCCTAGGTTGAGTAAACGTGTGACGAGTGGTGGGTGCTGTTGGGTTTAAGCAGGTGCCGTCTGCTTCGTCGTCGGTGGTTTGGTCGTTTTGGTCCCTTTTGACTGCCAACTTGGGTGATGATTAATAGTTAGGCAGGGGTGCCTCGGTTCTAAGGCGTGCATATAAAGGGGGAACGAAATAGTGGTTTCAAAAGATTTGTCTGACGGTCCGCTCACTGGACTGAAAGTTTTAGACATGACTGTCGCCATTCAGGGGCCCCATGTTGGAGCATTTTTAAGTGATATGGGCGCTGAGGTAATAAAGGTTGAGCCTCCAGGCGGTGAGTTAAACCGGTACGCGCGGGGACCAGGTTTTGACTATGGAATGGAAGTAATGGGCAGCCAGCAAGTGGCTATGAACCGTGGGAAAAAATCAATAGCCCTAGATGCTCATACAGACCTCGGAAAAAGAGTTCTTAACGAATTAATAAAAAAATCTGATGTGTTTGTAACAAATTATCGGGCGGAAGCTCTGGATCGAATGAGTTTGAGTTACGACCACCTGCGGAGAATAAATGAGCGCCTTATCTATGGAAGAGTTTCCGGGTTTGGGCCAAAAGGAAAAGACGCCAATAAAGCAATGCTGGATGGTGCGGCGCAGGCGCGTGGCGGATTAGCAGCAGTATCGGGTCCCGTTGATGGACCTCCGATGCCACCTGGTGCAGCAATCGCCGACCATTCAGGCGCTATGCAACTGTGCTTAGGAATCATGACTGCGTTATTCGCCCGTGAGCAAACCGGACGGGGGCAGGAGGTAAATACTTCGGCTCTGGGAACCATGATGTGGTTGCAATCTTGGGAGTTGACTCACACAGCGATGACTGGAGTCTCTTTGACACGCGATGGTCAATACAACCCCAGTATTGCTAGTCCCTATGGGGTCTACCAAGCATCCGACGGTGGTTCGTTTCTCTTGGCGGTTGCAATGTCAGATGAGTCATGGGACGAATTTCTCGTTTACGGCGGAAAGCCTGACCTAGCTCTCGACACCAGATGGAATACAGCGGCGAAACGAATCGGAATTCTCGGTGATGGCGATGGGGTCATCGAAGTTCGAGCTGAGCTTCGAGAAGCTTTTGCGTCGCATACAACAGCTGAGTGGGAAGTCTTTTTTGGTGAGCAACCAGAGATTATTTATGAACGAGTGCAGAGCTACCAGGAGATCCTGGTTGACCCTCAAGCGGACGCAAACAATTATCTTGCCGAGGTAACAGTCCCGAACTATGGCACGACTCAAGTCGTTAGTAATGTCGTCCAGTTGAGTGAGACGCCTGGTTTGGGCGCGAGACTTCCGCCGCCATACCTTGGCGAGCATACGTCGGAAATAATGATGGACCTGGGTTTCTCCGCCGCAGAGGTAGACGAAGCACTGGCCCCGATTGAGGCTGCGGCGGCGGAAATCATCGGTTTGGTAATTCCCTGAGGTTGGTTTATATGTCTCTTAAGTCCGATAAGGAGTAGGTGGGTGTACCTCGGTGGTTCTACACCCGTAACAACCTCTCTGAAGCGGGTCTAGTTGTTCGCGTCCTGATTGAGGATTGATCGCTTTAGCTGTCGGGATTGTGGAAGAGCACGCCCTCATCCACCAGCGCCCTGTATTGGTCGTGGCTGCGACCAGCTAGCTCACACGTCACGTATTCGTTGTCTTCACCGAGTCGCCGCGTCATCAATGGTGCGTCGCCGGGGGTTTCGGAGAACTTGATGGGCATACCGGGTACCAGCACTTTCCCGAGCACGTCGTCGTCCACCCATCGCACTGCGCCAGCCTCGTGAAGGTACGGATGTTGGGCGGCTTCGGCCAGTGTTAATACAGGCGCCGAGGGCACCCGGCAGTCATCGAGGAGGTTCACAACGTCGTCTCGGTGAGGTTGTGTTGCTAGCCACGTTGCGATGAACGTGTTCACCTCGTCCCGATTGGTGACGCGGTCGGGGTTAGATGCGAATCGAGGATCATCGGACAGCTCGGGTCGTCCCATGGCCTCAGTCAAGCGTTGCCACTGGCCGTTGTTGACGGCTGCAACCGTGACGTAACCGTCGCCGGTCTCGAACACCCCAACGCCGCCAACGACTGGATGGACGTTGCCTCGCCGGATGGGCTCGCTTTCGCCACCCGACACCGACCACTCCTGCCAGTTGACCTCATGCGCGGTGGAGTAGGCGTCGAGCAGTGACACAGACACCTCTTGACCCCGCCCTGTCCGCTCTCGATGGAACAGCGCCGCAGCCACTCCACCAAATGCATGGACCCCGGTGAGCACATCACCCGGTGATATCCCGGCGAGAATAGGTGCTCGATCCTCATAACCCAACATGTGCAGCACCCCGGCCCATGACTGGGCAATCGGGTCATATCCGGGTTTGTGCGCGAGCGGACCTTGGCGACCAAATGCCGACATGTTGCACATCACGATGCGGGGATTGACCGCCGACACAACGTCGTACCCGAGACCGAGACGTTCCATGACGCCAAGCGCGAAGTTCTGAAGGACCACGTCGGCATGGGGGACGAGGTCGAGGACGAGCTCAGTTGCCCTCGGGTCGCGCAGATCGAGGCACAAAGATCGCTTCCCTCTGTTCTGCTGCACGTGATACCCCGAACGCGATCCACGTAAGCGAGGCAGGGTACGACCGGGGTCACCCTCCTCGGCGAATTCGATCTTGATCACCTCGGCACCCAACTCGACCAGAAGCTTGGTCGCCGTGGGGCCAGCTAGCACTTGGGAAAAGTCGAGTACCCGAATTCCGTTAAATATCCCCTGCACAGCTAGACATCATGGCCCACCGTTCAGATTGATGTGGGTCCGTGTCGGGTTCAGTGGGTGTCTACGCGCATTTGGTGGATCACCTTGATCAGGAGTTGGCGGAAACGTTGACCGATGGGATCACAATTCCTGTCGCGCCCCCAGTGCTGCGTTCACATGTATAGATACAGACCTCTACCAGTCACAAATGCGTGAGACCGGCGAGTACCCGAGCGGAGACTTCGCCAGTGTGCTCAGCGTGCACTGTGCCCGACGACACCTGGCAGGTCTCACCGGCTTTGAAAGTGTGCTCGCCATCCTCAAGTTCGAGGATGAATTCACCTTCGAGGACCAGGAGATGAGCATCGAACTCGTGAGTGTGGAGTAAGGCAAAGTCGTTGCTGTTGTCGACACTCCAATGGCCAGCCGAATAGCTAACTTCACGGATGTCGTCGCAGCCTTGACTTGCCAGTAGTTCACGAAAGTCGTCTTCTGTCATGGAGTGATTCTACGCCACGGCCTAGTCTTCATCTTCGTCAAGCTGGTCAGCGATTGCGATCCGACTGAGTGTGGCGGCGTGGCCAATAACTCTGAGCGGTTTAGGCTTGGTTTAACGCCAACCAAGAGCCAAAGTCTCGATAGCCCGAATTTATCGGAGTGGGCGATACAGGAATTGAACCTGTGACCTCTTGCGTGTCATGCAAGCGCGCTAACCAACTGCGCCAATCGCCCTGAGGCCTCGTAACCTACCAGCCCAATTTGACTGACAGGTATCTGAGATTTTGAGGCGGGGACCGGAATCGAACCGGCGTACACGGCTTTGCAGGCCGCTGCCTAACCACTCGGCCACCCCGCCGTATCAGAAGATTGATGGTAGCGAAGCTGGATGCTCGATCCGCAGTTTCGCGAACACCATTTGACGAAACCCTCGATAGAACTCAAGCTGCTGGACAGGACTCTCCGAGGGGGATTCGTGTCAGAGCCAACCGAAGACCAAGAGGCGCCAGCAACCCCGTTGGAACAACTACGGACGATGGCAGCCGTGGAAACCATGTTGACGGACAATTTGCGTCACATCGAGGTGTACACGATGGACGGACTTTTAAGTTTGTTTTGGCATGGCCCAAGTGAAGCCCAAGATGTGGTTTTGGCTTGCGGGGGCGCGATGGGTGGGGTCCTCGGCCCAGCCGATGCCTTGTATCAGGACCTGGGAGTGAGTCTGGCCGAGTCGGGTGTGGGAATGATCCGGATTGGTTATCGAGCACCAAACGACACAGCAAAATGCGTCCATGATCTCGTAGCTGCCGCCGATTTAGCTACCCGTAGCGGTGCGCAGCGTTTCATCACGATGGGGCATTCTTTTGGTGGTGCGCCCGCTTTGCAGGCCGCAGTGATTCTTGAGGCGCATTGCGCCGGAGTGATTACTTTGGCTACGCAATCAGCTGGTTGTGAACCCGCTGAGGATCTTGCCGCTCGTGTTCCCATCATCTTGTTCCACGGTGACAAGGACGAGATTTTGCCGTTCCAAGCCAGCGAACTCGTACGGATGGTGGTGGGGGGAGGCGAGTTAGTTCCGCTCCCTGGAGTAGGTCATCTTCTGGCTGAAGCTAGAGACGAGCTACGGGATCGTCTTGGTAATTGGATTCCCGAAAAGTTCAAAGAACACGCTGAAAGATGATCGACGATTTACCCGATGACCCCACGCAGCTAACCGCGGAGATGCTTACTTTCCTTTTCCGCGATGGTGGTCTGGCTCCATCTAACCCTGGTGTGGAGGTCGCAGAGGTGACCACTGAGCCTCTGGCTCAAGGGAGCGCATTCCTCGGAAGCCTCGCGAGGTTAAACATCACATGGGCCGACCTCGACACGGCTCTGCCGAATCGGTTTGTTGCCAAGGTTCCGACTCAAGATCCTGGTGGCCGGACCGTGGGGAAAATGTTGAATGTTTGGGTTCGCGAGGCCCAGTTTTATGCGCGACTAGCTCCCCTGGTTGCTACCCCGGTGCCAACGTGTCGAGCAAATTTCATAAGCGGCGATAAGGCCTTGTTGCTATTAGATGACTTGTATCCGGCATCTGCGGGTGATCAGCTAATTGGGGCCTCGGCAGATCAGGCGCACGCAGCAGTGGAAGCGTTGGCGCAACTACATGCCCCATTTTGGGGGCGGCCACGCACTCCGGCCGTGGCTTGGGTTCCCGGTTTGGACACGCCTGGAACATCCGAGGCCCTTGGGTCAGCAATGGCCGCATCACTGCCCCGTTTCGATGAACGCTTCGGTGACCTCTTACCTGAGCTCGGATTGGAGTGGCTACGGGCCTTTGTGCCGCTTTTGGGCCAGTGGAGAGCTGATTTGTTGTCAAAGCCACTAACAATTGCCCATGCTGATTATCGCCTGGAGAACATGCTTTTCGGT
>DCYM01000247.1 GCA_002331465.1 Candidatus Neomicrothrix sp. UBA2110 | reverse complement strand
GCCGACCTGAACCGGTTGCCGGATTCGCGAAACACACGGGCAACGGGACGGTGATATCAGGCTACTCAGCGAGCACTGCCAGTTACAACGTCGATCCAATTCTCATGCGTTTGTGGCAGAAGATACGAATTCCATAATTGCGTTGAGTTCGTTGGGTAGATCGGTGCAACTTTCTGTACGGCCGTAAAGTTCTTTGATTTCTTCGGGTTGAGCGGGGGCTACGCCAGTTGCGTTTTCCACCACATCGCCAAACTTCGCCGGATGCGCCGTCGACATAATTGCAATCGGACTACTACCGGCTTCTAAACGTCGCGCGACACTGACAGCGACAGCAGTATGTGGATCTATGAATTGTCCGGTCGCTGAGTGAACATCAGCGATCGTCTCCTCGACGTCAAGTTCCGATGCTCGGCCTGCGTCGAAGATGTTACGTAGACGAGTAATCAGAGCCTCGCTGAGTGGTAGTTGCCCATTGCCGCGAAAGTCTTGCATTGCGGTACGCAACCATGTGGCTTCGCGATCGCTTAGGTCGAAAAGTAAACGCTCAAAGTTGCTAGAGACCTGTATGTCCATGGCTGGACTCGTCGAGGGAATAACTTGTTCGATCTCCATGAGCCCAGATATGTGGGTTCGGGTCAGAATGTCGTTGTGATTGCTAGCAATAATCAGCCGGTCGATCGGTAATCCCATTTGAGCGGCGATATAGCCGGCCAAGATGTTGCCGAAGTTGCCTGTCGGCACGCAGAAAGAGGTTTGGTGCTCTCCGCCACCCAGTTGAGTGCCGGTGGTGAAGTAATAAACCGTTTGAGCTGCGACCCGAGCCCAGTTGATGCTGTTGACCGCGGCTAGTCGGCGCTGTTGCCGGAACGAACTGTCGGCAAACATCGCTTTCACGAGGTCCTGACAGTCATCGAAGGTGCCGTCGATTGAAACGTTGTGAATGTTTGAACTAGCGACGGTGGTCATCTGTCGTCGTTGCACCTCAGAGATGCGTCCCCGGGGATGAAGCATGACCAATTCGATGCCTCCGCGGTCTCGGCAGGCCTCGATGGCGGCACTTCCGGTATCGCCAGAGGTCGCCCCAACAACCGTGACGGAAGTAGCGCGACGTTCCAGTTCGTGTTCGAAGAGTCGGCCTAACAACTGGAGTGCCACATCTTTAAAAGAAAACGTGGGACCCCAATGCAACTCGACGATGTGGTGGTCATTTGCACCTTCGGAAGGCAATTCTGTGACGGGCACCACGTCTGGGTGACGAAAAGTCGCGTAGGCCTCCTCGACCATTCGCCCAAGGCTGTCTTCGTCAATTGAAGGTGCGACGAATGGAGCCAGAACACGCGTCGCAACTTCTGTGTAGGGCAAGTTGGCAAATGCTCGCAAATCCGCTCGACCTATTTCAGGCAACTCCGAGGGCATATAGAGCCCTCCATCTACTGCCAGCCCGGCAAGCAACACGTCGCCAAATTCAAGAATTGGTGCTTCACCGCGTGTGCTCTGATACTTCACTTTTTAAAGATCTCCCGCACCCGTTAGTCGCCTATGACTCGGATCAGTGCACCAATGTCTTTGACTTCGCTGAGGTTGCGCAGGTCGCGAAGCGTGGCCTGGACATCGGCTTCTCGTGCCTGATGGGTGATGAAAACTAGGTGTGCGGTCGATCCTTGCCCTTGTTGCTCCATGGATCGGATCGACACGCCGTGGTCGCCGAACACGCTTGTTACCGCTGCAAGGACTCCCGGCTTATCTTCCACGTCCAATTGCAGGTAGAAAGCGCTGTCAGTTTCATCGATGGGTCGAATCGCGAATTCCGACAACACCCCTAAGTCGCTAGCCACACCTTGTTGAAGGTTTCGCGCCGCGCAAATGACATCGCCCAATATCGCTGAGGCAGTAGGGCCACCTCCCGCTCCGCGGCCGTACAACATGAGATCTCCAACTTCCGAACCCTCTAAAAAGACCGCGTTAAAGCTTTCTCGGACGGAAGCGAGGGGGTGGTGTTCGGGAACCATTGTCGGATGAACTCGTACAGCTACTTCGCGACCGTCAAACTCAGCCACGGCAAGCAGTTTTATGACATGACCCATGTGTGATGCCGCTGCGATATCTGCCGGTGAGATACGGCTGATGCCTTCTTGGTAAACGTCTCCGGCGACGACTTTGGCACCGAAAGCAATAGAAGCCAAGATGGCGGCCTTTGCTGCTGCGTCGCCACCTTCAACGTCTGCTGTTGGGTCTGCTTCAGCGAACCCCAGTTTTTGTGCCTCGGCGAGGACATCGGCGTATTCAGCGCCTTCCTCGGTCATCTTGGTCAGGATGAAGTTGGTTGTTCCATTGACAATTCCCATGACTCGGCTTATGCGTTCTCCGGCGAGAGATTCGCGCAGCACCCGTATGAGCGGAATGCCTCCAGCAACGGCTGCCTCGAAGAAAAGGTCGACACCTCCAGCTAATGCCGCCTCAAACAGCTCCTGACCTACGTTGGCGACTAACTCTTTATTTGCGGTAACGACAGGTTTACCGGACTTCAAGGAATCAATTACCAACTGGCGTGCTGGTTCAATTCCCCCAATTGTTTCCACGACTAGGTCAATGTCGGGGGAATTAACCAACGATGCGGGGTCTCGGGTGAAGCTGTCGGAAGGCAGGTTTACATCTCGGTCTGCGGACAAATTGCGAACGGCGACTCTCGACACCTCGAGCCGGATACCGGTACGCGCGGCGATCCGATCAGCGTCGGTCTCAATCAGCCGGATAAGAGCACCGCCAACTGTTCCACAACCAAGGATCCCGAGACGTAGGACTGAGTGAGAGTGCGATTGCATACTTTCAACGGTAGCGGGCGGAACGACGGTTCTTTGTCTCGATTTCCGACCGAAAGCCCCGAGTTTCACTCAACGCTCAAGAGTCACTCAACGTCGAGGCTGATCAGGTCTTCAAGTGTCTCTCTTCGAACGACCGGTCGCGCCGAACCATTGGAAACAAACACGACCGCGGGCCGGGGTATTCGGTTGTAGGTACTCCCCATGGAGTATCCATACGCCCCGGTTACCGGGGTCGCAATGTGGTCGCCTACCCCCACCCCGTTCGGGAGGGAGGCTTCTCGAACTAATACATCCCCCGATTCGCAGTGTTTTCCGACGATACGAGCGACTGCTGGTCGAGGCTCAGCCACTCTGTCAGGAACGAAGGCGGTGTAACCACTGCCATAGAGCATCGGGCGGGGATTATCGCCGAAGCCGCCGTCCACCGCGACATATGTTCTGATGCCAGGCAACTCTTTAATAGTCCCGACCGAATAAATTGTTATTGCTGCTTGGGCCGCAATCGAACGGCCGGGTTCAGCAGAGATACGCGCCTTTACGCCTAGGCGTTGACAGGTGTCGCTAAGCATCTCGCCCCACTGAGCGATCGATGGTGCTGATTCAGATTCCACGTAAGCGACACCCAGGCCACCGCCCACTGATAGCTCGGGCAACTCAAGTGGTTCAGAAAACCCAACCACTATTTCAAGTGCTCGGGCGAAACTTTCGACGCTAAACACTTGACTTCCAATGTGGCTGTGAATTCCGACAAGATCGATCCCAGGATTGGATCTGGCTTGGCTCACCGCGACTGATGCAGCCCCGGATGCCAACCCAAAACCGAACTTGGAATCGTTCTGTCCTGTCGAAACAAATTCGTGGGTGTGAGCTTCGACTCCAGGCGTGACTCGTAAGAGAACGGACGCGATGACTCCGTCATGGGAATGGAGATCACTGAGACGGTCAAGTTCGTCATACGAATCCACCACAACCCGACTCACGCCGTGAGATCGAGCTAAGGAAAGCTCATCAAGTGATTTGTTGTTCCCGTGCAAAACAATGCGTTCCCCCGGAACCCCTGCCGCGATGGCGGTGTGGAGTTCTCCCTCGCTGGCCACATCGAGGTGTAATCCCTCTTCATGCACTAAGCGGGCCATAGCGAGGCAAAGAAAAGCTTTACACGCATACGCAGCGCCCTCTCCAAATGCTTTCAGGGTTTCTCGACAGCGCGACCGAAGGTGGCTTTCATCATAAATAAAGAGAGGCGTCCCAAACTCTGCGGCGAGGTCATCTACAGCAAGCCCCCCGATGAGCAGCTCACCTCGTGAACCAATTTCGGCAGAGTCGGGTAAAAGATCAAAGGGGATCGGTCCGGC
>DCYM01000167.1 GCA_002331465.1 Candidatus Neomicrothrix sp. UBA2110 | reverse complement strand
AGCTGGCGTGATGAGCATAGAGCTGGGCAAAGCGGGCGACCGGTTGCGGCCGCTGTGGGTCGTCGGGTCATTGTGCGTGTTGTCTACGGGGTTTGTCTTGTTGGCCCTGACCTGGGGTGTGCCGCTTCCCGAAGTCGCAGAGAGGCCACTGGCAACGGCCGCGGTAGTTGGGGTGGTTGCTACCTACTGCGCAGTTGTTTCATTGATTTCTTCACGCAGTCGCCTCCGCACCGTTTGCTGGGCGGGCGCTGTTCTGCACGGCCTATATGTGTGTGTCCTTATCTGGTTTGAGGTCAATCTGGTATCTGGGAGGATTCTTGCGCTGTTCGCAGTGGCGTTGTCAGCATGCTCGTTACTAGCTGTCATCGAGTTCATCGGATCGCGTCGAATTGGCATTTCCAAAGGCGACTCTGCCGAGCAACTCCCAACTTACTGCCCGTATTGCGGCGCTCGGTCTCTCGTAAACATGTCGACATTTTCGCAATGTCGTGATTGCGGAGGGAAATTTCAAGCAGCGGTCTAAGTCGATCAACTAGCGAATGTCTAGATTCAGATCATGGGCTAATGGGGCGGCTTGGTGGCCAACCATCTCCCATACGTCATCTGTGTGTTTGAAGACATTGACTGCTGCGACTGCAGAAAGTGACGCTCCGAGAAGGTTCTCTTCCACGAAGACCCATCCAACGCTTTTAGCTGTGTGGAGCCGCACATTTGAAGTGAGAAACTGCGGTGGTTCGGGGCCAGAAAAGATCTGTTGAAATGATGCTTTGATTTTCGCCCAGCCAAAAAGAGTGGGCCATCCCGGATGGGTGCACCAAGTCTCTTCTGAGTTCACCCAAAGGTCGGTCATTCCTTGGATGTCTCGTCCTTCGAATAGCGAATAGAACGACTGGTTTGCTATCTCCAGATTTGATTTGTCAATCACTTGGCTCTCGGACTGTTAGCCGTATCGTGAACTGCAGCGATGGGGCGAACGAAGTTTGGAAAAGCGCGGGCTCCACGGCGACTGCGCAGCCATCGAGGAGTCGACGCGAGTCAGGAATACAGAGCGGTCAGTTGCAATACCGCCATGACGATAATCACTAGAGCATTGAAGCCACGAAAAAGGGGGAATGGAGCTTTTGCAAAGTTTTTCCCAATGTTGCTGGCTGCTATTTCGCTGTCCATGTCTTTCATCGCAGCCCCCAGGTCGGCAATTACGCCGTCAAACCAAAGCAGGGTCCAAAGAGAACCAAGAACGACCCAAGCAGCGATCGCTAGCTGAACTGCGCCAACATCAAGTGCCTCCCCGCCCCAAATGATGAAGGCAAAGGTTCCCAGTACCGAGAAAACATACGGGAGGATCACTGCCTGAGCGTCTGCTCCCCTGGTGTGTATTAGCTGTACCCAGGTTCCTTGTTGCATGGATTACCTACCTTGTATTGAAGCCATTGTGTGACTTGTGTGAGTGACCCGGCTTATCACATGGGAATGCTGGGTCTGGCCAAATGGGCTCCATGGTTTGCATCGAGTGGGGTAGCGAACTACGGGTCATGCATCGAGTGACCGTTGCCGGTGTGGATCCCGTGGTTTAACTCTGTTGCGTCAACTGAGTTTGGACTTCAAGAACTCGATTGTCGGGGGCCATAGCTCGGCGGCAAGGCCCTCGTCGAACGTTCCTCCCGGGTTTTCCTCGTTCATGAATCCGTGACCGGCATCGTGGATCGTGATCTCAACATCTTTTCCCATGTCACGCAGACGCTGACCGAGTTCCTGCGCTGCTTCGGGCGAAAAGAAGTCGTCCGGCGAAGCCATATGGCCATTAACTGACGCTGTGAGACCCTCCCAGTCGGGTTCGCCTTCACCCTGAGGAAAGCCGTAGAACGGAACCGCTGCTTTTACAACATCGCCACGATTCGCGGCAATCATGAAACTCAACAAACCACCCATGCAAAACCCGATAACTCCGACGCCGGTTCCATTATTCGCATCGTGATCGGCCAGGTAATCAACAGCACCACTCATATCGCGAGCGGCACGATCAGGAGGAAGATCCGTCATTAACTGCCCGGCCTTATCCATCTCGTCATGGCCGGCTAACTCACCGTGGTACAAGTCAGGCGCAAGAGCCACGAAACCCTGCCCCGCGAGAAAGTCTGCGACCCCTTTCATTTGCGGGTTTAGCCCCCACCACTCTTGAATCACCATCACGGCAGGTCCAGAACCGCTAGCAGGAACCGCTAGATGCCCGCGGGCATCGTGCCCATTGCTTGCAAACGTCACCATCTCACCCATGAGAAGGACCGTAGTCGCGTTTGAGACTCAGCCGCTCTGATCAACGATGTTTGGTCCGGTCCAACCTGATGACCCTCGGTTGTCTTGATAAATCATCTCTTGTTGATCCGGAGGAACGTAGAAATACGAACCCGGACGGAATCCGTGACCAAGATCGCCTAAAAGACGTCTCTGACGCGGTGTCAATTGCCCAGTAACTTCCGGTGTTACTTCGTGGTCATAGCTCCGAATAAACATCTGAGCGTAGTTATAGAGAAGTGTCTTTCTGGCTTTGCCGGAATAATTAGGTGACGGCCCATGCCATAGAGAATGAGAGAACAGATAACAGTCGCCGGCGCTGCCGGGAAGCTGCACTGCCCCCGGAGAATTTGGTGTGGGTGGCTCGTCGCGGCGCCACGGGAAAGTGCGCAAATGACTTCCTGGAAAGACAGTAAAGGCGCTGGCATCTTCGCCGGCGACGTCGCTTAGTAGGTACATCGCTTTCATAGCCAAAGGTGGCGACGTCTCGGAAACCCGAATTTCTCGAAGCCCCTCACCACCATCGGTATGGGTGTACCCCGGGAAGGTGTCAGTCGAGGGGCGAACAATGGCCTGAGTCATGGACAACATGATGTGAGGCCCCATGATGTCGACAAGCAAATCGAACAATCCGGGGCGATCAATTAGGTCAAGAAAGTGTTGGCCGTAGTTGAGGAGGTCGCGCCGATCCATAAAGCCATCGGGGTCGACGCTCTTTGAGGTATCCATCCACTCGTAATGACCTAGTTGAGCTTTGCCGGGTTCGTAGCCCGGCAACAAACGCACTCGGTCTAGCTCTTGACTAAAGAACTCCACCTCGTCGGGAGCTAGCACTCCATGAAGATGCAAATAGCCGTCCGTCGACCATTGGTCCCGTTGCTCACTGGTCAGGCTTTCCACTATCGCCCCCTCGTCCTCAAGAACGACGCTACTGCCCCGGTGAAGGGTGTAACACTTGAATTGTCCCATCAGGAGACCTCATGAATTTGCGTCCTAGCCCACACGCCCCTTTTTCGTACGTGCCCGGTATCGATCCATACTCCGGTGGCGTTGTCGCTGCTCCGGGAGCTGAGATTGTTCATGTCACTCTGGCTACTTCAGTGCCCTGGCGCCTCGGGTTTGAACGAATTGAAGAGATCGCGTCTGACGAAGGATTGAAGCGAACGGCGCTGTGCGCGGTTGAGTTGCGGTGCCCCCGACCCCATTCGTTTGAAGGGTTCGCTGATTTCAACAAGGAGTACAGGTCCCTTCTCGGTGACTGGGGTTTGCTTGTGGGAGACGACAACCCCATCGCTCGTACCAACGTTGCACCTGCACACCACCCTCCCGATGAGACCTCCCTGTATGCCTTTAGCTACGTTCGCTCGGCACCAGCGAAGCGTCCGGCATCGTTCGTGGTTGCCGGCGCCGGTGACTTGATGGATCAAAGTGATCTTCAGCCCAGCAGCATCGTTGGCGATGGCGCGGAGGGGGCCGAGGCGTGGCGTCTACGAATTGCCCAGGTATGTCAGGAAATGGAAGATCGTATGTCCGCGATGGGAGTTGCATGGAACGACTGCTCAACAGTCGATGTCTACTGTGCCCACGACTGGTTCTCACAAGCGGGAGCGACATTAGTGGGGCGCGTAGGGTCCGCTGTTGGTGCGGGTCTGCATTGGCATATTGCCCATCCGCCTATTGAAGGTTTGAGCTTTGAGATGGATGTTCGACGCGTATCGATCGAGAAAACACTCTGAGTGTTAAGGCACTAGGAAAGTCATGAGGACAGGACTGATTAAGCCCTGGTTGATTGCATCTGCGGCGTTGTCGCGCATCTCCATCATTCGGGGCCCCATTAAGTGCCCGAGTGATACTGGTGGGGGAGTAGATGGTGGCTCGTTAAAGAATTTGAGAGCTAAATCATAGTGATTCGAGCTACCGACGTGTTCGAGACCGACATCAGCTCCGGCTGCTTCATATGTCGTCGCTGGCTCCGGGAAACTGAATTCGGCTGTTGTTGACCACGGCATTGGATAGGGAAGGTCGCCCTCTCCGGTAGTGGTCACGTCGTATACGACCACTGTTCCTCCCGAACGGCAAACTCGCGCGAGTTCGCTCATCATCTGGACCTTGTTTTCGATGTTCATTCCAACGTGAAGCATGGTGACAGCGTCGAAGCTGTTATCGAGGAACGGCAGATCGAGCGCGGAGCCAACTTTGAAATCAACTAGCGCACCGACCCCAACTAGATCGGATAACTGGATTGCAGCATCAACGAACTCAGGTGTGAGGTCGATGCCTGTGACCGAAGCGCCCGTTGAGCTAGCCAAAAATCGTGCTGCACCGCCGATTCCACAACCCACATCAAGCACGTGATCGCCGGCACCAATATTGATAGCGGCTGCTACATGAGTTGTCCCTTCTCGGCCTCCGATGTGAAACTCGTCTGCCGCTGCAAGAACGTCTGAATCGAGTTCGTCAATGTTGTGCCCCGCTTGGGTCAGCGCATCAAGGATTCGTTGCACGATGCCGTCGTTGCCGTAGTGCTGTTCAACTGATTTGACCATCCCCGAGCCTCCTTGAATCTTGCGTTGGTTTAACGGGCTAAGGGGGCGGTTGGTATTTCCATTCCCCACCCCTTAGTGCGAACCAACTCTTGGTCGGCTACCGCCACCAGTCCATTTGGCCCGTACAACGCGCCGCCGCAGATGATGCTTCGGTCGTCGTCTCTTTCACGCCATGACTGAAACACATAAGTTTCACCGACCAGCACATCGCCGCGAAACTCGGCGGCAATGTTCCCCGTCACAGCTCCCCCCCCAGATGAGCTAGGTGGGTCGACGAAAATCGCCCAGCTTGTAATGCAGTCGAACGCCGCCCAGACCAGGTTCCGAGGAATCACACCGTTCTGATCGCCCCATTCTGCAGTGGGAGACCAGACCGCAACAGCGTGCTGTCCGTCACCTAATGGACGTATCTGAATACCCAATCCTTCGGGACCATGACCACAACCGATGCAATCGGGGTAGGGGGGATCAAAAGGAAGAGGAGCCTTCATTGCAACGTCGACAGCCTGGCGCGAAATGGGTGAGCGTGCTTGAACGTGGAGTGGCCCTGGAGTCGCAAGCATGACTAGTTCATCGTTGCGATGCACCAGATTGTCATCTTGCCCTGCGGTACGAACCAAAAATTCTCCCGGATGCATTGGTCTGCGGATCCGCACTCGGATAGGTCCGTCAACGTCTCCCGCAGCCAAGCCGGCAACGTAGCCTCCCTGCATCGTGTCTGGCATTCCGACGTAACGGTCCACCAACTCAATGTTGGTGACCTCACTCATCGATGATGCCCGTAAATACTTGACACGACGTCGGGATCGATCGAAGCCTCTATGAGAACTGGCCTCCCTGCCGTTCGATTTTTGACGATGTCCATGGCGGCATCTATGTCACTTAGAGCCTGAATTTTGGCGGTTTCGCACCCCATGCTCGCTGCAACCGCACAAAAATCTGGCCACTCATGCGTGGAGGCGGCTGGATCCATACCTTTAGCCACAAGTTGAATGTGTTCTGCCCCGTAACTGCCATCGTTGTACACGATGACAATCAGGTCGAGTCCCAAATGAACGGCAGTCGAAAGCTCAGTCATGCCACCCATCATGTAGCCCCCGTCGCCTATACAGAGCACGGTTGGGCGCGTTGGGCGCGCTACGGCCGCACCGATCGCCGTCGACATACCCAATCCAATCGCACCGAATCCGTGGCTGGTTACCAGATCAAGAGGATCGGGCACTGACAAAGTCAACGCGTCGAGCATGAACCGACCTGCGTCAACGACTACTTGACGGTCCTGAGGGAGCCCTTGGTCAAGCCGGCGGGTGAGCGTCCGCGGGTCTACTGCCCCGTCGTAACTCTTGTCATCGAACGCTGTGGCAGGGTCGAACTCACTTAGTTTTCTTTCAAGCTCAGTGGTTCTGAAAGCGGAAGGCTGATGCTCAGCAGCGGAAAGCAGTTCCACCATTGCTTCCGCTACCACCGTCGCATCTCCGACCACTCCCGCGTCAACCGTTACGTAACGATCAATGTTGGCGGGATTGAGATCTACCTGCACGACTCGTTTCCCAGCTAACAAACTCTGATAGTCCGTAGTCAAAAAATTCAAGCCAG
Organism: Candidatus Neomicrothrix sp. UBA2110; assembly: GCA_002331465.1. Lineage (GTDB taxonomy): Bacteria > Actinomycetota > Acidimicrobiia > Acidimicrobiales > Poriferisodalaceae > UBA2110. The sequence goes on along the minus strand of DCYM01000167.1, from coordinate 6,333 downwards.
CACCAAAAACGATCAAACAATCCGCCATTGCGAATGTCTCCCCAGCGATTTGATGACTGAGGGTGCCGTGAATGCCCAGATTGAACGGTTCTTCTTCGAAATAACCAGTTGCAAGTAACGAAGTTGCTAAAGGCGCCCCTAAGGCGTCTCCCAAGCGAATCAGGGTGTCGCGCGCGCCCGACTTAACTGCTCCGCGTCCAGCCACGATCAAGGGACGCGCTGATGAAGCAATAATGCCTAAAGCGGTCTCAAGGTGATCGGGATCAGCAGCGAGACGCAGAGAAGTGGGAGTGAGTGCAGGGCGGGCCTCATATTCGACTTCGTCCCATTCGATGTTCAACGGCACGTTGAGTACCACTGGACGATGTTCAGCATGAGCGCGCCGCACGGCCGTGGAAACGTCCTCAGCAATTGTTTGAACGTTACGCACGGGTTGAAAACCAGCACCGGTCGCGGCCACCAATGCATGCTGATCGAGGTTCTGAAGGTGTTGCTCATTCTCAACGGGAGTGTCGCCGGCCACCAGGATCATTGGTGTTCCGTTTTTCACGCCCTCCACCAAAGCCGTAATGGTATTTGTCAGACCAGGACCGTGAGTCACGGTAGCTACGCCAAGCCTTCCGGTTGCCTTTGCCCAGCCTTCAGCCATGCATACGGCGTTTGCTTCGTGGGTAGCTCCCACCAAGTTGACCCCGTGTTGACGTTCCAGGCTTTCACCGATGAAAAGATTGCCGTCGCCGAGAACGGCGAAGACGGTGTCGACCCCATGGTCAACAAGGGCTTGAGCTACTGCATCGTGTCCCAGCATTCGTGGTCTCCTTATTTCTGGAACTAACCAGCCTGTTGGTCCGGTCAGAGAATGGTGCCGCTAACTTGGTTGACCCTGTAGGCCAGGATCTTCTTGCAACACAGCATCCCACGCGGCGCTTTGTTCATGCTCAAGTTGACAGTCCCCATTGGATTGCGTTGCGGATGAGGGTGCTAAACCCTTTGGTTTCCCACGACCCCCGAAAAGTTGTTGGGGTGGCTCGATCCGAGGTGACTGAAACGTCGACGTATGGTTGCCCATTGGTAGCGGGGGAGTGTGCGTGGCCGAGCGCAATATAGGCAACGGCACCGCTCCCTCTGTCACACACAATGCCAAGGGCCCGGTTGTGGCCATCTTCCATCAACGAGGTGTCTAAATCGACCTCGAAACCAAAAGCCGGATCCGGATCATCGGGTAGTTCAGTACTCAGCAAGACCTTTGCGTTTGGGTCGAGAATTTCGATGAAATACAACTCATCTGTGGTTTCAAATGACGCGGGCATGTTGTGCACGATGGGATGGTCACCGTGAACATTGACTTCGAACTTTCGAATCGGAGGGTGATTAAGGAAAAAAGCTCCGAGTGTTTGATGGTGAGACATTTTGACCATGCGCCGCCGTCGACGGTCGCCGTTGACCGGCTCAGCCTTTCCTCCGCTCGTGCCATGCAGAGCTAGCCAACGGCCGCCTCTTTCAAGCCATGAATTCAAATGAGTGAGCGCTGTGTCAGAAGGAAATGGGCCCGACGTGTAGGTGATCAGCAGCTGACTAGTGGGAAGCCAGGTCTCGAGGTCAGCAAAGTTTGACGAAATCGTGGGTTGCACGTGATCTACTTCGCCGACGAATTGGAGTAGTTCCGTTCGGGCGTAGTGCATATCGTGCCCAGCGGTGGAACCCGGCGGAAACCCTCCGACAACTAAATGAACCCCAGGAGCGGCAGGCCTTGCCATCAGGACCCTCCGATAATTGACTTGTCAACTAGCCGTTGGATTGTCGCCGCTGGCAGTTGCAGGTCTTGTGTCAAAATTTCTACGGTGTGTTCGCCTAAGGCTGGAGCTGCCACCAGATCTACTGAGCTAGCTGACAATCGAGGTGCCCACCCCAAGATGGGGACCTCACCGCGATCGGGATGGTCGATTGTGGTTATGAACCCGCGTTCTTTTAAATGTGGGTCGTTCAAGAGTTCGCTGGTGTCGAGAACCGGTCCGCCTGGGACATCTTCAGCGGCGAGTAATTCAGCGACTTGTTGCTTGGTTAGACCTTTCGTCCATGCGGAAATTTCGTTTCGCAGCGCATCATTATTATCGACTCGGTCTCGGTTCCGAGCGAATCGGGGGTCGTCGGCAAGTTCGGGTTTCCCCATTGCGGAACAGAGATTGATCCACATCTTTGGCGTAATTGCCATGATCATCACGTAATCATTGGCTCCGTCGCCTTTGCATGGATACAAGTTGTTCACTGCGCGAGACCCGTTTCCTATTCGAGCCACGGGTTCGTCATTCCAGCCAGGTGCCATCGCCATTCGTGTGCGCATGTAGTACGTCATTGCTTCTTGCATTGCGATCTCCACGTACTGGCCGTCGCCGGTTTGGAGTCTCTGAATGTAGGCAGCGAGAATTGCCATTCCCAGTTGCACGCCAGTGCCTGAATCTCCCGTCGTAGTTCCCGGTAGGAGAGGTTCGTCGCCAGGTCTTCCAGTTATCGACAATGCTCCAGCCATCGCTTGAGCGACTCCGTCGAAACATTTGCGATCCGCATAGGGGCCCGTGGAGCCGAATCCTTTAACCGACGCATAAATAATTGATGGGTTTACCTCCCGGAGGACGTCATATCCGAGGTTAAGTCGATCAACGACTCCAGGGCCGTAATTCTCTACAAAGACATCGTAATGAGCGACCATTTCGAGTAGAAGTTCCCTTCCTTCCTCGTGGGTCAGGTCGATGGCGATGGATCGTTTATTACTGTTCCACTGCAAGAAATAGTTCCGTGGAATGATGTCTCCTCCCCGGCCTGGATCACCACGCCCTGGTGGTTCCACCTTGACTACATCGGCGCCGAACCAAGCGAGTGCCTGAGTGCACGAAGGCCCGGCCTCGTATTGAGTCATATCAAGGACGCGTAATTCTTTGAGAGCGGTCATCTCATCCCCCTACCGGCACGACGTTAGGCTCTGCGGCCCGACCTTGGGTAGGAGACGGCCGCTACGGTCGTTGTGTTGACCAGCATCTGGAGTACCAATGCGCTTAGGACCTCTACTTGGATTTGAAAACAGCTTCGACACAGTCGTAACAGTTGCTAAAGAAATGGAAGCGGTGGGTGCCGCGTCAGTGATGCTCGCAGAAGCAGGGCGAAGCGCCATAACCCAGGCCGCAGCAGTCATCGCAGCAACCACCGAAATCGAAGTTGGCACGTATGTCGTCAACGCATTTGCTCGCTCCCCATGGCTAACGGGCCTCACAGCAAGAGATCTCGACGAAATGAGCGGTGGACGCTTCGTCCTAGGAGTGGGAACAGGCAACCCCAACTTCAACAATTGGTATATGGGTATCGATTCCTCCCGACCTCTCAACGCCATGCGTGACTTTGTGAACATTGTCCGCGAAGTAGTGGCCGCGCCCGCGGGGACACGAGTCACCTACCGCGGCCAGGTCCACGAAATGCACAAATGGCGAGCAACCTTTCCACCTTTTCGTAGTTCTATCCCTGTGTATCTTTCGGCATCTGGACCGAACATGATGCGCTTGGCGGCTGAGGTAAGTGACGGTATTGGAGTCGGAATCATGGCCTCGGTCGAATTTATGCGTGACACCGTTCGGCCTAACGCAATCGTGGCAGCTGAGGCCGTTGGCCGTGAACGCGCAGATTTAGCTTTCCCCATGGGTGCACTTGTGAGCGTCAACCAGGACTCGGAGGCCGCTCGCGATGCGGCGAGAGCATCGATATGTGGTCTGTTTCATCCAGTACCTCACCCCTACTACGACTCTCAGATGCGGCAGCAGGGCTTTGCTGAAACCGCAGACATGCTGACCGAACTTATGCCGCAAGGGAGGACCGCTGAAGCAAAAGGATTGCTGCCAGAAGAGATCGTCGACTCTCTTACTATTAGCGGAACCCCAGCGGAATGTTCACGTCGCGTAGCCCAGTACGAAGGTGTCGCTGATCAAATTGTCATGATGCGTGTTGCGCAACGAAACGAACCTGTCGGAATAGCGGCCTACGAACCAATTCTCGAACTGGTTTCAGAGGCAAACTCAGTCTGAATTTAGATAAGTCCGGACGGCTTAAACCAAGCCTTCATCGCACCGAATATGAGTTGATGTGGAGAACGGAGTCGCTGCACCGCTACTGTGCAGCGATGACAGAGCGCATAATTCCGGCCTCTCAGCAGGCCATGTACGACAATTTCCATTTCGCACCGGGGATTAGAACTGGTGATTTACTGATCATGTCTGGGCAGGTGGGAATGGACGCTTCGGGGAAGTGCCCTGACGATGTCGCAGAACAGTTCCGCCTCGCATTCGAAAATATCGGAGAAATTCTCGCCGAAGCCGGCGGGGACCTCTCCAACATCGTGGAAATGACCAGCTACCACATCGGCATGCGAGAGCATCTCAGGGACTTCATATCCGTCAAAGATGAACTAATCGGGAAGCCTTACCCTGCCTGGACAGCGATTGGATGCACCGAGTTGGCAATGCCCGGTGCCGTGGTGGAAATCCGAGCTCAAGCGGTGCTGAGCTAGGAGTCATGCCCGAACTCTTCGAAATAGCTGTTATTGGGCGAGGGCTAATCGGTTCGGCCGCGGCTCGGCACCTCGCGGAAGCGGGACACCGGGTGGTTCTAATCGGTCCTGACGAACCCGTCGACCGGCGAACCAGTCCTGGACCGTTTTGCAGCCATCCCGATGAAGGGCGAATCACTCGCGTAGCAGGGCGGACAGCCGTGTGGTCGCAGCTAGCGGCCCGCTCCATAGAACGCTACGCAGATATTGAACAGCGAGCCGGTATCGAGTTTCATGTCCCATGTGGTTTGGTGAGTTCGTCACCGAAAATATCTGAGTGGCTCGAAAACTCGACAACAGCTGGAGGCGACGCCCGCTTAGTGACCACCGATTGGGTATCGGAACACACTGGAATTGTTCTAAGCAACGGTCATCCCGCTCTATACGAAAGCGGGCCCGCGGGATATATCAATCCTCGTCGGCTCGTGGCAGCTCAAACAAAACTCGCCCAAGCGGCAGGTGCGGTGCTCATAAAAGAGACGGCTCACACACTCCAAGCGTCGGGTGTCGGTTACGTGATCAGCGGGAGTTGGGGATCGTCAACCGCCGACCGAGTGCTCGTCACCACTGGAGCCTTTGGTTCCGAGTTGCTTCCGCGTTCGCTAAATCTTCACCGCATGCCTCGCACAACGGTCACAGCGGAGATATCGGTGGGAGATTCGCTACCGAGCCTGATCTGTGTAGACCCTCCCGATGAACGATTAGACGAAATTTACTGGGTACCTCCGGTCCGGTACTCCGATGGTCGGGTGGCGCTCAAGATAGGTGGATCGCTGCGCCATTCAGAGCCAGTTGAACAAGCAGCGCTCACGGACTGGTTCCAAAGTGAAGGAGATGAGACAGAGGTAGATGCTTTGCGGAACTCTCTTTTTGGTCTTCTCCCTGGGATTGAAGTTCGTAGTTGGGCCCAGAAGCCCTGCGTGGTTACGAACACAGCGACGGAACATCCTTATATCGGTTGGGTTGAAGACGGCATCGCCGTAGCAATTGGCGGATGTGGGTCTGCGGCCAAGAGCAGTGACGAATTAGGGCGCTTAGCGTCAACGTTGTTCGAGTCGGAAAATTGGTCCGATGCGTTACCTTCGTCGGCCTTTCAACCCATATTTACAGACTAACGAACTGAAATTTTTCGATTTGGACTAATTGATCACTCAGTAGTGCCGTTGTGGGCGGCAGTATCGAGCAGACGCAAAAAGAACTGCACCGTGGGACCGATAGAGACAACAAACCACAATGTGCCCCAACCAACAGTTCCCCCCATTGCCAGTCCGCAGGCTAAGGCGGCTCCCTCAATAAGAGTGCGAGCTTTCCATATCGCGATCCCGCGACGATCTAGCGCCGTCATGAGCCCATCCCGCGGCCCTGGCCCAAGTCGCGCTCCGATGTAAAAGCCGGAACCGATCGCGACGACGATCGGTCCGAGAAGAGTGCACAACATTCGGATGAGCGAATTTGTTGGAGCATTTCCAATACTCACCGTGGCATCGACAACCAATCCGATGACGAACACGTTGGCCAACGTCCCTACACCCATGGGTTCTTTGAGGACGACCAACGCAATCAGTAATGCGGCGCCAACAACAATCATGGCTATGCCGATGGTGAGGGACGTTTGTTCGGCAAGTCCCTGATGAAAAATATCCCAGGGTGGTAGACCAAAATCGCCCAGGACCACTAAGCCAAGTCCAACACCAAACAACACGAGACCGATCGCTAGACGGAGGTAGCGCAGCGAAGAGGCAGTT
>DCYM01000080.1 GCA_002331465.1 Candidatus Neomicrothrix sp. UBA2110 | reverse complement strand
AAACGCACCGCAGTGTCGTATTCGAATCCGTTAAGCCCAAAGGATCCATCCCCATACACAATGAGCACACGCTTATCTGGGTGCGCCTTCTGAGCCGCTAACGCAAAGGGCATGCCGACTCCAAGAGTCCCCAGAGGGCCAGGATCCATCCACGCTCCTTCTCGCGGAACGTTGATGACCTTTGACGCCTGCGCGACGATATCTCCCCCATCGCCAATCACAATCATGTCATCTGTGACCGCATTTGCGATTTCTTTGCACAAACGAAGGGGATCAATCGGCACCTCTTCACTGTCCATTCGAGAGCGCCGCTCGGCGTCAAGTTCTTCTTCTCTTTCGCGCAACTGATCGCGATACGAAAAGACATCAATAGTGACGTCGCGTTCTTTTACATCAAGGCACATCGATTCGAAGTTCAAGCCGAGATTACCGGTGAGACCTATATCGACGGCACGGTTGTTACCGATCAACGTTTCTTCCATATCCATTTGCACGATGGATGCTGAAGCGGGAATGGAACGCCCAAATTTCATGCGAAAGTCCAGAGGAGTGCCAGCGAGGATCACCAGATCCGCTTTCTCAAGGGCTTCTTTTCTGGTTAGAGACAAGAACGATGGGTGGTCCCACGAAATTTCGCCTCGTGCCATTCCGTTAACGAAACAAGGAATCCCAGTAATGTCAAGGAACTCGGCAAGTTGGTCACCACCTTCACTCCACTTAAGCGAAGTTCCCGCCATCACCATCGGTCGTTCAGCCTGAGCGACGAGGTCGATCGCTGCTGAGATGAGTCCTGCGGGTGCGACAGAGGCAACTCGGTAATCTCTGAACTCAGGAACGGTGATTTCCGCGAGATCGACCTTGCCCCCGAGAACATCCATGGGAATTTCCAAGAATGCTGGTCCTGGAACACCGCTCAGCGCTGAACGTATGCCGGATTCGATGTATTCAGCAATGCGCGAAGTTTGGTAACACGCATCAGCCCATTTCGAGATCGGCTTCATAAATGAAACATGATCCATTTCTTGTAATGAACCTCTGCGCGTATGTCGAAATGGGCCTTGCCCACCTATCACAAGGATCGGCGAGTTGGCTCGCCAGGCGTTTGCGACACCTGTTGCTCCGTCAGTCACACCGGGTCCCGCGGTCAAGATGGCAACGCCTACCTTTCCCGGATGTAGTCGAGCCCATGCATCGGCGGCATGGACAGCGGCTTGTTCGTGACGCACATCAACAACTTCGATGTTCTCGTCCAGGCAGCCGTCGTATATCGCCATCACATGGCCACCCGAAAGAGTGAACACACAATCCACTCCGGCGGCTTTCAGGGCCTTCGCCGCCAACTTTCCTCCATGCGTCACAGTGATCACACTCCCCTGGCCGCGTCCGCAGCCAACGGCACGACTGTACGCTGCGTTGAGTGCGCGTGACTGTTCCTGCTTCCTCGGCGAATATTGGGCCGGGCTTCGACTGCCTCGGAGTGGCTATCGATCTCCCGTTTCATCTGGACATAGGGGAGCCTCAGAAACCCGCAACCGAGCTCGATCACCGCCATCCGGCCACGACTGCGTTTAGGGATGCTGGGGGTTTAGGGCCGCTTTTTGCAGAAACCCAAATCCCACCCGGAAAAGGCCTCGGGTTTTCTGGAGCAGCTCGGGTAGCCGGACTCGCCGCAGCTTCTCTCCAACAGTCCGGCGCTATTCAATACCCAAAGTTGTTGATCGAAGCCGGGACCCTCGAGGGCCACTACGACAATGTTGCAGCGTCGATCTACGGCAGTATCACTGCCACAAACAACCGCTCAGTCGTGCGCCTTCATTGTCCCGCCGATCTAAGCATTGTGATCTGGGTTCCAGACAGCAAAACTTCAACCAACGTCTCTAGAAATCGTCTGCCCTCGTCTATCTCGTTCGATGCGGCCGTGAATGCCGTTGGAAGAAGTTCCGTGCTAGTTGCTGCGATCGCTACCGGTGATTTCGATGCTATGCGCGCTGCCTGCCGCGACGATTTGCATCAACCAACACGACTCGCTGACGCGCCGGAATCAGCGAAAGCCATCACTTCTGCGCTCGAGCACGGCGCAGCCGCAGCTTGGTTGAGCGGCTCAGGTCCCAGCGTCGCTGCATTCGTAGAGCGCGATCTCACCCAGGCGGTATCAATGTCCTTTCCTAAGTCCGGGCACAGCAAAATTCTGGAGGTCGCCCCTTACGGAATCTCAGTTAGCTAGCAACTATGTTCACAAGCCTGTCTCGAATCACTATGACTTTGCGGATTTCTTTGCCCCGAAGTAGCTCTTCTATTCGCGGATCGGCCAGAGCTGCTCCTCGTAAAGCTTCCTCCTCAAGGCCGCTCTCCACAACTATTCGACTGCGCACCTTGCCATTGACCTGAACCGGAAGCTCGACCGATTCGTCAACCAAAAAATCAGGCTGCGCCGCAGGAAATTGTTCGTGGACTATCGAATTCGAGTTCCCTAAACGCTTCCAGAGTTCTTCCGCTATGTGGGGCACCAACGGTCCGAGCATTAGAACAAGGGCTTGGGCAACTTCGAGCGACACAGGCTCAGCACGTCGACTCAACTCGTTATTCAACTCGGTTATACGCGCAATGGCCGAATTAAACCGAAGACCCTCCATAGCTTCCCCGACCGCCGCAATAGTTCGATGCAACATTCTTTTGAGGGAGTCCGAAGGAGCGGTATCAACAACTGTTACGGCGCCGGTACTTTCATCAATGAGGTTTCGCCACACACGCTGAAGAAGCCTGTGCGAGCCGATGACCGACTTGGTTTCCCATGGGCGATCTTGGTCAAGCGGACCCATGAACATCTCATAGAGACGCAGTGTGTCGGCACCATAGGCTGAGTACATGTCATCCGGTGTGACTGAGTTCTTCAGCGACTTACCCATCTTGCCAAAAGTTCGCTTCACCGGAGATTCTTGGTAAAAGTACTCGCCCCCTGATTCAACGACGTCTTCCGCGTCGACGTAGATACCTCTTTGGTCTTGATAGGCGGCCGCTTGGATATAACCCTGGTTGTAAAGCCGTTGAAAAGGTTCTGGACCCGACACGTGCCCTAGGTCGAAAAGAACCTTGTGCCAGAATCGGGCGTATAGGAGATGAAGCACAGCGTGTTCCACTCCGCCCACGTACAGGTCAACTCCACCAACTCCCCCGTCGGAATCAGTCATCCAATATCTCTCAACCATCGGGTCAACGAACCGTTCTTCGTTACTCGGGTCCAAATATCTCAGGTAGTACCAGCAGGAACCAGCCCACTGCGGCATCGTATTGAGTTCGCGTTTATAGGGGAGTTCTCCGTCGCCGAGGTCGTAAGTCGCTACCGCCCAATCAGTAGCCCGGCCGAGCGGCGGTTCCGGATCCGACTCCTCATCTAATGCTCGTGGAGCCCAGTCGATTAGTTCCGGGAGTTCGACAGGCAGTTGGTTCTCAGGAACAGCTAACGCAAGCCCAGTGTCGTCGTAAATGATTGGGAAAGGTTCACCCCAATAACGTTGTCGAGAAAAAAGCCAATCACGTAACTTATAGGTGACTGTTCTTGATCCGTGCCCCTCGCGTTCCAACCAGTCAATGATCGCTCGTTTCGCATCATCAATATTCAGGCCATTTAAGAAACCACTGTTAATAGCAGCGCCATCACCGACATACGCGTCCCCTTCAAAAGTCGACGGGGGTTCAACAGTTCGGATGATTTCTATTTCGAACGCTTTTGCGAATTCCCAGTCTCTCTGATCTTCGCCGGGCACACTCATCACTGCACCCGTCCCGTATCCCATTAACACGTAATCAGCAATAAATATTGGGACCCGGTGCCCGTTAACTGGGACAGCGCAGTGTGCGCCAATGTAGACACCAGTTTTCTCCTGGTTTTCTTGCCGCTCCAAATCCGTCAACTCAGATACTTTTCGACGGTAATTCTCTACGGCTTCGCCGGGTGTTTCAGCGTTCCCTCTCCAGAGACGTGGCGTATCTTCAGGCCAAGTTGTCGCCGTAAGGGCATCCACCAAAGGATGTTCTGGGGCCAACACCATCGCTGTAGTCCCGAACAACGTATCTGGCCGAGTGGTAAAGACTTCGATCTTTGATCCCGACGATGTTTCAAAACCAATTTGCGCCCCCTCGGAGCGCCCGATCCAATTTCTTTGCATCGTCTTAATGGAATCGGTCCAATCGAGACGTTCCAGATCCTCAAGTAATCGATCGGCATATGCGGTAATTCGCATCATCCATTGCCTCATCGGTCGACGAAACACAGGGTGGTTACCGCGTTCGCTGCGTCCTTCCGATGTCACTTCCTCGTTAGCTAAAACCGTTCCAAGAGCAGGACACCAGTTCACAGGCGCGTCGCCAAGATATGCAAGACGCCAGTGGTCTAACTCCCGTCGTTTCTCTGTTTCACCCATTTCCGCCCATGGCCGGCCATCTGAGGTGGCACGAGCACCCGATAAAAGTAAATCCTCTAGTTCCGATATAGGGCGAGCACGGTCGACCTCGGTGTCGTACCAACTCTGGAAGATTTGAAGGAAGATCCATTGCGTCCAGCGGTAGTAGGAAACATCTGTTGTCGCAATTGATCGCCTCTTATCGTGACCCAACCCCAGGCGGTCAAGCTGACGTTGCATGTTGGCAATGTTGTTCTCGGTATTAGACCGGGGATGCTCCCCTGTCTGGCGTGCATGCTCTTCTGCTGGCAACCCAAAAGCGTCATATCCCATCGTATGTAGGACGTTGTAGCCAACCATTCTCTTGTAGCGCGCAAAAACATCCGTGCCGATGTAACCGAGCGGATGACCGACGTGCAGCCCTGAACCGGACGGGTACGGAAACATATCCATCACAAACAGCTTCGGGCGGGCGTCAGCTTCTAGGCCGGAGAGCGGTCCTGATGGGTTAGCCGCTTGATACGTTCCCTCGTCCAGCCATCTGCGCTGCCATTCAACTTCAATCTGATCAGCTAACGAAGCGTCGTATCGAAACGCGGGCGAGGAATCCTCTGCTTCACTACCGGGACTTAGAGACGACTCGTTCACGGGGCTCAAGGATGCCACGAGATGACCTCAGTAGCGCAGTTAGATGTCGAGTATTACTCGGGTCGCGGGCGTCAAGGCGACGCGTGCAATACCCTG
>DCYM01000037.1 GCA_002331465.1 Candidatus Neomicrothrix sp. UBA2110 | reverse complement strand
GTGTTACCGGAGTTACTGGAATGACCGCAACGCTCAGTTATGCGTTATTCGATCAGCTTGAGAACGACGCATCGACATCAGTCAGTGATTCTTACCAGAATCACTTGTCGCTGGCGGAGCGGGCGGACGAAGCGGGGTTCACCCATTGGTTCAAATCAGAACACCACCACGTACCACTAGATATTGCTCCCAGTATCAACGTTTTCCTTAGCGCAGTAATTCAACGAACGAACCATATTCGGGTCGCTTCTTTGGTCCATTTGCTGCCGTTCTATGACCCCATGCGCCTATATGAGGAACTGTGCATGCTCGACCATTTGAGCAACGGGCGTCTCGAAATTGGCTTTGGCAAAGGAATAAGTCCGGCCGAACAGATGCTGTGGGGTGTTCCAAACGAAGAGGCAGCGGCACAAACCGATGAGATCTTGGATTATGTACTGTCAGCAATGCGATGTGTTGCGGAGGGAGGGCTCGGCGGGCTGTTCAGTTACAACGGCAAATATTATTCCGCGACTGAACGGCCTTTAGAAATTGGCCCGTATCAAGAACCTCATCCACCTCTGTGGCGGCCCGGAACGTTAAGTACTGCCGCCCAGCTGGGTGTAAGCACTATTCTTCCCGGCCCGATTGCACTCGTCGCGAAACAGGCAGACGCCTATCGACAAGAAGTCACCGGTGGGGGAGCCGGAGGGCACACTCCGTTGCTTTCGACGTTGCGCCGGGTTGTCGTTGCCCCGACCGATGAAGAGGCGATCGCCATCGGGGAGCGGGCGTGGGGTCGTTTCGATAAAAATCTCACAAAGTTAATGCACAAATATGACTTGTGGCCTCCGTCTCTGGTTCCCAGTTTCCTAGGCGACGTGCAAAAGGCCCATGCAACCGAATCTCTAATTGCTGGATCTCCAAGCCGTGTTCGCGATTACTTTGACCGATTTCTTGCCGAATCCGGAATTGAACATGTAACGATCAGTCCTGCGTGGGGAGATATATCCGGACATGAAGCAATGCGTACGATGGAACTATTCGTAGAGCACGTGGCGTGCCGTTAGCCCGATAATTCCAGGGAGGAAAAATCGAGCCGTTCAGGACCATGCTCAGTGACAAGGGCCTGTATCTCGAGTTTTACACCCTCGCCTCCATCTCGTCGGCCCACAAATGACTCAACCGTCAACACCATTCCTGCCTCGAGGGTCCCTTCGCAACCAAAGTCGGCCCATACGTCTGGCATCACGATGATCGGGAATTCATCGCATTGACCGACACCGTGAAAAAGACACGAATAATGCCTGTAGGAAGCTGGATCCGGGAGCATCGCGTCATACGTCAACTCCCGGAATGATCGACCTGGGGTCAGCAATGCGAAGTTGTTTTCGATCACCTCACTCGCTATCGAATGAAGGTCCGATTGTTTTGGGTTGGGTTGGGTGTCGCCCACGATGAGTGTGCGTGAGATATCGCACATCATTCCGTAGGCACCAACTAAGTCAGTGTCGTAGGCGAGCAGATCGCCCTTTACGATGGGTCGACTACTGGCCTCCTGCATCCATGGGTTAGTTCTAGGCCCCGATGCCAACAGTTGAGTCTCGATCCACTCACCGGCCCGTCGAATGTTTCCCGCGTGGAGCACCGACCAGACGTCGCGTTCAGTCATTCCCGGGTGTATGGCGTCTCTCATATCTTTCATGCTCATTTCGCAGGCGTGTACGGCGCAACGCATTGCTTTGATCTCCTCGGTTCCTTTGATGCGACGTGCTTCCTCCATCACCTCGTACCCAAACCCCACCTCAATTCCTAACTGAGCGAGGAGTTGGTGCCCTGGTCCGTGGAGCATGTCGACAGCGAGGCGAGAATTCCCTCTTTGGTGGTGTTTCACCACCGATGCGATTTCATCCGCCCATCTGGTGGCAATTGCTTGATACCTCGACCCACAAAAAAAATAGCTAACACCGACCGCCGGTCTTACCTCGTCAACAACATGACTGTGGCCATTCAAGAATTCGGTATTCGTGTAATCCCAAACAATTACGTGTCCGTCAGTTGACACATAGGCATATCTGGCGCCGTTGTGCATCACCCACAACTGCATGTTGGTGGTATCGGTGGCATATCTCACATTGAGCGGATCAAATAAGAGGATTCCGCCATAGTCGAACTTTTTGAGCTGTTCGACGAGTCTGTCGAGACGGTACTGACGCATCGCTGGTAAGTCGGGTAGCGCTAACCCCGCCGCTGACCATTCCGAGATGCACGGCTCACCTGGACCGATGTTGAGATGGTGGCCTTCGTTTGCTGCGGCTTTGAATTCTTGTGAACCATCCCCTATCCGCTGAATCGTTTGTGAGGCGGCGTGGCGCGAGAGTGCACCTCGCATCCGCTCGGCTTTTGTTTCTGACATCTCAACTCCTCATACGTTCGCCGAGGGGGTCGAACAGCGGCTCCATGAGCATGACGGCGGTTCGCATCACGCCAAGAATTTCGATGTACCAACCCTCCGAAAGAGATGATAATTCGGTGGGAATGTAGCCCAATGCCACCGATTGACCTGAATGATGGGCGTAACCCCCTGACGTCACCCAGCCAACCACTTCACTCTCGTACCAAATCGGTTCGTCACCGACGACATCAGCTGCCTCGGGCCCTTCGGGAACATTGACCACCCAAGTGCGCAGGGATTTCCGCGACTCGCGGGCGTTAATCGTTGACAGCGCCGCGGCTCCAACGAAGACACGATTTAAGTCGATAAAGCGGTCCAGGCCCGCCTCAAAGGGATCGTAGATGGGGCGGTATTCGCGAGCCCACGAACCAAAGCTTTTTTCGAGGCGAAGGCTTTCTAAGGCATCGGCCCCAAAGGGTTGAATTCCGAGGTCACGCCCATTCTCCATCAGTAAGTCAAACAAGTAACGCTGGTAACTCGAAGGCACCCAGAATTCGTAGCCAAGGTCACCAGTAAAGGTGAGTCTGCCCGCAATAGTTGGGGCTAGTCCCACCTCTAATCTCTGGAACTTCATGAACGGAAACGAATCATTGGAAACGTCAACAGTGACGCAACGCTCCAGTAATTGTCGGCTTTTAGGACCAGCTATTGATAAACCAGCGAGTTCGTAGCCACATGTGCGATACCAAGCCTCATCACCCGCCCACGCGGCAAGCATCGCGTCGAAATAACGTTCGTAATACCGTTCGGCGATGCCCGAACCGAACACAAAAAATCGCTCCGAAACTTCCGTGTTGGACGTGGCGCCACCCACGACCGTGTCTAGCGGTCCTTCTGGTTGACCAATAGCCGGAGCAAGGCACCCAACGGTTAAATCCCCTATCAGCCCGCCATTCACATTGACCATCGGAGTGAGCGACAGGCGACCGTGTTGTGGGATGCGACCCGCAAGAATCCATGCAAGGAAACCACGGGCTCCAGGCCCTCCGAATTCGAATTTCGCAAACCCTGACGTCTCAACCACGCCGACTCCGTTTCGAACGGCACCGCTTTCTCTAGCAACGGAATCCCACGAGTTCGAGCGGTACCATGTGAGTTCCTCAACTGGCAGCGAATCTTTCTCTTGAAACCATCGAGGTGTTTCAAGGCCGAATGAGTTTCCCCACACGGCATTTTGTTCGACCCAGCGGTCGTGGGCTGCTGTGGTTTGTAAAGGCCGCGCCACAGGGAGGAATTCGTTCGGGTACGTGATCCGAAATCGCCGACCATAATTCTCCTTTACCTTGGCCTTGGTGAACGAAGAGGTCGCGAAATCACCGTACCGGCTGACATCCATGCCCCAAATGTCAAACCCTGGGTCACCACTCGTCATCCAATTAGCTAACGCTAACCCCACCCCACCTCCCTGGGATAGCCCAGCCATCACAGCGCAAGCACACCAGTACCCAGGAAGTCCGCGCACAGGTCCAAGAAGTGGATTCCCATCCGGCGAAAAAGTAAAAGGACCATTAACCACCTGCCGCAAACCGGCCTCAGCGAATATCGGAAAATGAGCGAATCCCACGTCGAGGTTTGCTGCTATGTGATCAAGATCGGGTGCGAGAAGTTGCATCCCGAAGTCCCATGGCGTTTGCTGGGGCGACCAGGGACGACCATCGTGTTCGTACGTGCCGAGAAGAAGCCCGCCGCCTTCTTGACGCATGTAGATTTCGCCACCGAAGTCAATGCTGTGAAGAACTTGGTGGCCGGTTGCTTCGTTATACGCCGCGACTTCGGGGAGGTCTTCGGTAAGAATATAAGTGTGTTCCATCGCCAGCACAGGTAGATCGATTCCGACCATCCGCCCGACTTCGCGTGCCCATAACCCACCAGCGTTGACCACGTGTTCACATGAAATTGTTCCCAGGTCTTCACCGGTGCTGGTTCGAATCGTGTGGACTTGCCAAATGCCGTCAGAGTCCCGGTCGAGAGCTCGCACCCACGTGTCGCGATGGACCTGCGCACCGTTATCGCGGGCTGCCTTCGCGAAGGCATGCGTCACGCCAGAGGGATCGACGTGTCCTTCGTGAGCGTCGTACATCGCTCCAACAAAATATTTCTCATCAAAGATGGGCAGTAGCTCTTTCGCTTCTGTCACCGATAAGAGCTCGGTTTCCATTCCCAAATAACGCCCGCGAGCGTGAGCGTTGCGTAACCAATCCATTCGCCGTTCGTCGTCGGCGAGCATGATTCCGCCAGTGATCGTAATGCCACAGTCTTGGCCTGAGACTTCTTCAATTTCCTTGTACAACTCGATGGTGTACTGCTGGAGCTTTGCGACGTTGGGGTCTCCGTTGAGCGTGTGCATTCCGCCCGCTGAGTGCCACGTCGACCCCGCGGTCAGTTCTGTTCGCTCAAGTAGCACCACATCGGTCCATCCGGCTTTTGTTAAGTGGTACAGCACGCTGGCTCCCACAACACCGCCACCGATTACAACGACTTGCGTTTCGCGAGGAAGATCTACCATAAATGTCGGTTTCCTTGATCAGAAGTCAGTTTCAACTCCACCCTCCCTTACTCGCCGCTCTAGAAACTCGTTGAGCTCAGCCAAACGATTTTCAGGCATCGGAGGTTCCTCGTGGGCGGCGATTATCTGGTGTGCCAGACGTTCGGCTCGCTGGTGTGCTTCCAGACGACCATTTTCGTCCCAAGTTTCGTAGTTACTCCACGCTGAAACCATGGGTTGAAAATGTTCCGAAGCGTAACGTTCTTGTGTATGAGACGAGCCGAAGAAATGACCTCCTGGCCCCACTTCAGCGATTGCGTCAACTGCCAAGGCGGCATCGTCGACCGTGATCGGGCGCAACATTTCAGTAACCATGTTCAAGAGATCGGCGTCGATCACGAACTTTTCGTATGAGGTCAACAATCCTCCCTCGAGCCAACCTGCTCCGTGTAGTAGCAAGTTCACGCCGCCCATCACTGCGCCCCAGATTGCGATCGTGCTTTCGTATGCCGATTGGGCGTCAACGCTGTTGGACGCGTTGACATTCGAGGACCGGTACGGGAGACCGTAGCGGCGGGCCAGCTGACCACCTAGAAGGCATGCTTTCCAATATTCAGGTGTTCCAAAAGCTGGGCTGCCCGACCTCATATCCACGTTGGAGGTGAATCCACCGTAAGCCACCGGTGAGCCGGCACGCACTACTTGCGTGTATGCAATGCCAGCGAGCGCTTCGGCGTTTTGTAGAACCACGGCCCCCGCAATGGTGACTGGAGCC
>DCYM01000122.1 GCA_002331465.1 Candidatus Neomicrothrix sp. UBA2110 | reverse complement strand
CCAGAGGCTAAATACATTGATGCAGTTGGAGTCGATCGAATCATGTGGGGATCAGATTTTCCTCATGAAGAGGGGACTACTCCTTATTCGCTAGAAGCTCTTCGCTCAACGTTTTCTGATGTGCCCGAAGAAAAGTGCAGGCAACTCTTTGCCGGTGTAGCGGCCAACGTATACGGCTTCGATCTCGAAGCATTGACACCTGTGGCGCAAGAAATAGGGCCAAAAGTCAGTGAAATTGCGGTGCCCCTCACCCGGGAGGAACTCCCCGATTCCAACTCTGGCGCGTTCGCTGGAGTGTTCAGCTTGTCAAAGTCACCACTGAATGCGGGGTCGGCCACTAGCTAGACCTAAACAGAAGCCCACTCGACGGCTCGCTACTCCAAAGCTACGGCTCCCGTCCATCTAGGAATCGCTGTTCCGCCCAACCTTTTTCGAATGGCGAGAAGAATGCCACTTCGATACTGAGGTGGCTAATAAGCCACCGATCGCCCACCTTGTCGTATCGATCGTTGTATGTGGCGGCCAGCCAAAGAGCCTGGCCGCTAGCGGCATCGGTACATGGCTGGAACAACAACCAGTGGCCTGTTGCTGAATCATTGTCAACTTCAATTATTGGATTCATTACCTGATGCCGCGCTATCGAAATTCTGTCTCCGGCACCTTTGAAATGTTTCCGAATCGCCTCGCGCCCTTCAGCTACCCCGAAGGTGCGGCCGCCATCCCAGACACCATCTTCAGTGAACAAACCGGCAATGCCGTCCGGGTCGTACCCTTCATCGCAGAAGCGGCAATACTTGGCCTTCAGTTGTTTAATTTCTTCAATATCTTCAAGTCGACGAAGTCGAGTTTCGAGATCAGACAAGGCACAACTCCTTTATGTAGCGGAAGCTCGGTTCAAGACCAACCCCCGAAAAGACTATTGCGACCATAATTGCATCAATATTTGAAAGCGCAGGACTTATGCAGATTGGCTTGTACGCGAATACCCACGGCGTCGGTTTCCGAGACGACGTGAATAACTACACACGAAGTATCCCCGGAGCGACGATGCAACCCGTGGCGGTGGCACAGAGCGCTGAACGAAGCGGCTTTCACTCGATTTGGTTCCCTGACCACGTATGTATGCCCTCAGAAACACGCAGTGCACATATCGCCAATCAGACTGGAACTCGCACTTACTCGCCGCGGCATGAAATGCTTGACGCTGCAGTAGTAATGGGAGCTGTCGCTTCGGGTACAACCGACATCAAACTGGGTACAAGCGTGCTTGTAGCTCCCTACCGTGCGCCATTGAGCGACGCCCGCCAATTCGCGACTGTGGATGTTCTATCTGGGGGACGGCTTCTTTTCGGGGTAGGCGCGGGCTGGATGGCTGAAGAATTTTCTGCCCTCGGAGTGAACTTTGCCGAGCGCGGGAAACGAACAGTTGAGTGCATCGAAATTTACAAGCGAAGTTGGTCAGATGACTTCGTGTCGTTCGACGGCGATTACTACGCTTTCGATGACATTTCCATGGACCCCAAGCCCTTGCAGAAGCCGCGACCCCCCATTATTTATGGTGGAGTATCCCCACTCGGCGCACACAGAGCAGCTGCCCATTGCGATGGCTTCTACCCAGTATTCCTCGACCCGTTCGCGGATCCGAACCGCCATTCCGACCTGCAGACGATAATCAAAGAGGACCTGGAGTTGGCAGGGAAATCCTCCTCCGATTTCATAATGATGGCAGCGACAACGCTCAGGATCACTGACCCTAATGATGCCCTCGCCCACCAAACTCCGAGGAAGATCTGTACCGGTACCCCAGAACAGGTCTTAGAGGACCTCCAGAGATTTGCGCAAGCAGGCTATTCCTTGGTGGTCGCGAAGATGGATTGTCCATCGGGTGAAGTTGAAGAAATCCACGAACAAATCGGCCGCGTCGGCCAGGACATTATCCCCGAATGCAGTTCCATTGAGGCCTCTGGTGGATGGAACACCACGTTTTGATCTGAACCCTCATTTGAAGCGCTAGTCTTCCCTCGATACACCCTCAACACCGAGGGATCGAGGGGAAAACAAAATGTTAAAGCGATGGATCAAGGTGCTCTCGCTATTCGCAGTGCTGTCGTTATTTGCAGCGGCATGTGGTAGCAGTGACTCCGACAGCAGCGATAGCGGGTCAAGCACCGCTTCGGCGTCGGCGGCAAGCGATGATGAGCCGGCAGCTGAAGAAGACGCTACCGAAGAAGAGGCAGCTGAAGAAGACGCAGCCGAAGAAGCCACCGAAGAGACGACGCCTCCCCCACCACAACCCAAGCACGGCGGGACATTGGTTATTGCGACCACCCAAGTGGGCGCGAATGTTAACCACGGTGTCAACTCCGGCATCGGGATTGCGCAGCCAAGTTCGAAAATCTTCGCATCGCTAACGCATCTGGATAGCAACTGGGAACCCCAGCCATACCTGGCTGAATCCTGGGAGGTTTCCGACGACAGCTTGACCATCACCTTCCACCTGGTAAAGGACGCAACCTTCCATGATGGTTACTCGATCACATCAGCCGATGTGAAGTTCTCGATCGAAGTGATCCAGGCAAATCATCCCTTCACCGGGATGTGGGGTCCGCTCGAGTCAATCGAGACACCTGATAAGCACACAGTGGTGCTGCATCTTGCCACCCCGCACCCGGCGCTGTGGATCGCCACGTCCGATGTGATGATGCCGGTCATGCCGAAACACATCATGGATGACGGCACCCCCATTAACGAAATGAGGGGTCACCCGAACAACGTGGCGGGCGCAATTGGCTCGGGTCCATTCCGTCTAACCGAGTACGAGAACACACAAAAGATCGTGCTGGAACGTTATGAACACTTCTTTATCCCCGATCGTCCCTACCTGGACAAGATCATCTACGTGATCGTCCCCGACGAAGACGCGACGATGTTGGGGTTGGAAAGCGGAGAATATGATTCAGGTGGGTACGCGAGCGTTATTAACGCCGAAAAGGTAAGTAACAACCCCGACCTGGTCGCTATTCCCGACCTTCTGGGAGGCGTCGGCTCGTTGAACCACTTGCAGTTCAACATGGCCAACAGCATCATGAGCGACCTTCGGGTGCGGCAGGCCATCGCGTACACCATTGACCGCGACTACGTGATTAACACCTTGCACCAGGGGCAGACCATGGAGCTACTGGGCGGCATCCATCCATCAAGTCCGTTCTATAACGAAAACGTGGAACGCTACGACGTTGACCTGGACAAGGCACGTTCGTTGCTGTACGACGCCGGCTACGGGGATGGCCTGGATTTGAGGATCAACTATATTCCGGGTCCGAACGAGCAGCAGCGCAACGTTGCTGAATACATTGCTCTGGCTCTTGACGAAGTTGGTATCAACGTGGAGGTCGTCCAAGCCGCCGATCTGCCGTCTTGGGCTGGGATCTTCTTCGGGGGACCTGATGCCTGGCACATGACGATGAACGCTTACTTCAACTGGGGTGACCCGGTCATAGGCGTCCAGCGAGCTTACGTGTGCGCCAACATTAGACCTGGTGTGTTCGTCAACAACTCGGCCTATTGCAATGAGAAGGTCGACGAGTTGCTGTACGCCGCGGCGGCAGAACCAGACGTCGCAAAACGGAAAGCGCTTTACGACGAGTTCCAGGTGATCACAGCGATTGAGTTGCCGTTCTACGGCATCAACGCTCTGCCGATCTTCGGAGCCAACCAGCTGTACGTAAGGGACCAGCCGGACGGGGCCTGGGGGCCACTTTCGGGCATGGAAAACATTTGGCTGGACAAGTAAGAACCAACTCAACAACCGGTAATTAGACCAAAGAAAGACGAGTGTGATAGCTCTCGCCCGGAGCATCGGGATCAGATTAGGACAGGCAATTGGCTTGCTACTGGCAGTAGTGGTCATAGTGTTCCTCCTGATCCAGATCGCTCCGGGCGACGCTGCGCTGTACCTCGCCGGGGAACAAGGAGTCGGTGACGCCGAATTCTTGGCCAAAATACGGGCTGACTATGGGCTAGATCAGCCACTGCTCGTCCAGCTCGGAACCTATGTAGGCAACGTCGCCCAACTAGACCTCGGTGAGTCCACATACTTCAGTCAGCCGGTCCTCGGCCTCATCTTGGAACGACTCGTGGCGACGGTGTTGCTGGCCGGCGCTGCGCTCCTTTTTTCAGTGACCATCGGCGTAGCTCTCGGAGTGTTCACCGCTCGGCGGCCTGAAAGCCCCGCCTCTCACGGCGTAACCGTGATGAGTCTCGTCGGATTCGCCACCCCCGTGTTTTGGTTAGCGCTCATGTTCATTGTCGTGTTCGCCGCGAAATGGGGCATTCTGCCAGTGGGGGGCATCGAGGACGTCCGTTACGAAGGTGGCTGGTTCGGTGAAACCATCGACACGCTCCAGCATCTCGTCCTACCGGCAATCAGCCTTGGCATCATCTACCTGGCCATCTACTCCCGGCTAGCTCGGGCGTCCATGCTCGAAGTACTGGAATCCGACTACATCCGGACCGCCCGGGCCAAGGGGGCCCACGAGCGAGTCGTGGTGTACAAACACGCCCTACGTAACGGGATCATCCCCGTAGTCACCGCTGCGGGTTTACAAATCGGCAACCTGCTCTCGGGCGCTTTACTTGTCGAGTTCGTGTTCGCCTGGCCTGGGATCGGTCGACTAATGATCACCTCGATTTTCCGCCGTGACAGCCCCATGGTTGTCGGCATCGTGATCTTCTCAGCGGCCATGGTAATTATCGCCAACCTGCTAACAGACCTTGTGTACCGGTTCATTGACCCTCGAATACGTGTCGGAGGGTCCCGATGACCGACCTCGGAATCGCCATCGACTCATCCACGGAAACTGGGGGTCGTGGTGCCTTCCGCATGTTCTTGCGGAACAAGGCAGCGGTCGCGGGATTAGTGGTATTCACCTTCATCGTACTCGTGACTATTTTCGGGCCCGGCATCTACGGCGTAGAGGCCCACAAGATGGCAGCTGGACCATTCCTGGGTCCCGGTGACGACGCTGGCCCATTATTGGGAACTGACTATCTGGGTCGAGACATCCTCGCTGGTGTCATTACTGGGGGTCGGACGACACTTTTCGTCGCCGCGGTCGCTGGGACAATGGCCATGGGTCTGGGTTTAGTCGTGGGGAGCCTGGCCGGTTACTTCGGCGGTTGGATCGACGCTTTACTGATGCGCTTCACTGAAATCTTCCAAGCTATGCCATCCCTGCTCTTCTCGTTAGTTCTTATCTATCTCATGGGGCCAGGGACATGGAAGGAAACCCTTGCTATCGGCCTCACACTGTGGGCGTTACCCGCTCGCCTCACCCGAGCTGAGTTCTTGAGAGTCCGCGAAATGGAGTTCGTGAAGGCTTCCCGCGCTATCGGATCCAACGACCTGCGAATTATGACCCGCACGATCCTCCCCAACGCCATGCCTCCCCTTTTGGTAGCTGCCACCCTTTTAGTAGTCATCGCCATTCTCTTCCATGCTGGTCTGGCCTTCCTGGGCATGGTGGACATCAACACGATCAGCTGGGGGTCAATAATGGGCAAGAACAGGAACTACACCCTCACCGCCTGGTGGACGGTCGCCTTCCCAGGTATCGCCATCGTCATCACCGGGCTCAGTATTGCCTTGATCGGTGATGGCCTCCAAGACGCCTTCAACCCAAAACTACGGGGACGCTAATGGCTCTCCTCGCGCTGAACGACCTAACCGTCACCTTCGATGACCTCACCGCGGTGGACTCAGTGAGCTTCACCATTGAGCCCGGCGAGACTCTCGGAGTCGTGGGCGAATCAGGATCAGGAAAGTCAGTAACCGCACTGTCGATCATGCGGCTAATCGAAATGGGCACCAGAGCCAAAATCACACGCGGCCAAGCTGAATTCACGATGCCCGACGGTTCGACAATCGACCTGTTGACTCAAAATGAGGCCACCATGCGTGGCATCCGTGGCAATCAGATCGCGATGATTTTCCAAGAGCCGCTCACCAGCTTGAACCCTGTGTACCCCGTTGGTGAACAGATCGCTGAGTCAATGCGTATCCACGAGGGGTTGAGTCGCAAGGCAGCCATGTCTCGTGCCCGCGAAATGTTCGACCTGGTGCGGATCCCCGAGGCTGACAAACGGATCAGACAGTACCCCCATGAGATGTC
>DCYM01000189.1 GCA_002331465.1 Candidatus Neomicrothrix sp. UBA2110 | reverse complement strand
CCGCTTACCGTCACCGTTCAGAGCCGAGACCAACGATCCATGTGGGTGCTTGAAGTAGAAGAATCCAGTGGTGACACAAACCCAGTGCTTGCCCTTGACGACCCCGATTGGGTCGAAATTGTTCCCGGTACCCCCAGAAAATGGAATGGGGGATGGCTCACGATCGAAGACAATGGCCACACTCGTTCGCTCCTTCATGACGGGACACCACTTTCTGGACCTGATCAATGGGTACGGTCGCTGGTAGATGTTGACGATGCCAGGCTTTTATACACAGCATCAATCGACCCGACGATTATTGATCTGTGGTCGTATAGCGACAACCAAAACGAATGTTTGACGAGCGGAAATGGCGTTGTCCAAGCGGTCGCATCGAAATCCGTCACCATCATCGAACAAAGCTCACTTGAAAGTTCCCCACGTGTCGAAGTCGAAGCCCGCGGAAAAACGTGGGGAATTGAGTCTTGGCAAGCAACGCCGATGGTTACTCCTGCAGTAGAGCTCCTTCAAACAGAATCATCGGGTATTCACACTGCGGTCTTGTTCCCCACCGATGGCTGTGATGAACCTCTCCCTGTTCTCCTCGATCCCTACGGCGGCCCTCACGCGCAGCGGGTCCTACGGACCCACAACGCGTATCTGGTCTCCCAATGGTTTGCTGACCAAGGCTTTTGCGTAGTTATCGCCGATGGCCCAGGAACCCCGGGGAGGGGTGACGGCTGGGAAAGATCGGTGCGGGGAGACCTCGCCCACCCAGTTCTTGAAGCTCAAATCGAAGCTTTGCAGTCAGTCGCTGAACGTCACCCCGACAGAGTTGATCTCACAAGAGTGGGTATCCGCGGGTGGTCATTCGGCGGATATCTGGCTGCCCTGGCAGTCATCCGACGCCCCGACATTTTTCACGCAGCAATTGCAGGCGCCCCCGTGACTGATTGGGAGCTTTACGACACCCACTACACCGAACGCTATTTAGGTCACCCGACAGAAGAACCGGACAACTATCGCCGCACTTCGCTATTAGTCGACGCGGGAGAACTCCAACGGCCGCTGCTGCTCATACATGGGCTTGCTGACGACAACGTTGTAGCAGCCCACACTCTCCAACTTTCCGCAGCGTTGTTAGCGGCTGGACGCCCCCACGAAGTGCTGCCGCTTTCGGGTGTAACCCACATGACGTCACAAGAACAGGTCGCAGAAAATCTGCTCCTACTCCAAATCGATTTTTTGCGCCGAAACCTGCAGTAACGATGCAATTAATGACTAATTCGTGAATTATCTGAAGAGTAAACCGGCCGCACATGTGCGCTGTTCAAGAAACCCGCTACGCGAGGACATCTCACGGCGCTAGCCTCCTGTAGGAGTTGCAGTCGCAGGAGCCGATTTGAGCGACACCCAAGTCAAAATTCATGTCCCCGGGAATCACCTCATGGTGGGTGTACTCGGCCAGCGAGACGAACACCTACGCATTGTCGAAAATCACTTCGATACCGCCGTAATTCATGTGCGCGGCAACGAAATCACCGTTGAAGGACCCGAGGCGTCCGTCGTTGGCCAGGTTTTCTCTGAATTAGTGCAAATCCTCGAGGGCGGTCAACGCCTAGGCGAAGCAGAAGTCACGCGAATGATCGACATGGTGAAATCAGACGAGCGTCCGAGCGAAGTGCTATCCACCCACGTGCTGAAAGCACCCAATGGTCGAATTATTCGAGCGAAAAGCTCGGGACAAAAAACGTACGTTGAGACAGTACGCAACAACATCATCACCTTCGCCATCGGACCCGCAGGCACAGGAAAGACCTGGCTCGCGGTAGCGCTCGCCGTTGAGGCCCTCTTAGCGAAGCAAGTGCGCCGTATTGTGTTGACCCGCCCGGCGGTCGAAGCTGGCGAACGTTTAGGTTTCTTGCCCGGCGATCTAATGGCCAAAGTCGACCCGTATCTTCGACCTCTCTACGACGCGTTGCATGACATGTTCGATGCCGAAGCCGCCGGAAGGCTTTTCGAGAAAAATACTGTCGAGGTTGCTCCACTCGCGTTCATGCGCGGACGCACCTTGAACGACAGTTTCATCATTCTCGACGAAGCTCAGAACACCACCCCCGAACAGATGAAAATGTTTCTTACCCGCATCGGTTTCGGTTCCAGAGTCGTAGTAACCGGCGACGTGACACAGATAGACGTCCCTGGAGGCAAGAGCGGACTCCGCGATGTTCCAAACACCCTCAACGATGTAGAGGACATCGCATTTGTGCACTTAGGCGGTCGCGACATTGTCCGCCATCGCATAGTGCAGGCCATCGTGAACGCCTACGAGCAACGTGACAGGGCTCAACAGTCTCCGTGACTCATCTTGAACCATCGAATCGGGCGCCCGCTGCGAAGCCCAAAGGAAACCTAGGTCAACCAGATGTTCAGGTAGCCGATCAACAGAGCGGCCACGAACTTGACCTAGAGCGCTACCGAACTCTTGCTGCGAGCGTTCTGACGAGTGAAGGTGTACCCGAAGGCGCGGCACTCACCGTTTTGTTTGTGTCGTCACAAGCCATGGCAGACCTCAACGCCAAACACATGGGTCATGAAGGTCCCACGGATGTGTTGGCGTTCCCCATCGATGAACACGTCGTGGACCAAGACTTTCCCGCACCGATGCCTATCCTGCTTGGCGACGTTGTTATCTGCCCAAATGTCGCTGCAGCCAATTGTTTAATAAACAAAGATTCCTACCCAGGTCACGACGGCTCTATCACCGACGAAATCGACCTACTCGTCGTGCATGGAATACTTCACGTCCTTGGAATGGACCATGCCGATGACGAAGACCGCAACATGATGCAGGCGTCAGAGCTGACACATCTCGCAGCTTTTGGTTACGAGGGTCGTTAATGGGCGGGGCAGTGGCGACGCTGCTAGTCGTCTTCTTATTAGTGGCATTAATCACCTTGCGGCTCATTGAGGTGACCTTTGTTCGCCTTGGTCGTGCGAGAGCGGCGGGCCTAGACGAGGCAAGTAAAGGCGATCTCCAACTGTCGGAACTAATAGCGGACCGGGAAGTGTTGCTAGCGCCAGTCACCGTCCTGCGAGTCGTTTGCCAAGTCGGATTGATTGCCTTGGCCATCTTGATAGGCCAAGCCGCTGGACGAACTCTGTTAATAACGATCATCGCGACAGTTGTCTTGTTTCTGTTTGGTGAAGCAATCCCTCGGCGATGGGCGATTGAGGCGAATGATGAAATGGCGAAGTGGTTCGCGCGGCCGGCCCGGCTGATCACTCGGTTGACTCCGCTGCAGTTAGTCGCTCGACCGCTTGCGGCGATCGCTCGTCGTTGCGGACCAAGAGCACGCGACGAAAGCTTCGACCTCGTGGTGGAAGACGAGCTTGTTGCTTTAGCCGAAGCAGCCGCTGAAGCACGACTCATTGAGGATGACGAAGCTCACCTCATTGGGTCGATCATCGAATTAGGTGACACGATTGTTCGCGAAATCATGGTGCCTCGACCTGACATGGTGACTCTCGAACAAAACCTCAGCGTCGCAGAGGCACTAGCCGTCGTCGTTGATAGCGGCTTCACGCGACTCCCGGTCGTGGGCGAGACAGCCGACGATGTCCTTGGCGTGGTGCTATCCAAAGACCTCCTAGCAGCCCACTTGGAAGGTCCAACGGATTCCAAGATCAGATCCCTTGTCCGGAATGCGGTATTTGTGCCCGAGTCGAAAAGAGTGGTCGAACTCATGCGAGAAATGCAGGCATCTAAATCGCATCTCGCAATCGTCGTCGACGAATACGGGGGCACGGCGGGATTAGTAAGCCTCGAAGACATTCTTGAGGAACTCATTGGCGAAATTGTTGACGAATTCGATAGTGAAGAGTCATTAGTTGAAGAGCAATCTGACGGGACGCTGCTTCTCTCAGGGCGACTACCCGTAGATGATTTCGAGGAACTCACAGGAATTTCGACGGGTGACGGTGATTGGGACACGGTCGGGGGCCTGGTCTTTGGTTTACTTGGTCATGTTCCAGAAGTCGACGAAACCATCGTCCATAACGGGTGGGAGTTGACAGCAAAAGAAATTGACAACCGACGAATAAACATCATTGCCGCTCGACGAAAGGCACAGGAATGAAATCGGGGTTTGTCACCCTTGTTGGCCGCCCCAATGCCGGCAAATCCACACTGATCAACAAACTGCTGGGAACCAAAGTCAGCATCGTTTCGGACAAACCCCAGACGACGCGACTCCGAGTGATGGGAGTACTCCATCGACCCGGAAGCCAAATCGTCTTCGTAGACACACCTGGCATTCACAAACCGGTGACACCACTTGGAGAACGGCTCAACGAAACTGCGCACGGCGCGCTCGCAGACGTAGACGTTGCTTGCCTTGTCATCGACGCAACGGCCACTATCGGTAAAGGCGACCGATTTATCGCCGAAAAGTTGCCGCCAAACTCGATCGTGGTACTCACGAAATGTGATCGTGCCTCCCATGACGTGGTGATACAGCAACTCGCAGAAGCATCAACCTTTGAAGCTGAAGCATATTTTCCTGTATCAGGACTTACGGGAGAGGGACTACCGGCACTCGTTGACCATCTTGAGGGTTGCCTTAGCGAAGGACCTGCTTATTTCCCGTCAGATCAAATCACTGACTTACCCGAACCTTGGTTCGTCGCTGAACTCGTGCGCGAACAGTTACTTTCCAAGTTCCGCGAAGAATTGCCCTACAGCATCGCGACTCGAGTAACCGAATGGGAATGGCCTCGCATCAGATGTGAAATTCTCGTGGAACGCGAGTCACAAAAAGGCATGGTCATAGGCCGAAAAGGTGAAGTTCTCAAACAAGTAGGCATAGCCGTCCGAACGCAGTTAGCAAACGGAGGCGAAGGGATTCACCTAGAGCTTCGGGTCAAAGTCGACAAAGATTGGCAAAGGAAATCAGAGTCATTAGACCGTCTACTTGATTTCCAGGAACCGGATTAACGTGCGGAGTGTGATTCCTGCTGCCCTAGACCTGTCGCGTGTTCCTCAACACGTCGCATGTGTAATGGATGGCAACGGACGCTGGGCCCAAGCGCAAGATATGGCGAGAACAGAAGGGCATGCCGCTGGCGAGGAAGCTCTTTTCGACACCATCGAAGGAGCTCAAGAAGTAGGCATCAAATGGCTCACCGTTTTCGCTTTCTCCACAGAAAATTGGAAACGTCCACCTGAAGAAGTCAAGTTTCTCATGGGGTTTAACGAAGCTCTGCTTGTTCGCCGCTCACACGAACTACACGAAATGGGTGTCCGCATCCGATTTGCGGGAAGAAGAAATTGGCGGGTACCCAAACGTGTGGCGCGTCGACAAGACGACGCCGCTGAGCTAACTCAGCACAACACCGCCATGACATTGACCATCGCATTCAACTACGGAGGGCGAGCCGAAATTATTGATGCCATCAAGACAATGGCGGCTGATGGCGTAGAAATGGAACGCATCGACGAAGGCACCCTGGAGCGCTACCTCTACGACCCAACAATGCCTGACGTGGATCTCTTAATCAGAACTTCAGGAGAGCACCGGCTATCCAACTTTTTGCTGTGGCAAGTTGCCTACAGCGAACTTTTGTTCACAGAAACTCTGTGGCCCGACTTTCGCCGCAACAACCTTTACGACGCCATCCTTGAATACCAAGCTCGCGACCGCCGCTTCGGCGGTCTCAATCGATAAAAGGGCGAATGATGGCGCACTACCGAGACAGCGGCGTCGTCGTACGAACCCACAAACTTGGTGAAGCCGACCGAATCCTTTCTGTCATCACCGAAAACAATGGGAAAGTCAGAGCTGTAGCGAAAGGCGTCCGCAAGACTCGCAGCCGCTTCGGAGGACGGCTTGAGCCATTACGCCACCTCGACCTTCAGTTCTATAGAGGGCGAGGCGATCTCGACATTGTCACCCAAGCAGAAACTCGCGATCACTGGCCAGACATCAGAAACAACCTCGACCGTCTCGGCAAAGCCTTAACGATCGCCGAAGCTGTAGACCAAATTGCACAAGACCGGCAACCGGACCAAGGGCTATACCAGATGCTGTGCGGCGGTCTAGAAACACTTCACCTCGCTGACCCAGCGCTGATCGTTCCAGCTTTCATGTTGAAACTCCTTGCTCATGAAGGGGTAGCCCCCGAACTCAACGAATGCGTCATAGGTGGGGAAACCAGTGCACTTGAGTATTTCGACCCAGGCACAGGCGGCGTGACTTGTGTAGATCACCGGCGCGGACGTCCAATCTCTTCCGCTGCACTCGAACTGATGCGAGCAACTCTGGGCGGTGCACTTGCCACAGTCCTAGAGGTACAGCAAGCACCTCACACCGACGAAGTCTCAGCGCTTACGCACCGCTTATGGGAATTCCATGTTGAGCGACGACTTAGAAGCACTGAACTGCTTCATTGAACAAAACCGAAGAAACGACGTTGAGCTAATTCAACATGCCTTTGGGTTTACCCGATGTCTTAGCGTGGAGACGCTCAAACTTCTTTTCGGCTCTGGCACCAGCAGTAGATAACCACCAAATGCGTCCCTTCCAAAGCGCCCCGGCAAGAGACAACAATCCCAGCACCAGCTGAGTGCCATTAAGCATTCTGCATTGAGGATGTTGGCTTTTCACCGTCTCGTTCGGACTCCCAATCAACTCAACACGCAACGCGTCAAGGTCAACTGCGTCAGGTAAAGCGGAAAGAATTGGACGTGGGCACGACCACTCCATCCGATCGTTGTCGATGCCCTCAACCTCCTCGAACAACGTGATCGGTGTTGACCAGGCAAGCGCAGTCAACAGTAGGCAGATACAAGCAACACTTCGGTCCCGCAACATGGCAACCCCACCCTAACTCAGCCAGAGAGACCTACTCGGTGAAGTACCCACCATCTGGATGCAATATTTCACCAGTGAAATAGGAAGCCTCATCGCTGGCGAGGAACAACGCAGTACTAGCGATTTCATCAGGAATCCCTTTGCGTCCCATCGGGATATTGGCAAAAAACTGCGTCAGAAGATCTTCGGGAATGAGATCGATCATGCTTGTCATGTGCGTATCGATGTAGCCCGGACCTATCGCGTTTACTCTGATGCCCGAGGAAGCCAACAAGCGAGCCAACTTCTTCGTCAACATCCAAACCGCTGACTTAGAACACACATAGGGCAAGGGTCCAGCGTCGGGATGTTTAGCCGCGATCGAAGCAATGGTGACTATGGAACCGCCGTTCCCAGCCTCCACCATGGACGCGCCACACGCCTGAGCTGCCAAAAGCGTTCCCTCTAAATTAATTGCCATCACCTGACGAAAGTCTTCTAAATCCAGTTCTAACAACTCGTCAGCAGGACGTTCGACATACTCCATTCGCTTAGCGAACCACTTGACGCTGGCTTCTTGGTCGCCGCTCTTGTAACCCGGATGGCTTACCCCCGCAGCAGTGACCAACACGTCGATCGCCCCGTAAGTTTCTAAAGCGTGAGCAGCCATTTGGTGATTGTCACTGATACTCACAGCGTCGCAATGAATAAAAGATGCAGTGCCGCCCGCATCGGCGATCATCTGTGAAGTTTCTTCCCCCAAATCGTCCATGAGATCAGCGACCACCACTCGAGCTCCCTCAGAAGCAAAACGCCGGGCCGTGGCCCTACCTAAACCATTACCGCCGCCAGTAACGACCGCTACTTTGCCTTCTAATCGCATGTTGCCCCCATGAGCACCAACGAGCTCGACTCGTCGGTAAAGCAAACATACTCAAAGAATTACTTGGTGAGGAAGGGTAAGTGGTCGGTACCCTCGGCGCCATGGCATCGACCGAACCCACACTTTTCGATCAGGTCGTAAATCTATGTAAACGGCGGAGCTTCGTGTTCCCGTCCGCTGAGATTTATGGAGGGTTTCGCAGCACCTACGACTATGGCCCTCTCGGAGTGCTGATGCTCCGAAACGTGAAGGACGCCTGGTGGCGATCGATGGTCCAACTGCGCAGCGACGTCGTGGGCCTAGATGCCGCCATTCTCAGCCCGCCAAAAGTATGGGAAGCATCGGGTCATCTTGACAATTTCAGTGACCCGCTCGTCGATTGCACGTCATGCAAAACCCGCCACCGCCAAGACCAACTCGAAGACGCCGACACCTGCCCGTCTTGTGGAGAGTCGGGGACATTCACCGAAGCCCGCGCGTTTAACCTCATGTTCAAGAGCCAAGCAGGTCCTGTAGAAGGCGCCGGCGCTGACGTGTACCTGCGACCCGAAACAGCTCAAGGGACGTTCATCAACTTCAAAAACGTTCTAGAAACCAGCCGCAAAAAGCCGCCCTTTGGTATCGCCCAAATCGGCAAATCGTTTCGAAACGAGATCACTCCGGGGAATTTTGTTTTCCGAACACGCGAGTTCGAACAAATGGAACTCGAATTTTTTGTGCCACCAGCCGAGGCAGACAGTTGGTACGAGTACTGGATGAACGAGCGATACCAGTGGTACCTGAATCTAGGAATTCCAGCTGACCAACTTCGACTCCGAGCTCACGACGACGATGAACTCAGCCACTACTCCTCGGGGACCAGCGACATCGAGTTTTTGTTCCCCTGGGGGTGGGGCGAACTAGAAGGCATCGCGAATCGTGGGGACTTCGACCTCACTCAACACGCACAGCATTCGGGTCAAAAATTAGAATATTTTGACCAGGGAACTGGCGAAAGGTACGTGCCGCACTGCATCGAACCAGCTGCTGGCGCAACCCGATCAATGATGGCTTTTCTGATGGCTGCCTATGACGAAGAGCAAGTCAACGACGACACCCGAACGGTGCTACGACTCCACCCGCAACTAGCCCCTTACAAAGTCGCAGTTTTGCCGCTCTCCAAAAAAGACACGCTCCTACCTAAAGCAGAAGAAGTGTTGCATTCACTGCAACCACACTTCATGTGTGACTACGACATCACCCAAGCGATAGGGAAGCGATACCGGCGCCAAGACGAAATCGGCACGCCCTATTGCGTCACTATCGATTTCGACACCTTAGAAGACAACGCTGTCACCGTCCGCGAACGCGATTCCATGGAACAGCAACGAATCCCAGTTGACAATCTCGTGGCGTATCTCAACGAACAGCTCGCCCTGTAAACATTTCGTTGAGAGAACTAGCCTGTGAGCGAGGGGAGCAACGATGAGTTACACCATCGCACTAGGCACAGTCGGAGGCGGCCTATGGGTCGGCTACAACGGCGGTGAAAAGTGGAGACAAATTCAGGGTCCAATGGACCCCGAATCCAACGTCCGCGCACTAGCGGTAGACCCACAAGATTCTCAACATGTTGTCGCGTCGGTTGATGGCGACGGAATCTATGCATCTTTTGATGGAGGTAGCCGTTGGGAACACGCAGCGCCTTTGGCAGACCGACCAATATGGTCGCTGTCGTTTGATCCGCATGACCCCAAACGAATGTACGCGGGTACTCGGCCCGGCGTCTTTGTATCCGATGACGGGGGAGCTTCATTTGCGGAGATGGCAACAACTATGAGCGACCGGTGCGCAATCGGTGTTCCTCGAACGACCAACGTCTTAGTTGACCCCAACGATTCCGGCACCGTCTATGCCTCAGTCGAAATTGACGGACTACACCGAAGCCGCGACCGAGGCGTCACATGGGAATCATTTGGGTCCCTTGGCCCATCGGAGTTCTATAACGACGTTCACGGGTTCGCTCTTCGAAGCTGCAGCAACGGCACCGAGTTACTTGTCACTTCACCCTTCGGTCTCGGTCGAAGCCAAGACGAAGG
Source organism: Candidatus Neomicrothrix sp. UBA2110 (assembly GCA_002331465.1). Lineage (GTDB taxonomy): Bacteria > Actinomycetota > Acidimicrobiia > Acidimicrobiales > Poriferisodalaceae > UBA2110. The sequence goes on along the minus strand of DCYM01000189.1, from coordinate 1,265 downwards.
CGGCACCTGGGACTGGCACGAGTTCGAACCCTTCGAAGGGTCGAAGTTTGAGTTCGCATACTCGCGATGCGTACGCGCTCCCTGGGAAGATGACACCGTCATTGTCTGTGTCGGCGACTTCATTCCTGGCCGCATCGGAGCGATAGAAGTGAGCCGCGACGGAGGAGCATCCTTTCAACGTTCCCAACTGCCTGAAAACCCCAAAGCCACGATGTATTGGCTCGCTACCCACGAGGAACTTCCCGGTGTTGTCGCAGCGAGTTCCGTATATGGACAGATTTATATCAGTGAGGACTACTGCGAAAGTTGGCAGAAACTAGAGCGCGAACTTGGAGAAATTCGTGCCTCGGTGTTGATTCCCGATCAATGAGCCCTCCTGAATCATCAAGCGATGCAGCCACCGCGATCAGGCAAGCCGTAGCGCTCGCTGCGGGCCCCAACGCCACCATTTCTCATGATGATGCGCTGATGCGAATCTCCACTGATCAACTAGAACGAGTCCTCCACGACAGCTTCGAAGGACCAAACCAACATGTTCTCACCACGGGGTTGGGTGCATCCCCGGGAGCAGCAGTGGGGAGCATTGTTCTCAACGCAGATGACGCGATGATGGCGACCGACGATGTGATTCTCGTTCGAGAAGAAACATCGCCGGCCGACGTTCACGGGATGGGCGTCGCAGTTGGAATCCTCACCACAAAGGGAGGGTTAGCGAGCCACGCCGCAGTGGTTGCCAGAGGCTGGGGGAAGCCAGCTGTCTGTGGAGCTGAAGGCATCGAAATACATGCCGACCATATTTTGGTCAACGGTGAACGCATCGAAGTGGGCGAAATCATTTCGATTGACGGTAGATCGGGTCACGTTATGCGTGGGGCCGTCGAGTCACGCCAAGCCGAAGACATCCCCGAAATCGCAACGTTGTTGTCATGGGCCGACGAATCACGGGAAATAGCTATCCGAGCGAATGCCGATACCGGCGCAGATGCGCGAGTCGCGCGAGTAAACGGAGCCGAAGGCATCGGTTTGTGTCGAACAGAGCACATGTTCCTTACCGAAGAACGGCTACCAGTCATACAAAGCATGATCCTTGCCCAAAGCCCCGACGTCGAGGAAAAAGCTCTCAAAGAACTCAGAGAAGCACAACGCAATGATTTCGGTGACCTTCTGGCAGAGATGGACGGATTACCTGTCACTGTTCGCCTTCTCGACCCACCCCTACACGAATTTTTGCCAGAACTCGAAGAACTCGTCGAAGCTGCCGCCCG
>DCYM01000004.1:9518-9645 GCA_002331465.1 Candidatus Neomicrothrix sp. UBA2110 | reverse complement strand
AGGAGCAAAAGCGTCGGACGTGGGTGCGTTACTGGTGTGATCTAACTGCAAAGTGGGATCACCTGAAACTGCCAACAAGGAAACGCCACCCGATGTGGTGGTCGTTGACGGGTTAGCAGAAGTGACG
>DCYM01000004.1:7207-9159 GCA_002331465.1 Candidatus Neomicrothrix sp. UBA2110 | reverse complement strand
GTTGTTGCTGATGCGACGGTGGAATCGGTAGCGATGATCAAACCCGCACTTGTTTGGGTTGGATCCGCTTGTGTTGAAATTGGTGCGGCCCCGCCAGAACAACCGAGCACGACGAGACATAGCGCCGTGATGGATATTTTTCGAAGCCACGGATGAGTCACCTCGGTATTGTGCAGCATCGATTCCCCTCCGGGCGTTCTAAGGAAACTGAATCTTTCGCAGTTCTTCAATTAGTCGGTCTTGCAGTTCTAGATGACAAACGGACAAGGTAACTGAAACTATTGATTTCTGACAGGAGGCGCCATGCGTAATCTTCACAGGAAAATGGCCATAGTCACGGGAGGCGGCACTGGCATGGGTCGCGAGTTAGTGCGACAACTTGCAGTAGCGGGATGCCATGTCGCAATGTGTGACGTCAGCCCAGACAACATGATGGAAACCGAACGGCTTGCTCTTTCGGAAACGACCGACGACGTACGAGTGACCTCGCACGTTTGCGATGTAGCAGACGAAGCGGACATGTTGGCGTTTCGTGACCAGGTTCAAGCTCGACACGAAGTTGAGCATGTCGATTTAGTGTTCAACAACGCTGGCATCGGAGGCGGCGGAAGTTTCGTGACCGATGAGGACCGAATGGCGTGGGAAAAAACTTTCGACGTCTGTTGGCGTGGGGTGTATCACGGATGCCGCGCATTTCTGCCGCTCCTCATTCGAAGCGAAGAGGGCCACATAGTGAACACCAGCAGCATCAACGGGTTTTGGGCCACTGTTGGACCTGACGTCCCTCACACGGCGTACTGTGCAGCGAAATTCGCGGTCAAAGGCTTTACCGAAGCCCTCAATATCGACCTCCGCCTTCACGCTCCCCATGTGATGGCACACGTTGTCATGCCCGGTCATATAGGAACTTCGATTGCTCTCAATAGCACCGCCGCTCATGGTGGCCCTGACCTCGAACGGATTCGAAAAACTCTGGCTGAACGAGGCACCGATGTGGACCAAATGAGTGACGCAGATCTGACCGAACTTGTTGTTTCGCGGGGCGAACGGTTTAGGGATGACGCCCCCACCACGGCAGCTGAAGCAGCTGCCATCATTCTTGATGGGGTCCGTGAGAAGAGATGGAGAATCCTTGTCGGTGACGACGCAACCGTGCTCGACGAACTTGTCCGTGAGGACCCTGAATTCGCGTACGAACCGGAGTTTCTGCAGCGAATTGTTGAACGCGGCCACCTCAATTATTTTGACTCCCGTTAAAAGGGAACGAAACGAACCGGTAACTTGCCGAACATGAAACTCACTGAGGGACCCAGGGTTAGGACCTCACCCTTCTATGGTCGGTCGAAGGCCGCGGGGATGACGGTAGCAACGGTCTACAACCGGATGGTTCTGCCCATAGCCACCGATGACCCAACCGCAGATTATGAGGCGTTAACTCAGAGGGTTTCGTTATGGGATGTGGGTTGTCAACGCCAAGTGCAGGTTCAAGGCCCCGACGCCCTCGAACTTTGTCAATACTTGAGTGCCCGCGACTTGTCACAACTCCGAATCGGCGCCGCCAAGTACGCGCCACTGTGCGATTATGACGGCCGCCTCATCAACGACCCCGTTGTACTAAGAGTTAATGAGGACACGGTGTGGTTCTCAATCGCAGACTCGGACGTCCTTTTGTGGATACGCGCGATTAGCGGTGAACGCGGTGACGATGTCGAAGTAAGCGAACCAGATGTTTCTCCGTTAGCCGTTCAAGGTCCGAGCGCAACAGACACCGTCGCGGCTGTGTTCGGAGAATGGGTGCATGAACTGAAGTTCTTCCATTTTCGACGGATCCACCATGAAGGTATTCCTTTGGTCGTGTGCCGGTCAGGTTGGAGTAAACAGGGCGGTTTCGAACTTTTCCTTGAAGACGGCAGCAAAGGAGACCAATTGTGGGATCTCATTTGGGCAGCCGG
>DCYM01000004.1:4188-6858 GCA_002331465.1 Candidatus Neomicrothrix sp. UBA2110 | reverse complement strand
ATGGCATTCGAGTGGGTGCACCCAATAACGCCGAACGAATCGAAAATTTTCTTCTTGCCTGGGGCTCTGACACCGACGCCGAGAGCGACCCCTTCGAGGCGGCAATCGGTAGCTATATCGACCTGGGCGCAACTCACGACTTCGTGGGAAAAAATGCGTTGCTTGCCAAACGAGCCGAAGGGCCGACCCGGGAGTTAAAAGGTTTATTGATCGATGGGGAGCCCCTCGAGGCGAACCCAGAACCGGTGGGACTACAAACTCCCAACGGCTCCTACGCTGGCCAAACCCGAGCTGTCGTCTACTCGCCGCGATACGAACGAAATCTAGGATTAGCGATCGTAGAGGTCCCGCAAAACCTTCCAGGTACCAAATTGCAGGTTCACACACCGACCGGATGGCGACCGGCGATCGTCGTTGACTTGCCCTTCGATCTGTAGCAAGGGCCCCATACCGCTAGTCTGGCCGGGTTCGCGGGCGTAGTTCAATGGCCAGAACCTCAGCCTTCCAAGCTGATGATGCGAGTTCGATTCTCGTCGCCCGCTCAAACTCAGTCGTGAACTGCAATAGGGGACAACGGAACCGCCCGATAGAATTCGGCCCTTGTGAAGACCACCGTGACCGAAGTCGAACCCGATGACCTTGCCGCTGCCTCCGAAACAGAAGAGTCAGATGATGCTGGTGGAGCCGAAGAGCGGACCTTTGGACCCAAAATTAAGCTGACCGTCGAAGTCGATGAAGAAACTTTCGACGACGCCATCGATCAAGCATTTCGGAAAATCGCCAAAGAAATTAAAATTCCAGGATTTAGGAAAGGCAAAGTGCCACGCACCGTCCTCGAATCACACATTGGCAGCGAATATGCCCGAGGCCAAGCGCTAGAAGATGCCATTCCGGGCTACTACGCAGACGCCGTCCGAGCCGAAGCCGTTGATGTCATAGCGGCCCCTGAACTTTCCCTAACAAGCGGTGAAGATAGTGGCTTAGTTTGCTTTGAAGCAGTAGTCGAGACCCGACCCCGCATCAGAATCAGGGGCTACCAGGACCTGAAAGTCGAAATATCTAATCCGACACCCAGCGATGAAGAAGTCCAAGAACAAATCGATGCGCAACGACGTCAATCCGCTGAACTCATCGACGTGGAACGCCCCGCAGCTTCAGGTGATCAGGTATCTATCGATATTCAAGGAACCGTTGACGGTGAATCACTCCCAGGACTCACCGCCGATGACTACTTGTACTCAGTGGGAAGCGGCGGAATCGTCAAGGAGGTTGACTCTCAACTCGAGGGAGTAAGCGCAGGCGATGAACTCAGCTTTAACGCCGACCACCCTGTCCAACAAGACGTCACGATCGACTTTGAAATCAAAGTTCACGCAGTTAAAGAAGAAGTACTACCCGAACTCACAGACGAATGGGTAGAAGAAAACACCGATCATGAGACGGTGGAGGAACTGCAGTCGGAAACTATTCAGCGCATGCGAATGATGCGAATCTTTCAGGCGAACGCAGCAATGAGAGAAAACACAGCCACTGCACTGGCCGAATTAGTTGAAGAAGACATTCCCGATTCCATGGTCAACGGAGAAATGTCTGAACAACTACAGCAGTTGGCGATGCGGCTACAGGGCCAGGGAATGAACATTGAAACCTGGATGCAGATGACCGGGCAGGACCCAGAATCTTTCACCGTCGAGTTGCGCGACGCTGCAGAACGATCAGCCAAAGTGGACTTGGCCCTTCGTTCGATCGTCGATAGAGAATGGATTGAGGTTGACGACGACGAGTTAGAAGAAGAACTGGAACGCATGTCTGAGCAGTTCGAAACATCGGTTCATGAACTTCGACACCAAATCGAAGACCACGGTGATGGGCTCGGACCGCTCATGGCCGAAATCAGTAAACGCAAAGCCTTGGAATGGCTGGTAGCTGAAGTCGAATTGATTGACTCAGAGGGAAACATCATCAACCGCGATGACCTCGAACTTCCCGACCTGTCAGATTCCAACAATTCAGAAGAAGACCATGACGGTACGGTTGACAGTGCGGAAACCGAAAATGAAGAGCATTCAGAGGAGGATGACGAACAGTGAGCCTTGAGACACAGAACTATTTAGTCCCCACGGTCGTCGAACAAACCAATCGAGGCGAACGCGCCTACGACCTCTATTCGCGGCTACTCAAAGAAAACATTATTTTCCTTGGAACCCCGATCGACGACACCATCGCCAACCTGGTCTGCGCACAGATGATTCACCTGGAATCTGAGAACCCCGATCGTGACATCAACATCTACATCAATTCGCCAGGCGGAGACATCAACGCTCTGTTCGCTATATATGACACCAGTCAATACATCCGCAACGACATAACAACTATCTGCCTAGGGCAAGCAGCTTCGGCAGCCGCAGTGCTGCTGGCCGCGGGCAGCCCAGGAAAACGGATGGCTCTCCCACATGCTCGAGTACTCCTGCATCAGCCCTACGGGCAGGCGATGGGCCAGGCCACTGATATTGAATTAGCCGCCCGTGAAATAGAACGGATGCGAGGACTCCTCGAAGGAATTTTGGCTCACCACACCGGACAAGAGCTTGACCGCATCCACAATGACACTGATAGAGACTTCATCATGGACGCCCAAGCCGCTAAAGAATACGGGATCATTGACGAAGT
>DCYM01000004.1:0-3789 GCA_002331465.1 Candidatus Neomicrothrix sp. UBA2110 | reverse complement strand
ACCGAATCCCTAGGTACTCTCAACCTCTACTCCCTAAGGAGAGTCGCAATGCTCTCGGTGGTATCTCTACCGGTCTTAACGTCACCGCGTTCTGATCTGGCTGTGCCATCCTTAGCAGACGGCTATTGACCGAAATCGGGTTGGATAACCAGAACGAGGTACTGACAACGTGGCGAAATTCGGAGAGGGCGGAGAGCTGCTGAAGTGCTCTTTTTGCGGTAAATCTCAGAAACAAGTCAAAAAACTCATAGCGGGTCCGGGCGTATACATCTGTGACGAGTGCATCGATCTGTGTAACGAAATTATCGAAGAAGAACTAGCAGATACCTCTGAAGTCAGCTTTGACGATGTTCCCAAACCCGCAGAAATTTTCGGCTTCCTCAACGACTACATCATCGGTCAAGAACGAACGAAGAAGATCATGTCTGTAGCGGTATACAACCACTACAAACGCATCCAATTTGAGGCAAGTCTTGAATCCGACGTAGAAATCGCCAAATCCAACATCATGTTGATAGGTCCGACCGGATGCGGGAAAACCATGATGGCTCAGACCTTGGCGCGCATGCTCAACGTCCCGTTCGCGATCGCCGACGCTACAGCGCTTACTGAAGCAGGGTACGTAGGAGAGGACGTCGAAAATATTTTATTGAAACTCATTCAATCCGCTGACTACGACGTCAAGCGAGCAGAAACCGGCATCATCTACATCGACGAAATCGACAAGATCGCACGCAAAGCTGAGAACCCCTCAATTACCCGCGATGTTTCAGGGGAGGGTGTGCAACAAGCCTTGCTGAAAATCCTTGAAGGGACTCAAGCCTCTGTGCCCCCCCAAGGTGGTCGTAAGCATCCCCACCAAGAGTTCTTGCAGATCGACACCAGCAATGTTTTGTTCATATGTGGAGGTGCTTTCGACGGCCTCGAGCGCGTCATCGCTGACCGGATCGGGAAACGCGCCGTCGGTTTTGGAGCCGATGTCAAATCTGTTAACGAACGAGCCAACCTGGACTTGCTGGCCGAGGTGTTGCCAGAAGATCTCCAAAAGTACGGGCTGATCCCCGAATTCATTGGACGCCTGCCCGTAATTGGCGTGGTTGACCAACTCGACCACTCAGCTTTAACGCGGATACTTACCGAACCCCGCAATGCGTTGGTGAAGCAGTATCAGCGAATGTTCGAACTCGATGGTGTCGAACTTGAATTTACGGACGACTCAATCAGCGCAGTGGTCGACCAAGCGTTGCTTCGAAACACAGGTGCGCGAGGCTTGCGTGCGATCCTTGAAGAAGTCCTACTTGGCGTCATGTACGAAATGCCCAGCAGAGAAGACATCGCTCGCTGCATCATCGATCGCGAAGTTGTCCTCGACAAGGTGAATCCGACCCTGGTGCCGCGTAGGGATGACAGCGGTGGCGAGCGCCAGGCGTCATAAGCGGAGCGCTACTCGCCGAACTTCAACTAACGAGATGTCACACCAGATCGGTAGTTATGTCGACGCTATGGACTGGCTCAAAGACCATTACAACCTTGAACAACATTTGGGCGGGAATGAGCTGGCTGTCCCATCGTTAGACCGTATGCGGGCCCTTATGGCGCTATTGGGTGACCCGCAACACGACGTCCCGGCGATCCATATCACTGGAACGAACGGTAAGGGAAGCACGTCTCGAATGGTGGTCGAACTCATCGGCGCGACCGGTCTCGACGTAGGCAGTTACACATCACCTCACATCGACCGTGTAAACGACCGCATCATGATCGCTAACAGACCTCTCGACGATGATTCCATGACACAAGCACTTGCTGAGGTGGCTGAAGTTGAACCATGGGTTTTCGAATCGACGGGCGAAACACCGAACTATTTCGAGATTTTGTGCGCAGCGGCATACAACTGGTTCGCAGCGACCGCGGTTGATGTCAATGTCATCGAAGTCGGAATGGGCGGACGCTGGGACGCTACGAACATCATCGAAGCAGAAGTGGTGGCGCTCACCAACATCGGTCAGGATCATTTGGAAATCATTGGCCCCACGATCGCGGACGCGACTCGGGAAAAAGCGGGCATTATCTCTCCCCGGTCGCACGTCATTTGTGGCGAAACCAGACCAGAACTGGTTGACATCGTCACAGCAACCCAACATCGTGAACTGTGGTGCGGTCGTGACGATTATGACGTCATTGAAGACCGACTCGCTGTGGGTGGCCGGCTAGTTGACCTGGTGACCCCATACGGCCGCCACGAAGACATTTTTCTCCCTGTCAACGGCGCCCACCAGTCCCAAAATGCAGCCATGGCGGTCGCCGCAGTAGAAGCGTTCTTTGGTCGACAGTTAGACGATGATGTCGTTTCGGAAGCTTTTGCGCGACTTGAACTGCCAGCGCGGTTTGAGGTTATGCAACGACAACCTCTGGTTATCGTGGATGGGGCTCATAATCCGCCCGCTGCAGCGGTCGCAGCTGAAACGCTTTTCGACGACTTTTCTAACGAACAAGCCCCGGTTTTGGTTATGGGAACCAACCGACCGCATGACCCGGTCGAATTTGTGGACGCCCTTCGAGGCACTGAATTCTCGGTAATTATCGCGACTGCCGCCGACTGGCCACGAGCTATTACCGCTGAAACCCTTGGTGTCGCCCTCAAAAATTGTGGTCCGCGCATAGAGACTGTTCCTCGTGTCGCCGATGCACTTGACCGAGCCATTGAGCTTGCAGGGGAACGCGGCACTGTGTTGGTGACCGGCTCTTTGTACGTTGCCTCGGAGGCCCGAAGTCAACTCCGTAACACCTAGCGGTAGTCTTACGGCCGACTGAAATAAATCCGTTCCAGGAGATTAAGTGCCGCGTACCTTCGTGATTTGCAAGCCTGACGCTGTGGAACGAGGGCTGGTCGGTGAGATCATCGCCCGGATCGAACGCAAGGGGCTGACGGTCAGCCGAGCAGAACTACGGACAATCGATCGCGACACCGCTGGAGTCCACTACCAAGAGCACGATGGGAAACCCTTCTTCGAGGACCTGATCAAATTCGTTACGCGCTCGCCAGCGATGTTGATGGTTGTCGAAGGTCCCGATGATGCAGGCGACGACATTTACGCGGTCGTGCGAAACTTAATGGGCGCTACGAATCCAGCGACCGCCGCGCCCGGAACGATTAGAGGTGACCTTGGCCTCATGGTGACCGAAAACCTTGTGCATGGATCCGATTCGCATGAATCAGCTGAACGCGAAATCAACATTTTCTTTCCGGGCATCTGACTGGAAAACCATGACCCGCCGACACGCCATCCCAAGAGGGAGCATCGCTCAGGCGCAGGTGGACCTCGTTGCAGATGAGAGCGGTGCGCTGTTATGAGAAAACGCGGCGCAATGAGAAGCCTCGGTGGTCGAGACATCGCAGTAGATCTTGGAACCGCCAACACGCTCGTGTACGTCAGAGGCAGAGGAATTGTCCTGGATCAACCATCGGTGGTAGCGCTCGACGTTACGACTGGAACTCCGTTGGCGGTAGGGCACGACGCAAAACGTATGGCCGGCAGAACCCCAGCCCACATACAAGTTGTTCGGCCCCTGAAAGACGGAGTTATCGCCGACTTCGATGTGTGCGAAAAAATGCTTCGCTACTTCATAGAGCAGGTCTCAGGAAGTCGCTGGGCAAAGCCGCGCATGGTTATTTGCGTTCCATCAGGGATTACAGGTGTTGAACAACGAGCCGTGCAAGAAGCCGCTGAATACGCCGGCGCGCGAAAACCAGCATTCATTATCGAGGAACCCATGGCGGCAGCGATT
>DCYM01000203.1 GCA_002331465.1 Candidatus Neomicrothrix sp. UBA2110 | reverse complement strand
AGTACCACCCCAAGGGTGAAGCGGCCGAACCCTTGAGCCACGCCGGCACTCGCGGCAGCAAGCGCAACAGCTATCCAGGTGCGAGCGGACACAAGGAGAGGCTACCAAGACAATAGTTACCTAGGTCTGACAAAAATAGGTCGATAACCACCGCGAAAAGATCAAAAATCGTTTCGCGTCACCAAAGAGAACGCGCGGATGGGTGCCCCTTGCATAACATCGTCAAAGTGCCAGCAGGAGGGCAGGATGGCGATCAGCATCGATCCCGATACAGGTTTAAAAATATTCGACACTCGAGCAGCGAAAGCGAGCGAACGGATCCGCGGTCATGGTTACGAAATCAATCCCGACGTATCTCTCAAAACGCTCCCTGAAAGCCCAGCTGGAGCCAAGTTCGACGCTGTAGAGCAGGCAAAATATCGTGAATTTAAAGAGCGGCGACGCGGCGCTGCCGACTACATGTCGATGAACGGCGAGTTCGCCAAGTACCTCGAAGATCACTACTCCGAGCCGCCCATCGAGCGTGAAGCCTTAACCGATGAGTGCGAAATCCTGGTCATCGGCGCAGGCTTCGCCGGACTGTTGCTTTGGTATCGACTGCGGGAAGCGGGCTTTACTGATGTCAGATTTTGTGAGAAAGGAGGCGATGTAGGCGGTACGTGGTATTGGAATCGATATCCGGGCATCGCATGTGACGTCGAGTCATACAGCTACCTGCCGTTGCTGGAGGAAATGGAGTACTTCCCGACCATGAAGTTCGCGTCGGGTTTCGAAATTCTCGAGTACTGCCAGGCGATGGCGAACAAGTTTGGTTTCTACGACAAATGTCTTTTCCACACCACAGTGGAGCAAACCGACTGGGATGAAACAACTGGTCGTTGGACGGTACACACTGATCGTGATGACGCGATGCGTGCCCGCTATGTCATTTTGGCCAACGGTATTCTCACGAGTCCTAAATTGGCGCGGATTGGTGGCATGGAGACTTTTGCAGGTGACTCATTTCACACCTCGCGCTGGCACTACGACGTCGATCTTGAAGGAAAAACTGTAGGGGTTATTGGAACTGGCGCAACTGCGGTCCAGGCGATTCCCGAACTCGCGAAAATTGTGAGTGACCTGTATGTGTTTCAGCGCACGCCTTCCTCTATCGACGTCCGCGATCAACGAGCGACGTCGCCTGGAGAAATCGAGTCTTGGAAAGACGAACCTGGATGGGCTCGAGCGCGAAGGAAAAGATTTTCGCGAATTTCGGCTGGGCGGACGGCGATCCAAGCAAATGACGACTACTTGGCTGGGAAAGTCGCTGATTTCAAAGAGCGAAAGAAGCATGATCGGAAGCTCACTCCTGGTGAGTTGGTTGAGAAGCAACTTGATTCAAACTTCCGCATCATGGAGCAGATACGAGCACGTGTAGATGCCATAGTCGAAGATCCAAAGACAGCGGAAGCTCTAAAGCCGTACTACCCCTATGGGTGTAAGCGACCCACTTTCCACGACGAATACCTACCTACGTTTAACTTGCCGCATGTGCACCTGGTGGATACTGCACCTGCAGGTGTCACCAGCATCAATGAGAATGGTGTGGTGCACGAGGACACCGAATATCCGCTTGATGTTCTTATTTATGCGACTGGATTCCAGTGGATGGCGACCTCCACGTTCAACATGATTGTTGGTCGTGGTGGTCAAACTCTGAGTGAAAAATGGCAAACCGAGGGCACCAAAACATTTTTGGGTTTGCACAGTAACGGGTTCCCTAACTTGTTCATTGTTTCGGGACCTCAAGGCGGAGGAGGAAGCTTCAACTTTACTGATGCCATTGAAACTCACGCGGATTACATCGTGTGGATGCTTTCTAAGATGCGTGACGAAGGCCACGAAATTGTGGACATCACCGAACAAGCCGAAATTGAATACGCCGGGCACTGCCGCGAAGCAGATCTTGCGACTGCTCCGCTCCGAGATTGCCTCTCCTATTACAACGGACATGGCGATGCAGAACCGGGAAGCCTGGCTTATTACGGGGGAGGGAACTGGCATAAGTTCCGTGTTCGGGCGCAAGAAAGTCTCGACCCCTACGTGTTCGGTTCGGCATAGTCGCCTACCTGAGGTGTGGGATCACATCCGCAGCGAGTCGCTCGAGGTTGGCGGCCATAAATTCGGGATCTATTCCGGGTGGTAACCCAGATGTCGCGAGGTCGGTGATCCCGTAGAGCTCAATGAATTCGCTCAGTTGCTGTACTACCTCTTCAGCAGTTCCAATGATGACGTTTTGAGGAATACCATCGGCGCTACCCCAGCCGTAGTCGTCGGGAGTTTCAGCCATGAATGTGCTGTAGACGCCCATGCGAAATCGTTCCGCTTCTCGGATGATTGGCCAGTCCCGGTCGCGATCATCTGTGACGTACACCGAGCGAATGATTCCAACCCGATAATCGTCGGGGTCTCTGCCATCGGCCCGCACTGCGTCTCGCCAAGGATCGAGAACTTCGTCGCTACGTCCTTGTGGAAGCAGATTGGTTCCAAAACGCGCGGCGCGCAAGGCACCCGGTTCTTTCATCGCTGCGATCCATAATGGCGGTCCACCTGGTTGAACTGGCTTGGGATAAACGTTGATGTCTGACAGTTCATAACGTTTTCCGCTAAAGCTAAAAGGCCCATCACCCCAAGCAAGACGAAGAATTTGGATCGCTTCATCAGTCATAGACACCCTGTTGGGTAATGGAATGCCAAAGGCTTCGAATTCTTTTGGCACGTAGCCCATACCGATACCGAACTCCATTCGGCCGTTAGAGATGTGGTCAAGTACCGCTAACTCTTCGGCGAGTCGCACTGGGTGATACAGAGGCAACAGCGCTATGTCGTTGGAAATACGAATGTTTTTGGTTCGAGCCGCTATTGCCCCGGCCAAGGGTTGGAAGGCGGGAAGATACCCGTCTTCAAGGAAGTGGTGTTCTGTGAACCAAACATGATCGAATCCGAGTTGATCGGCCAGAACCGATTGTTCGATGGTCGCAGAGTAGACATCGGTCATCGACATCTCACCACCGGGTACGTGACGACAGTCGTACATGATGCCGAATCGAAATGACTGGGGCACGCTGCTCTCCTCGCCCTGATGCGGTATTTGGACGGTAGTCGTTTCTAGCGAACTAAGTTTCGTTCATGCAAATAGAGCGTGACACTCGCGGCGCTGAACTAGGGCCCAACCAATACGAAGACGCTGAGGGCTATATCGCGCCCATGCCTGCTGGCTCTGGTCCTCGCACCAACCCGTTAGGGGAGTTTCCGACCGGCCCGGCGGTCGGGGAACTTCTTCCTGATGTCGTTGCTTCAGCTTCTGATGGACGCACCGTTGACGTACACCAAGATCGCAACGGTCAACCAGTGGTGCTTGTTTTTACGCGCTCGGTGGTTTGGTGACCTCCTTGTCGCACCCAGCTGGTCGAGTTGGAAAAGGGTATGGAAAATTTCGAGGCCGCCGGAGCGAGGGTGTATGTCCTGAGCTACGACGAGGCTGAGGCGATGGCGGACTACAAGGCAGCCCATAACGCTAATTTCACGATGCTGTCTGACCCGAACAGCGATGTCATTCGCTCCTTTGGGATCCTCAATACGCTTATTGCTGAAGATGACCACCCTTGGTACGGGATTCCGTACCCAGGGGTTTACATAACAGACGCTGATGGGGTGATTATTGAAAAATTCTTCGAGAATAATTTTACAGTTCGCCCTGGCCCCGAACAGCTTCTCGCTGCGCTCAAGGGGGAAGAAGTTTCATTAAAAGAGCGAACGAGCGTTGATGCGAAGGTCACCGTGGAGGTCGAATTCGAGGGAGACACTCTTCCGGTGGGTCTCTCGAGACAAATCGTCGCTCGTTTTTCGGTACCAGAGGGAATACACATCTATGACAAGCCCGTACCCGAAGGGCTAGTGGCGGCGAGCATTGAGCTCGATGAACTGTCGGAAGGAATGGTCTCGTATACACCTGTGACACCTCCGACGCGATCTATGACCTTGAGCGGTGATGGTCACACTCTTGAGGTGTATGAAGGAGACGTGGTGCTTCGCTTGCCAGTTGCGCAAAATGG
>DCYM01000140.1 GCA_002331465.1 Candidatus Neomicrothrix sp. UBA2110 | reverse complement strand
CCTGAAGAGCATCATCCAAAGTATCTACTGCGACCACGTCAACCATTTCTCCCAGGACTGATCGCGCTTCTTCGAATTGGCTAGAAGGAACAACAAAAAGGTCGGCTCCGCTTCGCATCACTGCGTGACTCTTTTGTTCCATCCCACCCACAGGACCGACGTTTCCCAGTGGGTCGACGGTACCGGTCGCGACTATTCGAAGCCCTGCCAGCAACTCACCCGGGAGCATCGTCTCTAACAACGCCAACGTCAAACCAAGTCCTGCTGACGGACCACCGACCCGCTCAATTGCAAAGTTGATCTCAAACGGCAAGTCGTCCATTTCGACGTAGGTGCTGATAATGACCCCAAGGAAAGCGTTGCCATTTTTTTCAGAGAGCGTCACCGTCTCGTGGCGAGTTGTTCCATCTAGCTGAAGTACTGAGAAAGAGAACTCGTCGCCTGGGGATCGACTCCGGACGACCTCACCCAGATCTGTCGCGTTTTGGATTGCTTGGCCGTCGGCTTCGATAATGACATCCCCGCGATCTAAGGCACTTGAAGCCGGGGTATCAGGCAAAATCTGCATCACAAGAGCCCCCGCTTGAGAAATGACTTCATATCCCAGCCGTTCAAGGGCAACCCGAGCGGCGACGTCGAGGCTTCGCGCCATTTGTTCTTGCCCGAGCGTTCGGTTCTGCTCAATCGTGCGATCTCCCAACACCTCGTGGCGCTCCGAAATTTCTATCGAATCGTCAAGCCACCCTCCAAGCATTTCAAGTAGTGAGGGTTCAAGGTTGGACTGGACTGTCACCATACGAATTTCGCCATTAGCGCGGTATGTCATCGCTTCGTCTAGGACCAGCATCGGCGTTATATCGCGGGTGCTCCCGGGACTAGTGAGCACCTTGGAGGTGATGGTCACCCGATCAAGGACAAGTACCCCAAGCAACCCAAGACAGATAATCACTACCGTAGCCATGGCCCAAGTGGGCAATCGGCGAACGTTAAGCGACCCGTTCACAGGGGTGGAACTATCCTCATTCGTTGGTGGTTCGGACATCGGCTATAAGCGTGCCACGCTGGACCCCAACGACCACACGCGGCTCGGATGAAATTGATGAACCAACCCCAAGACGACTTTGATTCCACAGCACCGCTTGAACCCGTGCCCTATTACCGAATTTCACCTGACGTTCACGCAATACAGCACGACGAGTCCGAGTTGAGTTCACCCAGTGGACGCAAACCCAGTTTGAATGATCCGCGTCGGATTCTTCCCCCCCGACTTTACCGGGGCACATCGCTGTGGAGAAAATTTGTGGCGTTGCTTGGTCTTGGTGCCTTCTCGATTTTGGGTGGTGTCGCTATAACTCTCATCGTCGGTGTGATGGCAATAGTCGCCGCTTTAGCTTTGCAGGCAGCAATCAGTTGACAGACAACGACCTTCGCAGTCGCCGCATCAGTGCCGCTTTAGCGGGTCATCGGGGCGAAACATCGCAAGCAAGAGCGTTGTTAGTTGATCCCGATGCGACCACGCGACGCGTCGCGTTGGGTGCTTTAGAACGTCTCAACGAGTTGACGGCCGCTGAGTTGCGGGTGGCCCTCGATGACTCAAATGCTTCAGTTCGTAGACGCGCGTTAGAAATTTCGGCACAAAGACCGGACGTGGAAATTGAGTCTTACCTGCACGATCCCGACGCATCCGTCGCTGACATGGCTGCGTTCTCCCTCGGTGAACGCGAAGAAATCGATGCCGTCGAAGGACTTACGAAAATGGCTAGCGGGCATTCAGATGAGTTGTGTAGGGAAACTGCTGTGGCTGCGCTGGGTGCTCTTGCCACAACAACGGGAGCTGACAGACCCACGATTCTTATTTGCCTCCTTGAGGCGATGAATGACCGCGCTCAAGTTCGGCGCCGTGCAGTGCTCGGACTTTTCCAATTTGAGGAACCTGAAGCTCAGCAAGCAGTCGCATCCGCGTTGAGTGATAAGGACCGCCAAGTTCGGGCGGTGGCAAGTGAGCTTCTCGGAGTCGTGAGTGACTAATCAGTTACTCAACTCGGAAGCTAACTCCAGGAATTTCTCCGGGCGCAACAGCTTTTCGAGACTCCAACCTCGCCCATCAGCGTCAACCTTGTCGTCATTGTCAGCCCACACAATCGCTGAACGCGGAAAGACCTGTTGATCAGTCGACATGTCGGTGTCTTCGGCTAGTCCCAACATGTCGATGAGTTGGTGAGATTGACTTAACGAAAACAAATTTGAGCGTCGCAAATCGCCCAGACTTACAGCTTGCTCAAGGAGTGCGTGTAGTCGAAGTTGTGACACATACCCTTCCCGGACCCTTGTGTCGGGTTCCGTGTCCGGTGCGTGTCTCAATAATGCGGCGAGAAAACTACGCATTCCAGTTGACGCGTCAACGTTCCAGGCTGGACCCGAATCAATGTACGAAAGCTCAATATCGTTACGACTTTCCAACGGGGGCGTTAGCGCCGCCCGTCGATACACAGTCCTGTTGCCCGGCAGAGATGCCAAAACTTTTTGTTGGAATCCGTCGACAGCTTCAACAAGAACCTGCTCACATGCTGCGGCAGAGACTGCAGCCGTCAAATCCTCTGACACGTCTATAAGAGTCACGCGTTGTACCCCCGCCAGACGAGCGGCTTCAAAAGCGGCCGCTTCGACGCTGACGCCCAGCGGCGAGCCGTCAGTGACCACACACCATCTCGCTGCTGGCGCGTTTTCGAACAACGCAAGCACTATGGCTTCCACCGGAGGTGAGTGCGTCAAGAATCTCTCGTCAGATTCCCAGTCCAGAGTGGAAGTAGGGGCTACCCCCAACACCTGATCAGCAACCAAGAAAGGATGTACCGCTCCCATCGCCGTTTCGTTTACGAAGGCGAGAGCGACCACTTGCTCAAGGAGTTTGGGAATCGCTGCTGCCGCTATTTGAGGGTCACCACGATGATCGATAATCACTAGTTCGACCGCGTAACGCCCACTAAGTCCGCCAGCCATGTTGACATCGGACCAATATGTGGTCACACCAGTTAGACGAACCCTGTCCAGAGTCGCGTCGGACCCGGTGAGGTTCGCAATGATCCCAAGTCGCACAATGTCGCCGTCGAAACCTACCGATCTTTCAACCGATGGTGTTTGTGGGGTGTTCACGTCGGAAACGGTTTCTCCTTGCGCTGAACACCCCCCCAGAAGCATCAAAACCAAAACGACAGCTACCGCATTCCT
>DCYM01000168.1:3584-5598 GCA_002331465.1 Candidatus Neomicrothrix sp. UBA2110 | reverse complement strand
GCTGGGCCGACCATGCCAAGTCCGATGGCGAATGGGTAAAGATCGGGAACAACGAATTCGCGCAGCAAACGACCGATTAACGCGTTTTGACTGGGAGATGCTCCGCGACCCCCATGTTGTTGTGGCCAAGTCGGAACATGCCAGCCTCCGTCGACCGTCGTAGCGAGATACCGTCGACCGTCGTCGAGATCGTCAGACCCCGCACCCATTGTGGTGAGTCGCGTACCGGCACTTCGGCGCTCCAGAATTGAATCGAGATCGGAGCGGATCTGGTCTTCAGTGAGGTCGCTCACAGTTTTGTATGGAAGTTGAGCATGATTGAAACTACTTCCGAGAAAAGTTTGGAGTACGGCGTTCGTTCATGGCAGCGACACCTTCTTTCCAGTCATCGGTACTTCGGAGCCGGTCTTGTTCAACTTTTTCACGATCTGTGGCCGCCTTGATTGCCTCCGGTAGGTGTCCTCGCATTGTCTCGCGTATCGATTCGACGGCGAGCGGCGCAGAAGCAGCGATCTCACTTGCAAATTCGTAAGCGGCTGAGCGAAGGTCAGCGAGAGGGACGAGACGATCTGCTAAGCCAATAGCGACCGCTTCCTCTCCTTTGATGCGGGCGCCGGTATACAGCAGTTCTAACGCTTTTTGTTGTCCAACTAGCGATGGGAGAGTGGCCGTTAATCCGAAACCGTGGTGGAAGCCGAGCCGAGAGAAGTTTGCTGTAAAACGTGCCTCCGGAGCAGCGATTCTAAAATCAGCGAAACAAGCGACGCCGAGTCCTCCTCCGACTGCTGCGCCTTGAATCGCTGCGACGACCGGGGTTTTGCAGCTGAAGAGGTCAAAGGCAGCGTCGTACAGGTGTCTAGCGGAGCCGTCTGCGTTGCGGGCGATTATTTCACCGCCTCGACTGCCGTCATTGTGGAATTGCGCCCCCGCGCAGAAATTCTTTCCTTCCGCACACAGCATGATCGCCCGGCAGCTGTCGTCTGCATCTAAGTCTCTGAACGCGGACACCAATCCATCAATCAAATCGAGGTCGAAAAAGTTGTTGGGCGGACGGCGAATTTCTGCCGTTGCTACGAATCCGTCAACAGACACGTGAAGATCACCGTAGACACCAAAATCGTTCATAGCTTGATGCTAGGTCTGATCAGCGTCTATTGCCGTAAGAACTGTCGGTGTCCTAGCTGAGGACAGAGGACCCGCCGGTGACTAGCGCGTATAAACCTTCCGCGCCTTGAGATACGGCCGCATTGCCAAGCCATTTACTCCACTCGGCGTCGCCGCCATATTCTTTTCGCCATGACCACAGTCGCCGGCTGTAGTGGTGAAGTGGGTATTCCTGAGTCATCCCCATAGCGCCGTGCGCTTGATGGCATGCCTTTGTTGCTCGTGCCGCGGCCTGATTGGTGATGAGCTTCGCTGCGGCGATTTCGAAGAAAGCCGGTCCGCGGTTTGCTTCCCTCCCAGCCGTTTCAGCGGCCATGCGAGCTAGAGCGGCTTCCTGAGCACCCCAGACCAGATGTTGCTGCACCGCCTGAAACCTCGCGACTGGGCGGCCAAATTGAATTCTGTCGTTGGTGTACGTCACCGTTAGTTGGCTCATCTTCTCAATGGCTCCTGCCATTAGAGCAGCGCGGGAGAGAGCTCCCCGAAAACGAAACGACTCTGGATTTACACCGGCGACGCAGGGAGACGCGGGCGCTATCGCGCCGTCGAAGCAAACCGTGTCGCGAGGTTCGCCTGCCATATTTGTCATTGGTTGGATGACACAATCTTTTGGATCGACGGATGCGACCATGCTCTGTCCGTCAACTTCGACCAGAACGGCGATTCGTTCTGCTATTCGTGCCCAAGGGACACGGGTACAGGTTCCTGCGAGCGTCATCTGATCACCCGAAACTGATGCCGTGATGTTGTTGCCATTAGGTAGGACCGTTATTGGGCCAGCGGGAATTTCATGCCCTGAACTAGCGAGCAACCATCCACCCAATACTCCAGTTTCCGCGGCTGGGATCGG
>DCYM01000168.1:0-3247 GCA_002331465.1 Candidatus Neomicrothrix sp. UBA2110 | reverse complement strand
GCGGCGTGATATCCGACCAGCCTGAGAACCTCTAATGCATCAAGAAGCGTGCCGCCCGACCCACCGCGATCTTCGTCAATGGAGATCCAAGGAAACCCCGTTTCGGCAAACGCAGACCAAATTTCCGGTGCGGCGCCCGCTGCTTCAGCATTCTGTACCGCCTCATGGTCACAGATCTGAGTAAATAGACGATCAGCGGTTTCGGTGACCAGTTCATCAACGCCAGTTGCCTCGGTCATGCTGGTAACCCCTTCAAACCCTTTGACGCAACCGAACGAAGGATCTCGATAGTGCCGCCTCTGATGGTGTTGCCTGGGAAGGTCACAACACATTGAGCCAACAACCGTTCGAATAATGAATCTGAATCTGGCGAGTATTCAATATCGATGAGATGAACAAGCTTTTCCACTACTTCTTGTTCGTAGCGAGTGCCCATCTCCTTGACGAGCGACGATTCGATGGAAGGAGCTTCGCCGGTGTCAATGAGTCGTGCCACAGAGAGAGAAAGATTTCGGATACCCCACCAGCGGGCGACTAACTCACCGAAAAGATCCGACACTGTCTCCTCTAGCTCAGTTCCCTTTGCTTCGCGCAAGAGTTGTTCGACTGTGGAGAAAGGTGAAAGCCAACGGTCAGGCCCACCACGTTCATAGGCCATCTCAGTTGTGTTCTGATGCCAACCCATTCCCAGATCACCCACAACATTGATGTCGGGCACAAATACTTCGTTAAATGTGACTTCGTTGAAGTGGTGAGATCCATCGAGAAAAGGGATAGGGCTTATTTCTAAACCGGGGGATTTAAGGTCGATCAATAGTTGTGACAACCCTGCGTGTTTGTTTCCATCCTCCATGGGGGAGGTGCGCAGTAGACACACAAACCAGTCATTTTCGTGGGCACCAGACGTCCAAATCTTGGTGCCGTTAATAATCCATCCGTCAGTCGTTTGTTCGGCCTTGGTGCTCACCGACGCCAAATCAGATCCGCTGTCAGGTTCACTCATCCCGATAGAAAATCCGAGTTCCCCCCGACAGATAGCAGGTAGAAACCTTTCCCTTTGTTCTTCTGTCCCGAATTTCAAAATCACATTGCCGGTTTGGCGATCCGCGACCCAATGGTGTCCGACTGGGGCACCCCAGCGAAGCATCTCTTCGACCACGATGAATCGGTCGACAGCTGTTCTGTCCGATCCGCCCCATTCCTTGGGCAATGCCATGCCCACCCAGCCACGTTCAGCCATTTTGAGAGAAAACGCTTTGTCTTTATTTGCTGCCATGCCAAGGCACGGCTCGTGGGATCCAGGTGGTAGCTCTTCTTGAAGGAAATCTCGCACCTGTTGTTGGAGGCCGAGCTCTTCTTCTGTGAGTTCTGTTGGAGTGAAACGCATGTGAGTTGTTTTCTTTTACGCAAGCTAAGTGTGCGGCCCGAGCTGAGATGCTCGAGTAGCGGATGCTGTTTAAGACAGCGACACGTCGGGTGATGTATCGGTCGGTATGTGATGGTATTCGACGCGGCGCCCCAATGGTGAGGCAGGATCAAAGAGTGAATGACACAGCAAGACCCTTTGAGGGACATAACGACGTCGTGCGAAAAGAGTGGATCGACTTTAATGGTCATTTCAACGCGGGGTACTACCTCGTTTGTTTTGATGACGCCATCGAATCTTGGATGGACTTCATCGGAGTGGGGCGGTCACATCGAGATCAACATTCGGTAACTACCTTCTCAGCGCAGAATCACGTTACGTACCTTCGCGAAGTGCGCGAAGGGGCCAATTTGACGGTCACCACACAACTGCTCGGATTCGATCGCAAACGCATTCATGCGATGCAGGTGATGTGGAACGCCGACGAACGTTTCGTTTCGGCTACTTGCGAAGTGATGTCGCTGCACGTGTCAGAGGAGACTCGTCGAGTGTCAGAGATGCACGATGAGGTCTATGAGCGGTTGCTAGAAGTGTGGGATAGCCATGGAAAGCTAAAGGCGCCACAACAAGTTGGTCAGGTGATGTCTATCCCGGGATGGCCCACTTCGTTGAGTTAACGCGCGCAGAATATAGACATGAGTCGGCGACTAGAAGGTAAACGAGCAGTTATTACAGGCGGTGGGCGAGGCATAGGAAGGGCCATAGCGCTGGCTTTTGTTGAAGAGGGAGCGAGTTGTGTGGTGACCAGCCGACAGCTCGAAGATCTCGAAGCGACCGCTGAACTGGCGCCGGCGGGTGCTATCGAACCCATAGCGTGTGACGTCTCTAATGATGCGTCCGTAGCGGCAATGTCGGAGTTAGTTCTGGATAAGTTCGGCGGTGTTGACATTGTCGTAAATAACGCAGGTGTTCACGCCGCTGGGAGTTTTCTAGAAATAGATGCCGCCACATATTCTCGTCTTTACGAGGTAAATGTTGTCGGCATAGTACGCATCAGCCAGGCATTCCTAACGGGAATGATTGAGCGAGGTCGTGGAAGCATCATCAACATGGCCTCGACAGCTGGCCTTTTTGAATCACCAGGGCAGGCCCCTTATAACGCTTCCAAACATGGGGCAGTGGGGCTAACGCGGTGTATGGCATTAGAACTCGCGTCGGAGGGCGTTACCTGCAACGCCATATGCCCGGGGTTTGTGAATACACCGATGCTTGATGGATTCGCGGACCTGGTCGGTGCTGAAGCCGAAGAATTGCGAAGGCGGCTGGCCCAGCGAACCCCCATGGGGCGAATCCTTGAACCGAACGAAATTGCAGACCTGGCTATCTATTTAGGAAGCGACGAATCATCTGGAATGACGGGACAAACTATGGCCATTAGTAATGGGATGCGAATGTCATGAGTGGTGACGCCGGCGACCTGATCCGAGCGGCGATTCGAGTCGGGAGGACCTGCCATGAAGATGGCTTGTTGCGGCTCGCTACGCGTTTTTGGACGGGAACTCTCTGGCTGACTTTTGATGCTCGCTCCGTGGTATTTCGGTTTGATTTAGGCAATTTCGTGGAAGTAGTTGAATGCCAAAATGATTTGAAGCATGACGAAGGGCATTTCGGATTCTCAGCTTCGGCTACTTCATGGCGGCAAGTGTTACTCGCTCGCGCTTCCTCAGACTCCAATGGTGGATCCACCGCATGGGTCAGCGACATCGTCAGGACCGGGCACAAGGGCACCTACTGGCAGTATCACCGAGCAGCAGGGCGCCTTTTCGACCTGCTAGGCGAGGAGCTAGATGCGCGTCGGAACTCTTGGACTGGGAGAAAATC
>DCYM01000154.1:7350-8531 GCA_002331465.1 Candidatus Neomicrothrix sp. UBA2110 | reverse complement strand
AATCATCGTTCCCACTGACACTGACGGTTATGAGATTGTTCGAGTCGTGCCGACTATGGGTCACACCGGCGGAAATCATTGTGAGGTGAACTACAACGACGTTCGAGTCCCTTACGAAAATCTGCTCGGGGGGCGCGGTCAAGGATTCCATATTGCACAAAAGCGACTTGGCCCTGGACGAATTTTTCATTGCATGCGTTGGTTGGGACAAGCGCAACGCGCGTTTGAGTTGATGTGTGAGCGAGCAAAGACGCGGTATGCGCATGGCAGTTACCTCGCCGAAAAAGGTGACATTCAATCGATGATTGCTGAATCAGCGGCAGAGATTCAAGCTGCTCGGATGATGACCCTCGACGCGGCGCGCGCCATTGATTCTGGGAGTGAAGCCCGCACCGAAATCAGTCTCATTAAATTCTGGGGAGCACGGATGCTTCATAACGTTGTTGACCGCGCCATCCAGGTCCACGGAGCGTTGGGTGTCACCGCCGACACACCCCTGGAATTCATGTACCGAGAAGCTCGCTACGCGCGGCTGTACGACGGCCCGGACGAAGTGCATCGGATGGTGGTAGCGCGAAGGTTGGTACGCGACCCCTATGACGGTGTCCCATGGGCCTAACCAAGATGTGAGGGAACGCCCAATTGCGGTTTTACGGCGGTGCAGCACGCGACAAAAGTTTTCGAGGATCCGCGAACTCTAGAGATAATTAACGGCGTCCTCGAACTAGCCGTCCCGGCCGAGCACCGGTGAATTCGCCATTTTCTCGCACAATTTCGCCTGCAACAACTGTTGCTTTGTACCCATGTGACTCTTGCATGAGACGAGGAGCTCCGGTGGGAAGGTCATAAACCATCTCGGGGGCGGAAATCCCAAGTTCGTCATAATCAAGCACGTTGAGGTCGGCGCGTTTCCCAATTTCCAAGGTGCCTCGGTCTCCTAAAAGCCCGTAGACCTCGGCGGTGTCGTGCGTCATAAGCTTGACCGCTTCTTCGACTTTCATCTTGGGACCGTTTGTCCGGTCGCGGGTCCAGTGACTGAGCATGTATGTGGGTGTCGAAGCGTCACATATCAATCGACAGTGCGCTCCTCCGTCGGAAAGACTCCAGAAAGCTCCATGGTGGTTGAGTCGTTCATACGTTGGGTTCAGTGTGTGTTCGGCAAAATCAGATAGCGGGAAGAA
>DCYM01000154.1:2928-7017 GCA_002331465.1 Candidatus Neomicrothrix sp. UBA2110 | reverse complement strand
ATCAGTCCCTTTCCGCCCTTGCTAACCAGTACGTCGTAGGCGTATTCGTAGGAGTCGCGACCTTCCCGTTGAGCTCGAGCGGCAACCGAATCGTCAGGGGCGGGCTCGTAGTTCGGTTCTTCAGATAGCGGGTACATCTTGTGGAAGCCGTGAGCAACGTCGTGGTTGAACCGTCCTGTGTATCCGGTGGTTTCGGAGAGGATTTGTTGCTTTACGGAGTCTTTCGACAGTTCGGCGGCCAAATCAGTGGGTGACAACGACTCTGCTAGTTGGACATAGGTGGGATGCATTTTGAAGGGGTGGAGCGAGGTCTCTAGTCCGAAGAGCAGCCCCGCTGGGCGTCCAGCAACCTGGGCTATCACTCTTCCCGTGCCTTCAAGCGGCGCGGATGACAGTTCAAGTAGGTCACGCCATTGTTGGGGTTCACGATCTGCCTGCGTTAGTGCATAGGTAACTGTGAGCCCATAATTGCTTGCAAGTTCACGCATCCATTCGATATCGGTACCGAAATTACCTTCCAGGCCTCCAAGCCCAATGTCAGACGCGACTTCTATGACTCCGCCACCTGCTTTGGCCACGGCTTCCCCCAGAGCGATTATTTCTTCGGCACCAGCAAAAGTTCCTGGGACCGGTTCTCCGTCAAGAGCGCGGTGAAGCATGGTTCTCGAAGAAGTGAATCCAAGGGCTCCCGCTTCGATTCCTTCTTGAACAATCTGTGCCATGGCAGTTAGATCGTCTGCCGTCGGTTCTTCGTTTCGTGCTCCTCGCTCTCCCATCACGTAGGCGCGAACAGAGCCGTGAGGGACTTGAGTTGCGATGTCCATGACGCGCGGCATCTTCTCAAGAGATTCCAGGTATTCGGGGAATGTTTCCCAGTTCCAATCAATGCCTTCAGCCAGTGCAGCTCCTGGTATGTCTTCAACTCCTTCCATGAGTTGGATTAACCAGTCGTGGCTGTCTGGTCTCGCTGGTGCAAAACCAACACCACAATTACCAAAGACAGTGGTGGTGACACCGTGGAATGACGAAGGGCTCATCTCGGGGTCCCACGTGGCTTGGCCGTCGTAATGGGTGTGGACATCTACGAAACCTGGTGTTACCAGGCACCCGGTCGCGTCAATTTCGCGGCGCCCCGGTCCGATGTTGGTCCCAACGTCTGAAATGCAGCCATTATCGATAGCAATGTCCGCTTTTCGTGCTTTAGTCCCGGTCCCGTCAACAACATTGCCTGATCGAATCACTATGTCATGCATTGTGTCCCCCTCATCTCTACATCAGTCTATTGAATTTGAGGACACTCATTAAGAAAGAACTACGTCACATCGTTCTGTCATCAATGTTTACGCTGCGCTTCGATACGTAGTTGTCCGAGCGGTGGAACTTTGAGTCCCGTTCGGCACGGGTTTCTTCCGACCGCAAGGGGGTCCGTGGAGGCCTAAAGTTAAGAGATGGTACGGGCTACCACCTCCGCTCGCGAGAACTTTGATCGTAATGGATTTGTCGTGATTGAGGATTTGTTGAATACGACGGAACTCGAGAGTTTCGGTGCTGCAGTGGATTTGGGAGTACGGACGCGAGTAGGCGCCGATGATCGACAAGTCAGTGAGAAGTCTCTTTATGAGCAGAGCTTTCAACAATGCGCGAATTTGTGGGAAGACAACCCTGATGTGCGAGGACTGACCTTTCACCAAGAGTTGGGAGAGATGGCTGCTTCGTTACTCGGCGCTGAGACATTGCGCATTTGGCATGACCAGGCTTTGTATAAAGAGCCAGGGGGACGTGAGACAGACCCGCACCAAGATTGGCCCTTGTGGCCTATAGGTCCAGCCCGTCAAATCACGGCGTGGATTCCTTTTGAGGGATCGACCTTGCATGGTGGCGCGATGGGTTACTCCCCCGGTTCTCATAGATTGGGTCTCGCAAAGTTTTCCGATATCACCCGGGAAATTCGAAGCGAGCCATACCCATATTTTGATCACTCAGAGATGGCTGCGCCTGTTTGGGTAGAAGCGCCAATCGGTTCAGTAGTTTTTCATCATTCCTTGACGGTTCACCAAGCACGTGCCAATGCCAGTGATCAAATGCGCCGTGTGTATTGCATTATTTATTTCGAAGATGGGTGTGTGCGCTCCAGGCCTCATTGGCATCAAAGCCTTGATCGGCAAGGAATCCAAGAGGGTCAACCGGTGCGGGGACCTGTAACGCCTGTCGCATGGCCTCGACCGCAGGGTGATGTACCAGAACCTCCAACGGACATGGGGCATCCACCCAGAACTGGGTTTCGAGTCTGATATCTGCTCATCCATGCACAACTGTTATTTGATGCTCATTGCCGTTCTAATGGGCGTCGTTCTCAGCGTCGTGCACTGGATGACAGCGGCCGTGGTCTTGGGACGACCGTTAACACTTTAAAACTGGGGTTGCGTCGAGCATCCCAAATCTTTGGAGGAACGGACACCCATAAATCTAGAATTGGGACTCCCTAAGCCTAGGAATCTCACATGTATCTTGAACTTTCTGCCGATGAAGTCCTTACCACCACGCGTGCTGTTCGCAAACGACTGGATCTAAATCGCCCCATTGAGCGATCAGTGTTGCTCGAATGCACGGACATAGCTTTTCAAGCACCCACTGGGTCAAACGCACAAGGGTGGCATTTCTTGTTTGTCGAAGACCCTGACAAGAAACGTCAACTGGCGGACCTCTACGGCCAGGGGTTCGATCCATACGTGAACGGACCGGCGCGTGAATATGCTCCCGGCGATATTCGCGCGGAGCGAGCTGAATTCGTAAGAGGCTCGGCAATGCATTTGCGGGAAGTGTTTCACGAGGTGCCGGTGCTCTTGATCCCACTCATGCTTGGACGACCCGAAGGAGCCGATTCTTTCGGGCAGGCCTCTATGTGGGGTTCAATAATCCCCGCTGTTTGGAGCTTCATGCTTGCCGCGCGAGAAAGAGGTCTCGGCAGTGCTTGGACCACCCTCCATCTTCCATTTGAACGTGAGGCAGCAGAACTATTAGGTATTGACCACACGCTATGGACCCAGGTTGGGTTATTCCCTGTGGCTCACACCATCGGAACTGACTTCCAAAGGGCTCCCCGACTCGACACGGCCGGACTTGTGAGTTTTGACACATTCGGAAGCCAGTAACGTCGCTTATTGAAGACGGCTGAGGTGAATCTGTTGGTGAAAAATCTCGAATTGTTAAGTGGAGCCATCGTTACTGGTGGGGAAGAGATCTATTGGGAGTTAGTTCGCGACGCAGAAGTAGGAACGGCTGATCAGCGGCCAGTTGTTGTTCTGTCTCATGGAGCAGGCGGCTCTCATGCGGTGTGGTACCAGCAAGTCCCAGAAGTCGGCCAACACTACAGAGTGTTGACATGGGACAGCCGCGGTTTCGGCAACTCCACGAACCAAACCGGTCAATTGGCGCCCACCAATGCAGCTAATGATCTGGCTGCCGTGCTTGACCATCTCGAAATATCTGAGGCGCATCTAGTCGGGCAATCATTGGGAGGCTGGCACGTTTCGGCGTTTCTTTCGCTATTCAGCGAGCGAGTGCGATCCGTTACCTACGCTGACACTGTTGGCGGCCTTTGGACTGATGATCTCCGCGGGGCGTATGAGGAATTCCGTGCGGGCGGGGGGCTGCAAGGGACACGGAAGCTTCCACTAGTAGGAGGACACCTTGCTTTGTGGACCGGCGATGCTGATCGGGATTTAGCTCACGCGTTTTTGTACCAAGCATTGGGTTCGTTCCATTCACCGCCTCTTGATCGGTTGGGGGAGGTGCTTGAATTTACGATTGATCATTCAAGCTTTGATGATCTCGATATTCCGGTTTTATTCATTGCCGGTGAGCACGACCAAATTTTTCCCTCTTCAATGCTGCATGATTCTGCGAATCGCATTCGTGGAGCACAATTTGTTCAAATCCCTAATGCGGGGCATAGCCCGTACTTCGAACAATCCAGCGCTTGGAACGCCGCGTTGCTTGAATTTCTTGCCGCCACCCGTCAAGACGTTTCTGACTGAAAGCCCACTCATCTTCGCGAGTTGACACACACGGTGGTCGCTCGAACCCAAC
>DCYM01000154.1:0-2506 GCA_002331465.1 Candidatus Neomicrothrix sp. UBA2110 | reverse complement strand
ACGACCCTGCCAGCGTCCATCACCACAATCTGCGTAGCGTTACGCACTGTGGATAATCGATGAGCGATGATCAGCGTGGTCCGGCCCCGCATGAGCGTCTGCAGTGCACCGTGGACGGCTGCTTCGTTAACTGCGTCAAGATGTGAGGTGGCCTCATCAAGCACCAGCACTGGGGCATCCTTCAAAAACGCCCGCGCGATAGCCACGCGTTGACGCTGGCCTCCCGAAAGGCGCACACCTCGCTCTCCGACTTGCGTATCGAGACCCTGAGGTAAATTCGCCACGAAGTCGCCCAATGAGGCCTGCTCAATGGCCGTGCGCAGTTCTGTCTCTGAAGCGCCGGGTCGCGCCATGGCGACGTTATGGGCAAGAGTGTCATGGAATAAATACGTCTCTTGGCTAACCATGGCCACATGGGCGCGCAAATCATCGAGATCTAATGAGCGAAGATCCTCTCCAAACAGAAGAATGCGACCATCGGTTGCGTCCCAGAATCTCAGGATGAGTTGGGCAGATGTCGTCTTACCGGCGCCGGATGGTCCAACGATCGCCACGCTTGTACCTACCGCCGCATTGAAAGTCACGCCCGATAGGGCCTCGGTCGTAGTACCTGGATAGCTAAACACGACATTCTCAAAGGTGACCGCGTTGGTGGCTTTAGCCGAGTCGAGAGGCACCGGCGTTACAGACGAGACTACGGGCACATCTTCGTTGTGCACTTGGTGTAAACGTCGCGCGGCACCGAGCGTGTCTGCGAGTTGCCGCCCAACGTGGGCAATTTCAGCAACTGGCAAGAAGCAAGCTAAAGCGAGCAACGTCAACAACGGAAGGGTGGTCGGAGCTAGATCTCCAGCCGAGACAAGCCCCGCTCCGGTTATCACCACGGCGAGCCCCCCGAGCCCGGTAACGACCTCAAGCACCGCTGTTTGGCGAGAGAGGTCCCGGTAGAAGGGCAAGCGGGTGTCGACGTGACGCTGCACTCGTTTCAAAAAGGCTTCCGATCGCGCTCCAGACTGCTGAAATGCCAGAACTTCGCCGAGTCCTTGAACGGTGTCCACCACAAAGGCATTCAGATCACCAAGCGCTTCACGGTCCTCGGAGCCGAGGGTGTCGAGCCGGCGGCGCAATAAGAAGGGGCTGATGACTACAACAGCTAGGAATGGCGCCAGAGCGACAGCCATCGACCAACCCAGGACGCCTAACGTGATCAGCACTGAGGCAGGCACAAGCACAGCAACGAAAGCAGGCGCCACGGTGTGAGCGAAGAAGTACTCCACCATTTCCACATCGTGCGTCGCCATAGCGACCATGTCACCTGTACGTCTGCGCACCAGATATGCGGGCGCAAGTTGATCCAACTTCGAGTACAGCGCTACTCGCATTTCGGCCAACATGCGGAACGCCATATCGTGAGCGATCCAAGACTCCAACCAATGCAAGATGCCCGCCAGCGGCGCGACTACACCAAGAGCGACGAGTAGCCCTCCAAAGGGTTCATTTCGTTTGACGGCAGCAACTACCAATGCGCTCAGTACTCCGACGCTAATAAGCGCCGCAACCCGCGTGACCCCAAAGAAGAAGGTGGCTACTAGCTTTCCGCGCCAAGGACGGACCTCGCTAAAAAGCCAACGTACTGCGCCAACCCAACCAAGGCCGGTTGCGGGAACAATCTCCGAGTTGTTGGGCTCCCCACCATCAAGAGGTAAATCCTCAGATGCGTCTGAGACATTGTTGGCGTGATCTGCCACATTCGGGTTGGAAAAGTTTGGTTGGGACAACTGGTCAGCCATCAAGGCGTAGTAGCGCCCTCGATTTTCCATTAGCGCGCCATGTGTCCCGGATTCCACGATATTGCCTTCGTCAAGCACGAGAATCCGGTCGGCGCTGATCACACTGGAAAGTCGATGGGCGAAGATAAGCGTGGTTCGCCCAGCCATAAGACGATCCAACGCTTCTTGGATAATCGCCTCGTTCTCAGCGTCGACTGAGGACAGAGCTTCGTCAAGTATCAGAATCGGCGCGTCTCTTAGCAACGCGCGGGCAATCGCTATGCGTTGTCGTTGGCCACCCGATAGACGGATACCCCGCTCACCAATGACGGTGTTGTAACCATTTGGCAAATTCATCACGAAGTCGTGTGCGTTGGCATCACGAGCTGCTTGACCCACCGCGTCCATGCTCGCGTCTGGAGCCCCAAACCGAATATTTTCGAGCACTGTGCCGTGGAACAGAAAAGTGTCTTGGGACACTACAGCGATCGCTCCATAGTGGTCCTGACTCGACAAATTTCTGAGATCGTGACCGCCGAGCATGACACGACCACTGTCAGGATCGTGGAACCTCAGTAACAACTTGACCATCGTGCTCTTACCGGCGCCACTTGACCCGACTACTCCGACTCGTTCACCGGGGGCAACCTCAACATCAAGGCCGGTAAGCGTCGCTTCGGTGGTGCCGGGGTAACTGAACACCACTCTCTCGAAGGACAGTCGGGGGTTAACAGGGC
>DCYM01000232.1 GCA_002331465.1 Candidatus Neomicrothrix sp. UBA2110 | reverse complement strand
AGAGACCGAACCGTCGACCCCAGAAGCGAGTGCAGATGAACGGCCCTAAGAGCAGCAGATGGTCGTAACGTACGAGAAGGTTGGCAATATAAGAGTCATTACTCTGGATAGAGCCGAAGCCCGAAACGCAGTTAGTCATGAAGTCTCTGCTGAACTCGAAGCGCACCTTGACACTTTCGAATCCGACGACAGTGCCTGGGTTGCGATACTTGCAGCAAACGGGCCCGTTTTTAGTGCTGGCGCCGACCTCAAGTCGGTTAGTAGCGGTAAGGCAATCGAGACAGAAAAAGGTGGATTCGCGGGTTTAGTTCGCTATCCAAGAACCAAACCTTTGATTGCAGCGGTCGACGGTCCTGCTCTAGCGGGCGGATTAGAGATAGTTCTGGCCTGCGACCTTGTCGTCGCCTCCAGCACCGCTCGTTTCGGTATTCCCGAAGTGAAACGAAGTCTGATCGCGGGGGCGGGCGGGCTTTTCCGTCTACCCGCTTCGATCGCTCGTAACGTCGCGATGGAATTGGCACTTACCGGTGATCCCATCAGCGCCGAACGCGCCTTTGCGCTCGGTCTAGTCAACGAACTCGTGGAACCAGGGACTGTGGTTGATGCGGCGTTAGAACTTGCTGCTCGCATCACCGTTAATGCCCCAATAGCTGTCAGAGAGAGCCGCAAAGTCGTCCTGGAAAGTCAGGGTGTCGCCGATACGGAAGGCTGGCAAATCACCAAAGACCATTTTCGGGTCGTCGTGAAAACCGAAGACTTCCGGGAAGGTCCGTTGGCGTTCGTTGAAAAACGGGATCCTGTTTGGAAGGGACGCTAAGGCGCCAGCACGCGGTGTTGGAAAAGGAACTCCTTCAAGCCAGCTGTTAGCTCAAGCCTTTTGATTTGTTCAGGGTCAACGAAAGCTAAATCTTCTGCGTCATCACCGGCTGTTGCACCAGAAGGGTCATCGGTTGTGACGAAGAAGTCGGCAATGAGATACCTGTGATCGGTTACGGAACGTTCGACCCAACCGACGAACTCACCACAGTTGACTTTTAGGCCAGTCTCTTCTTCGACCTCGCGTTCAACCGCCTCTTGCCAAGCTTCTAGGGGCTCTAGACGTCCACCTGGAAGCGACCATTGGCCGATGCCAGGCTCTTGCCCCCGCTTGATTAGAAGTAATGCTCCATTCCAAACCAACACCGCTCCAACGCAAGGTTCTGGCATCCGTCGGTCTGTCACCTCAAGGTTCATTGAGCGGTTTATGCACGGTAAGGAGCCGCGCTTTAAATCCAAACGTTTCGAAAAAGTTTTTCGTTGCGCGGTTGCCAGGCAATGCCATCGAGTCGATCCCGACACAATTACGCTCAGTGCACCAGGAAATGATCGAGCCAATCAGGGACTCACCCAGCCCCACGCTTCGAGCCTCGGGATCAACCCAGATGTCTGAAACCTGTCCCAAAATTTCGCCGGTGCGGAGCAACTCCACTCTGGACACGGCGTATCCAAGGGGAACGTCATCGATCATTCCAATCCAGATGGTCTGGTCCGGGTCGTGAAGCGCCGCTTCAAAACTGGCTAGATAAGGCCGGCTTCTCGTTTCTCGTCTGCTCCACACATAACCGCCGCGATTCTCGTGCTGCTCAGCTACCGCCTGCGTCGCGAAGTCAGCGAGCATTTCCAGGTCAGCGACAGTGGCCACTCGAACAGATTCGTTCACTGGGTTACCCGTCGCTGCTGCAAAGCCTTTTCTGCTTGAAGTCGCCCATCTTCTCCCTCAGTGAGATCGACGTGCGTGAACATTTCTGCGACAGCTTGGTGTCCAGCACGTGTCGCTATTTGCTGATACATCTCTTGCACAATGCGCCGATAATTGGGGTGGCCCTGTGGCTGACTGCGCAGTTCGATCATGTGGAGCGCTTCGCGGGCGTTGAACTGCATGACATACCGAACCCGATATGCCATGGACACTGCGTATGAGGCCTGTTCGGGGAACTCAGGGAGCAGGGCTTCATACAGAGCCCTCGAACGTTCCAGAGCCCCGTCGTATCGATCGGCAAGTCCTGCGCCGTTGACTGCTTCTGGTATTTCGTAGCCGTGGTCAGGTGTGAGTGGCTGCCATTCGATCGTCAGTAGACGATGCCGCTGAAGGTCTCGGAAACCTCCATAATCACCCAACACGTCAAACCGGTAATCCAATCTTTCTAAAGCGCGACCCGGTCTATGGCGTCGGTTACCTCTGTCGCCGACATATTGCCGAACTAAATTAATTCGCTCCTCCGACGTCAAGTTGTCGACTAAATCCACGAGCTGTGTCTCAGGCAAATGGCTATACGGGTACAGCATCGCGGCCAACATTTTGCGTTCACCATCGGGATCCCAATCAATGAGTTCGACCTCACTGACAGGTACTGGGTCTATCTGCGCAAACATCTGGGTTGCGAGTTCTCGCATGGAGTTGCGATTGGCTTCAAAATATTTGGACCAAGCAACACCCCGATCTTCGATGTCGACGCGCCGGAGGAAAGAAGGGATCACTTTCCGCAATTCTGAAAGCATCAGACCGGCGTAGGACCGCGCCTCGGGGAGCGGATGCGATCGCATCCGGATTAATAAAGCTTCGTATGCCTGACCGGTTCCGTAAATTCCCACATTCGAGAGACTTGCGGCGGGAAGAAGGCCGCGTACAGCATCAAAGGACTTCGCCCGTATCGTTTGGCGGTAGGCCAAATCGCCGATGTCGTTACCCTGCGCGTGGTTAGTTCGATAGAAGTCCTGCATGAGCGGCACCAACTCCGCGTAGGTGTCAAATAGCCGATCAAGGTCACCGACATAACGCGTGCCAAGGGGAGAAGCAAGCACTTCCGGATCGCGGTGATAGCGATATCGTCCTTCGATGCGGGTGTCATAACTCAAGTACCGAGTTGATTGCTCCAAATAGGACATCAGCCGGCCCCACTCGAGGACCTTCGTCAAGAGATTAGAAGCTTGCTCGCATGCCAGATGAACGCCGCCCAGCTGAGCGACTGAGTCATCACCGTATTCGACGAAAACTCGTTGATAAAGTTCCTCGGCTTTAGCGAGACCGACTGTGGCATCAATTGACAGATCACCGGAGACATCAAGGTCATCAACGAACTCATCCAGAAACAACCGTCTGAGACTCTTATGTGTTCTGCTGTACCTAGCGAAAAGCGCGCCCTTGACGACCTCGGGCAGGTTCACGAGCGCGAACACGGGCTGGTCGAGGTTCGTGAAGTAACGACGAAGAACATCTTCCTCGTTCGCCGTAAATTGCTCGACTGCGTAGTTGTTCAAGATCAATTTCAAAAGGTAGTGAGATAATAAAGGACGGAGGTTTCAGTACTTAAACTGATCGTAGGACGATCAGACGCATTAGTCGCGCACCCTTGGGGGTCTTTAGAAAAATCAGAATATGACGTTGAAAGCATCGGGAACCACCCTCACCGCGATCGAACGGTGTCGTCCCTCGTCAACTCCGTCGATCCGGATACGAAAGGGGCGCTCAAAAGTTCTTTCTAAATGAGTAACTCTTTCGCTACGGATACCTGAATGAGGCAAGTGGTCACCCGTTCGTAGACGACTTCTCGCTAACCACCTTTCTCTAATGGGAAGGTCTCCTTCCAGCAGGTCAAATCGCCCATCGTTGGGATGCGCTTTAGGGGCCACACGCCATGTATCACGCCATTCAGAATTCATAACTGCGGTGATCGGCCCATGCCACCAACTTTTCATGCAGAACACGTGGGCGACAGCTACACAAGAACGATCATCAAGACGGACCTGAGCCGCATCAATCGGCACCATCTTGGCGTCTCGGCTTCGAATTCTTTGCAGCCCTCCCACCGGCGCACCTAATGCCCGCCATAGATCACCACCCAGCAGTGCTATTGAAGGAACTTCTGTTCCAGCAGCCCAAGATTCCTCGACGACGGTTCGCACCTCGGCATCCGTCGTCGCTATGACATCCACTAACCCGGGAGGCGCGTCATCCCCCCAATCCTTTCCGCGCTCAATTGGCATTGATGTCAACCTCATTTTCGACATCGTCCTGAACGCGCGCTGCCGCCGACACCAAATCTCGATCAATGGCTGCAACAGCGTTTCTCATTGCTTTACGGGTTTGATCGCTGGGTACCACCTCAGCGATTTGGCTGAGCAGGTCAATCACTTGCCGAACATTGCGCACGAAATCGCCCGCTGACATTTCATCGTCGAGGATCTGGCTGAGGTCATGGCCCGATGCCCACGCGTGAATCTGCGCCAAGATTGAAGGGTCAGGCATCCTGGTCTCAGGTAGCCCTCTCGCTTGTTCTTCAGAGCGAAGCGATGTTGCGTACGCCAGCATTGCCTTGACGCTCTTCTCCACGCCATTATTGGGGTACCAGGGCGGCGGCGGTTCTATTCGACTTCGATGTTCGTAGGTTAGGACTGAAACAATCGCTGCAAGCTCCGGTGAAGACAAACCCTCGAAAATATCGTTATCTATGCAGATGCCAACAAGTAAGTCCATTTCATGGAATATTCCTTGGAGTCGCCGACCAGATTCCTCCAGCTGCCATCCAGTCGCGCAACCAAACGATTGCAACATTGCAACGATCGAATCAAGGGTGTGAGTCAGACCGCCTTCGGCAACGTCAATTCGAGATTTCAACGATTCGATTCTCAACTCAGCACGTTGCACTTGACGCTCAGCCTCCGCTCGTGCTCGCTGCAAGTCCCGATCAGGTCGTCTCATTTCTGGCACGAGGCCCGAATCCGTCAAGTGTTGTTTCAGCAGCCTGGCAGCGACTCGCTGATACTCTCGCCGGTTGGGCGCATAAGGCTTTGGTAATTCCAAGGTGGCAATAGCTTGCGGCGACTGGTCGAAGTCCGACACGCCAAGCATCATCACCTTGCCTCGAGCAGTCACTACTCGGACTCGGTTGTCCCCTCCGCGTCTATTTGTAGTTCCAAGTACTAATAGATGCTGTGACTCCGTGCCCTGAATTCTTTCCACGACTCCTCCCGGTCGGAGGCTTCGCAAGGCCTCCGAGACCTGAGTCACGCCTTTGATTACAGGACTGGTTTCCGATGAGCGGGCGACCCCAAGTCGCTTCAACTCCGTCTGGGCCGTTCGGAGCGATGCCTTTGCTTTTTCTACTTGAGTGGCCAACTCCACGACGCTTCGAGCGGATCGATACTGAGCGAATGAACGTTCCAAAAGAGCAATAGCTTCTTGGCGGTCGGCTCTGCTCATTAAATTGGCGGCCATGTTGTAGGTCGGTCGAAAAGCGGATTCCAAAACGAATTCTTTGCTCGATGCGAGCCGCACGATTTGGTCAAAAGACTCGTAGGGGCTCCACAGCGTGTACGCATGCCCTGTCGAATCGATTCCCCTTCGCCCAGCTCGCCCTGTTAGTTGTGTGTACTCCCCCGGTGTCAGCACGACGTGCCCTTCACCACGGAAACGACTTAGTTGTTCCACAACCACTGATCGGGCGGGGAGGTTAACCCCCATAGCGAGAGTTTCGGTGGCAAACACCACCCGCAGTAAACCGGCCCCGAAACAATCTTCGACAGTTTCTTTAAATGGGGCAACCATGCCCGCATGGTGGGCCGCTACTCCAGCCTTTAAGCCTTCCAGCCAACTTTCGTAATCAAGGACGGCAAGATCGGCGCGTCGAATGTCGCGGACATGTTGCTCCGCTATCGTTTCAACTTGTTGTTGCTCACGCCCATCGAGGAAACCGATGCCTTGTTCAAGGCAGTTTCGGACTGCGTCATCACAGCCCTGCCTCGAAAAAATGAAACAAATCGCTGGTAGCCGGTCCGTGGCGTCGAGGTGTTCGATTACTTCGCTGCGCCGTGGGCGGCCTACTCCCCCGGTTCTACCTCGGCCATCTTGTCGTCTCTCACCGCCCAATTTTCCGAGAAACCGTTCAACTTCGATATTGACTTGGCCGTTTCTAAGAGTTCGAAATTCTTGGAGTCTTCGGTGTCTTTTGTCAAACACCAAGAAGTGATCATGTAACTCCACTGGCCGCGTTGGTTCGGTTACGGCTTCGCAACTTCCCTGGACTTCACTAATCCATCCCGCCAATTCCTCAGCATTAGTAACGGTTGCCGAGAGGCACACCAAACGGGTGCTGGGTGGGAGTTGAATAATCACTTCTTCCCAAACAGGCCCTCGGTAGGGGTCCTGCAGAAAATGAACCTCATCGAGAACTACGAGTCCTAAATTCTCAAGTCGAGGAGATCCTGCATAAATCATGTTTCGAAGGACTTCTGTGGTCATCACAACTACATCAACCTCAGGGCGGATCGCGTTATCTCCTGTCAACAATCCGACCCGGTCGGGCCCTAACCAGGAAGCAAGGTCGCGGAACTTCTGGTTCGACAACGCCTTGATAGGTGTTGTGTAGGCGACCGATCGACCATCCTCCAACGCCTTACCGATTGCATACTCAGCAATAAGCGTTTTGCCTGATGCTGTTGGGGCAGTGACCAGGACAGATCTATCGTCATCTATCACCTCGAAGGCTTGAACCTGAAAGTCATCCGGTGTGAGTCCCCGATCCGCCAAGAGACTCGCACGCAGTGGAATGGGTGGGCTTGTCATCGTTCACCACTAGTTCTGTTAGACAAAAGACGGCGACCCCGCTGGCGTGTCAAGAGGCGACCTATCAATATCGACAATTCGAAAAACACGTACATCGGTATGGACAACGCAGCCAAGGAGACCGGGTCCCCCGACGGCGTGAGAATCGCCGCCAGGGTAACTATTCCCACGATTGCGTAACGACGGAGCCGGTGCAACTGCGCCGGCTCCACCACGCCGGCGATTTGAAGAAAAACCAGCAGGATAGGAAATTCGAAACCAATTCCAAAAGCCATCATCATGTATGTGATCAACCCGAGATAGGCACCTGGCGAGAACATGGGGTCGACGGACTCTCCCCCGAAAGAAATCAAGAAATCAAGGGCCCTTTCGAATGTCGAATATGCCAATAGTGCTCCACAGACAAAGAGCAGCAGTGCGCAGAGAACAAAAGGAATTGCATACCGTTTTTCTCTCCGGCCCAATGCCGGCGTAACGAATCGCCATAAATGCCAAAGCATCACCGGCATCGCTAGGACTACGCCTACGTAGAGCGAAACTCTGATCCGCGTTTTGAACCCGTCGAGCGGCTCAATGATCACCAGAGTGCAGGGCTTATCGATGCCCTGAGCCTCTAGAACGTTGCAATAAGGCGGTAAGAAAAATCTTCCGAGCATCCAGTCATAAAAGAACAAGCCGATTACGGCACCAGCCAGTACTGCTAGGACACTCCATATCAGACGTACCCTCAGCTCAGCTATGTGATCCCAAAACGACACGGGTCCAGATGCGGGGCGGCGGCGTAGCTTCATTGCGGAGGCGGCGACTCGCCAGTCTCTCGATCATGTCTATTGACGTCGTCAGGCAAGTTAGGCGGAGCGCTTTGTCGTCGAAGTTCTTCATCGTGAGATTTTTCCACTCCCGCTTCGACTGCGTTATCAAGTTCATTTCGGATCCGTGAACTAAACCGACGAAGATCTGCGAGTCCTTTCCCGACACGCCGTACGGCTTCTGGAAGCTGTTTGGGGCCGAGGACGATGAGAGCGACGAAAGAGATAATCAGCACCTCGTTTGGCGTGAGATTCACGCCTTTGATGCTATGTCTTGGCTGTCGCTACCAGACGTTGCGCCACCAATCCCTCTCATTCTCCGAAAAAACATTTGCCGAAGGCGTGTCCGCGATATGCGGAATAAGTGTCTTTGGGCCCGCCCAACCTGAATCCCTAATCCGCCCAACGCAAGTTCAGCCCTATCCACACTTACAAGAGAACTCCTAGTTTCTTGACCCACGCGAAGCACTGCGCGCCAAATGAACAGGGAGAGGGTCAATATCAATGACGCGGCGGTGATCCATACGGCGAGCACGACATAACGTTAGAGGCTCAGTTGCAACAGTTCGACACAATCGAGCAGGATGCTCCCGTGCAACAACGGCTGATTTCGCTGCGTCAACCTCCAATCAAATTTGCTCATCGAGGAGGGCGCGCTCACGCTCAAGAAAACACCATTGATGCCTTTGTACTGGCTTTGAAACTCGGCGCCACAGGAATTGAAACGGATGTCTGGCTAACTTCGGACGGCATCCCGATATTGGACCATGGCGGACTGCTTCGCACGGGCCTTCGCCGCCGGAAGGTGAGGAGTTTTCGGAAGGAGGACTTGCCGTCTCATATTCCAACGCTTCACGAGCTCTACCAAACTTGCGGGAATAGTTTCGAGCTGTCAATAGATGTGAAAGATCAGGCGGCGATTGAGGCTGTCATTGAAACGTCTCGGGAATTCGAAGCTGAAACCAAACTTTGGTTATGTCATGAGGACTGGAAAGTTGCGGCCAGCTGGCGCGACTCGACAAGTGCACGTTTAGTCGATTCCACTCGCTTGCGTTCTATGAAAGAAGGACCGGAACGGCGCGCCGCTGAATTAGCCGATGTAGGCGTCGACGCCGTCAACCTCCACCACACGGACTGGACCGGTGGACTTACCACCCTCTTCCATCGCTTTGGTCGTTATTGCATAGCGTGGGACGCCCAGCACCAAAGGAGAATTAGCGATCTTGTGCGCATGGGCATAGATGCTATTCACAGCGACCATGTTGATCGTCTGCACGACGGATTTGACCAGGCCGACTATTAGTTTCGATGAGCGGCAGGCTATGGCCGACCAACGTTACGAATCGGCCAAATTCGAAGGAAGACCTCTCCTACAAGCAAGTCGACGTCGATTGGTCCGAACGAACGGCTATCACGACTGTTGGAGCGATTGTCACCCATGACAAAAATTTGGCCTTTGGGCACGTCGACTGGGTCAAAATCGGTGGTCGGGGAATCCCCGGTCAGGTATTCCTCAAGTAGTGGAAGGTTGTCGACGTAAACCACTCCGTTGATCGCTTGGACCTGCTCTCCCGGCAAAGCCACGACGCGTTTCACAAAGTCCTTGAGCTGAGAGTTTTTGATGGATTCAGGACGATTGAATACGACGAGGTCACCTCGGTCCACCTGCCCGACGCGAAAGGCAAGTTTGTAAACCATCAGGCGGTCACCCACTTCTAACGTGGGTGCCATTGAATTTGATGGAATGAAATACGTCTGCACGGCAAAGGTTCGAATTGCGAGGGCAGCAACAAGGGCAACAACGATGACGACTCCCCATTCGCGCACTGACCGCCACAGAGCGCTGCGGCTCGAACCTCCAGCATCGTTGGCCTCAATATCCATTACGCGGGGTCCTCAACCAAGCAGCGGCAGCGCCAACATGAGCGCAGGCAATCGGGTCTTCTTCAATCGGTCTGCCCATCGTCAATACCGTCATGCCCGAATCGGCGATAGCCGTCGAAACATCGGCCGGTTCGATAGGGAATGGCCGGTGCCCGTTCTCCGAGATCCAAGACGTGTCATCACCGAAGGGAATTGGTACTTCAATCGGCACCGGAATAGCTCGCAGAATTGTTCGATTGTGGTGGCTTATTCCTTGATGGCGTTGTCGGCCATCTGCACTTGAAGCTCTCACGCAGAGGCCTACTTGAGCCCCCAGGGCAACTAGAACTGATGCGTGACCCGCGAGTTCTATTCCGGAGAACCCGAGAATTGAAGCCGTTCCGACATGACCGGGCCCCGCCGCCAGAATCATCTGAGAGCAACCATGGTCGAGCAGAGATGCTGCCGCTGAGGCGACGCTCACTGCCTCTAAGTCTCCACCAAAGGCTTGCCCCGCAGTAGCAGTGCACTTGAGGAGATCTCGGCTTTCCAGGTTCGCCACTACATCGCTGAGACGCAACGGAAGTCCCGCTTGGTCCGTCATGAGGTACCCCAAGTTGGGTGACTTCAATGCCACAGAAACTGCACCGAAGTGACTATGAAGTACGCATAGCAAGATGCGGGCGCCGACAAGGTCGGTTCGGTCAGAGACATGGGGATCAACCTCCAATTGCTCGGAAAGATAACGCGCTTTTAATACCTGTCCGCCGTTCAAGGCATGTCGTTCGGTCCTGCTCTGTGTCGAATGAACGACATGCCATCCTCCTGTACCTAAACCGAGTTCAACGGCAGTGGTGTTAACCAGCACAAGATCTCCGACCTCAATCAACCCAATCACGGCTGTCAACGCGTACGCCTTGGACTCGTCCTCAAGTTGCATTCTTTGGAGGCCTTCGCGCACCCCTAAGATTTTCTCCACTCGCAAGGTCTGGAAAGTCGGCACGCTAGTTACCTCAAAGCGACGCGATCAGGGCGTCGACTCGTTCGTCTTGAGCCAGAAACGGGTCTTTACACAACACAGTTCTCTGAGCTTGATCATTTAGTTTTAAATGAACCCAGTCGACGGTGTAGTCACGTTTCTTTTCTTTCGCTTGCCTAACAAAATCCCCGCGAAGACGCGCCCGCGTCGTTTGAGGTGGTTGATCAATTGCCGTCTCAACATCCGCGTCTTTCAACAGACGTTCGACCAGCCCATTCCGTTGGAGTAGATAAAAGACGCCTCGGTTTTGGTTTATGTCGTGGTATTGAAGGTCGAGTAGCGCCGTTCGAGGATCACTCAATTTGAGATCATGTTTCGCTTGATACCGGTCCAGAAGGTGGTACTTAATTACCCAGTCGATCTCTTTGTCAAGAGTTAAGGGATCCTGCTCGATGCCTCGCATGCAGTGTTCCCACATGGATAGGGCCTGTTTCTCTTCATCATTCAATTCGTTCGTATCGGCAAATCGTTGCGCTCTTTCCAGATATTCAGCTTGAATTTCGAACGCACTTGCCTCCCGACCGTTCGCTAGACGAACCCGCCGCGTACATGTGATGTCATGGCTGATCTCGCGAATAGCTCTAATCGGGTTCTCCAGGGTCATGTCCCGAAGCACAACTGCCGGGTCTTCCATCATTCGAAGCAATAAAGATGTAACCCCTACCTTCAAGAATGAGGTGTATTCGCTCATATTTGAGTCGCCGACGATTACATGTAGACGTCGGTATCGCTCAGCGTCGGCATGTGGCTCGTCTCGAGTATTGATAATGGGGCGGCTACGCGTAGTAGCACTAGAAACTCCTTCCCAAATGTGCTCGGCTCTTTGGGCGATGCTGTACATGGCTCCCCGCGCACTTTGCAACACCTTGCCGGCGCCGGTGTAAATCTGTCGGCTCACTAAGAATGGGATCAGCACTTCCGCGTAATGTGAAAAATCGTCTCGGCGACTCGTTAGATAATTTTCGTGGCACCCGTAACTGTTTCCGGCGCTATCAGTGTTGTTTTTGAAAAGGTAGATCGTGCTTCCCGTTATCCCCTCTTCGGCAAGACGTTCTTCTGCGTTTTTGACGAGCTTTTCAAGAATTCTTTCGCCGGCACGATCATGGCAAATCACCTCATAAACCGAATCGCATTCAGGAGTGGCATATTCAGGATGCGATCCCACGTCCAGATACAGACGGGCTCCGTTCGCTAAGAAAACGTTGCTTGAACGCCCCCAGGAAACGACTCTGCGAAATAGGTACCGAGCTACCTCGTCCGGGCTAAGTCGACGCTGTCCGCGGATGGTGCAAGTAACCCCATACTCGTTTTCCAGCCCCATGATTCTTCGTTGCACGGGCCACACCGTATCTTTGTTCGCAGCAAGCGGTTGAGCAACCGTAAAGAAGCTGCCAGCTTTAATTGGCGTTACTCAGCCAAGAGACCCGACGTTTCGTCGTCGTTGAGGCGCCGGAAACAGCGGCGCCCGATGTCGATGTCCAGCGTCGCAACTTCAAGATCTTCCGCGGACATGGAACGGTCCGGTCCGGCAAGCGATTCGACTGCAAGACGAACGGCGCCGTC
>DCYM01000251.1 GCA_002331465.1 Candidatus Neomicrothrix sp. UBA2110 | reverse complement strand
AGAATCTTATTTTCTTCGGGGAGGCTGCCTACCCCAAGTCCAAGTGTTATTCGCCCCCCGCTGAGGTGATCCAGAGTCGAAATTTCCTTCGCCAAAATCATGGGATGCAAATAGGGCATCACCAAAACGCTGGTTCCGAGAGTGACGTTGCTTGTGTTGGCTGCGAGCCAGGTCAAAATAACTAGAGCATCGTGATAGGGAGCTTGCCCTAAGCGATCATGGACGTAGCCGACGTTGATGACATGGTGGTTGACCCATACTGAATCGAAACCCAGTTCTTCAGCTTGAACTCCCAGCCGCACGACGTCGTGAGGGTCGGCAACACCAAAATTGTTGGGAAGTGTGAATCCGAACCGCATCAGTTCTCCCTTTCAAACAGCACAGTTTGCCGCGAGGCTAGCGATTGACGTCCCTCGGCGAGGCTGCCGGATCTGGTGACGGTCTAAGCCATTGGTGGCGTAGCCAAACGACAGTCCTGTATCAGGATCACAGAAAGCAATCTGGCCACCGACACCGTTGTGTCCGAAGGCACGCGGCGACACTGTGCGCCCTAAACCGCGACGGTTAGTCATACCATCGTCGCCGGCCAAAATTACCCCAAGACCCCTATTAGCCGGAACCCCCATCGGGTCTGGCAGCTTGTTATGGACCTGCCCAACAGCGTTGTCAAGCATTGTGGAGTCCCACACATCACCAGGGTTGTGAAGCAGTGCTTGGTAAAACCCGGCGAGATCAGCCGCTCGTCCATAGCCTCCACCGCCGGGCACCCCCACCGCTCTTGTCTCGGGATCGTTGAAACGGATAATCGTTTCATCGTTGACTTCGCTAGGAGGCATGGACCGAACACCGAATACGGCCTCGAGCTCATCTGGCGTGGCTTCTCCCTCACATAAGGTGAGATCGGCGATGCCGTCCTGGCTATCTGGATCGATCCCAAGAATACGAGGGAGTCCAAGAGGCGCTGTTACTCTCCGGTGAATTTCGTCTGCATAGTGCTCCCCGGTGACCTCGTTGATGATTTCGGCAAGCACCCAATGGGCACTCGTTGGGTGATATTCGTAACGTGTCCCTGGTTCCCAATTGAGCCGCCAGTCGGCCATACGTTGACGGCGACTTTTAGCCGTCGCCCACACGTTCGGTCCCATTGGGGCGTGAGGGAAACCCGCGGTGTGCAACATCACCTG
Organism: Candidatus Neomicrothrix sp. UBA2110; assembly: GCA_002331465.1. Lineage (GTDB taxonomy): Bacteria > Actinomycetota > Acidimicrobiia > Acidimicrobiales > Poriferisodalaceae > UBA2110. The sequence goes on along the minus strand of DCYM01000251.1, from coordinate 3,887 downwards.
TTCGACAGTGATTTCTCCCTTACCGTTTTCCGCGAACTCCGGAAGATACGAAGAAACTGATGCATCTAGTTGAACCAAATTTTCGCTCAACAATTGCCACATCGCCGCGGCAACAAACGGTTTCGTCGCTGAGAAAAAGCAGTATCTGGTTTCTGGAACTGCATCGCCAATGGTTTCATCAACGACGATCTCTCCCTCGAAACCAATTGCGATTTGGCAACTTGGCAGGAGGCCGTCATCGACCTCTTTACGGCAACGCGTAATTAGTTCTGTCACCCGTTGCGCGTCGATTTCGTGTGTGCTCATCCCTCTGGCCTAGCACTGACCACCGTTCTGCGCCCAATAAAAGCCGTTCTAGACAGGCACCCAAATCTCCTAAACTTGCGTTTAGTAAGTGAAAAGCATAGGCTCCGGCCGATCGTCTGGGGCGGGTTTTGGGCCAACCAGGTGCGGCCCGAAAACCGAACCAGACGTGATTGTTGGTGCCGCTTTCCACGGGGGAGGCGCCGACAGCAAAGGGGGGAAGCTGCACTGCTTTAGCAGCCAGCTACCGATCTACCCCAACGCACGGACAGCGATGGACCGGGCGCCCGAAATGGGCGTCCGGTCCTTCGATTTTCCTTTAGAAGCTGGCGCCGCGACTACGGTCAATTCCATAACAAAGAGGTGATCTGTGGGTAGTGATCAGCAAACACACTCAAACATTCAATTCGGTTTGTCGATGCGGCGGGCCGACCAGATAGCTGAACAAGCGCGAGCAATAGAAGAACTCGGGTACGACTACGCCACCACAGGAGAGCACGTCTTCTTCCACGTCCCCTGTTCGAACGCGTTTATTTCTTTGGCGGTGGCGGCCGGTGCTACGACAAAAGTGAAACTGATGTCCACCATCACTCTCCTCCCCTTATACCCAGCGGTCCTTGCGGCGAAACAAGCGGCAGCGCTAGACGTAGCTTCGGGTGGACGTTTCCATATGGGAATTGGTGTAGGAGGCGAGCTTCCGCTGGAGTTCGAGGCCTCCGGAGTCCCTGTTTCAGAACGCGGAGCTCGAACCAATGAAGCCCTCGAAATTATGAAACGGCTCTTCACAGAAGATGATGTTCACTTTCAAGGCCAGTTCAACCAACTTTCGGGCGTGACGTTAGAACCTAAACCCACCCAACAACCATCGCCACCGATCTGGATTTCAGGTCGAAAGGAAGCGGCGTGGCGACGCGCTGCTCGCTATGGCACCGGGTGGCTTCCGTATATGTACACACCAGACATGCTCGTCGAATCCAATCTGAGGATTGCCGACTATCGAGCAGATGAAGGCAACGACTCTCCCGTTGACCCCGGGCTTTTTATTTTCTTCTGCTGCCACGAAGACAACTCCACTGCCATCGACTACGCGAACCAGCGTCTTTCAAAGCAATACAACCAAGATTTCAGCAAGATGATTGACAAATACGCGATTGCTGGCGATCCGGACCGATGCACGGAACGGCTACGCGAGTACGTTGATTCCGGGGCCCGAACGATCATTCTTAGCGCCGCATCACCAATGCACTACATAGAAGAGGCTGAGCGTTTCATGGCGCAGGAAGTTCTTCCCCGTTTCCGACCCGGACCGTGAACCAACATTGCTAAAGGAGACTGCTGATGCCCACATCGAAGGGATTCTTTGAAACCACGTTGAGTCAGTCGCGAATTGTGACAACTATCGAAGCTGGCGATTGGCCAGAGAGATTCTTTGATCCCCTCATTGATCATTGGGCCTCCGAGCGCGGTGAACAGGTGGTGGTGACAGATCGCTTCGGGTCTATTACCTGGTCAGAATTTGCTGTTCAAGTTGATGAAATAAGCCGGGGGTTGCTCGAACTCGGCGTTCGCCCTGGTGTCGTAGTGCAAGTTCAACTGCCGAATTGGCACCACTTCTTGGTAACGGTTGCAGCAGTTGAGCGGATAGGCGGCGTCATTAATCCTGTAGCGCCAATATTTAGAACGAACGAAGTTCTGGTCATGAGCGAACTTGCTCGACCGGCCGTGGTGGTGACCGCTAACGAATTTCGAGGGTTCGAGCTTGGCGCCATGCACGCGGACCTAAGAGAACGTTGCCCGTGGGTGAAAGAGATCGTGACCGTCGGTGACAGCCCAATAGCCGACGCGCTGAGCTGGGACGACCTCCTCGAACAAGGTCGATTCTCCTCCTACGATCGAGCGGCCGTTGACCTACTTAGGCCCCGAACTCACGATGTGTGCGAAGTGATGTTCACCTCCGGCACGACAGGACAGCCGAAAGGAGTGATGCACACCCAGAACACGCTCAACGCGGCCGTGGATCTATGGGTAGAAGCTGTCTGTGAAGGTGTTTCGTCACCCATAGGCGCCGACATCGGACCGGGCTATACGTTTCATATGGCATCGACCCTTGCCCACCAAACCGGCTATCTCTATGGCATTCGAGCCCCACTTACCTTGGGAGGACACGTCGTCCTACAAGACATATGGGATCCTAAAGAATTTGTTGATCTGATCGAACGTCACAAGATCCAGATATCAATGGGGGCAACACCTTTCCTTGCTGACGTACTCGCGGTCGACCAAGTCAAGGACCGAGATTTATTGAGTTGGAAGCGATTCGTGTGTGCCGGGGCCGCAGTCCCCGAATCGGTGCTTGAACAGGCTGACGCGACGCTCCCTTGCGTTGTTCTCCCAGGTTGGGGGATGACCGAATGCGCTTTGCTTACTGTGGGCCGTCCTTCTGACTCTCTCACGCTACGACTCACCGACGGCTGCCCCCTTCCCGGCAATGAGGTCCGCGTCATTGATGATGATGGGGAGTCAGTCGTAGGAACTGAAGGTGACCTCCAATGTCGCGGCTCAGAGCTTTTCGTGGGATACGTCCAGGGACGCGCTTTGAGTGAGGCGTCGTGGCAAGGAACGTGGTTCGACACTGGTGACCGCGCCGTCATGAACGATGACGGTTATATCCGAATCACCGGCCGATCAAAAGACATCGTTATTCGAGGCGGCGAAAATGTTCCAGTAAAGGAAATAGAGGACATTTTGTTACGTCACCCCCTTGTATCGGGAGTGGCAATTGTTGGTAAGCCAGACGAACGGCTCGGAGAAATCGGATGTGTCTTCGTGCTGCCTTCGACAGATTCGCCCACCCTGGCGAATCTCACCGAATTCCTTCAAACGCACGGAGTAACGCCACAATTCTGGCCCGAGGACCTTGTGCTAGTTGAGGACTTTCCAATGACTCCAAGTGGGAAAGTTCAGAAATACAAGTTACGTCAACGCTTTTTGGACGGATAACGCTGGAATAGTGTCGCTCCCTAATTCGGCGCGGCGACGATGCCCTCGGCGGTATAGGTGACCGTGGGATCCCAAATCAACCAGTCGTATATGCCCAACGAGGCCGCGGCATCGATCTGAGCTTTAACCTCCGCTGGTCCGTAGGGAACTCTCATTGAAAAATCTTGAAGCCAGGGAACTAAAGCAGTGTTCGTGCCATCCAGTACCCGCTGAAAGTCGGCTAGCGAAGCGCGAGTGATGTCATAAGGCTGTGCTTCGGGGTGCGCCACTCCGTACTCGCCTCGAGACCAATGAGAGGGATAGATCATAGGCGCTACATAGTCGACGTAATGAGCCATGCCAGCAACGTCTTGTGCGATGGCCTCGCCCCTCGTCGCGGAAATTCCGAACACGGAAACACCTTGGAACACCCCGTGTTCGCGGAGCAAGGTTTGAGATTTGCTCAAAAAATCCACAATGATTGGCGAAGGATCATCCAAACCAACTCCTGGTATGAACATGTTGTCCAACCGCCCCTCCGGGCGCCTCATGTAGTCCCAAAGGATGTCATCGATTCCAGCCTCAGCAGCCTCTCTGGCGATGTC
>DCYM01000198.1 GCA_002331465.1 Candidatus Neomicrothrix sp. UBA2110 | reverse complement strand
CAAGGTCTCTTGAGAAGCCCCATTTTGCACCACGACTCGCCCGGAAAGCCCCAAGTCACGATCGAGCCAAGAGTTCAATAGAACGCCGCCATAGACCTCAACGCCTAGTTGCCGATAACCGACACTGCCCACATCGGGGTTTGGTTTCACCCTCAGATTTGGACTATCTGTATGAGCACCAATTAAACGAAACTGAAGCCGGTCAGGGTTGATTCGGTTACCGAAAACCGCAGCCACCACAACTCCGCCCCAGCTTACGACGACACGATCACTATCTCCCCACTGTGCGCTGTTTTCGAACTTCGTGAAGCCCGCATCGACGAGGTCGTTAGATGCATTGTGCGCCGCGTGGTACGGCGACGGTGATGCGTCGATCCAGGATAAGAGTCGCTCAAGCATTGAGTCAGACATTTGTCATCTCAGATGCTCGAAAACGCTGCGACGACTTCGTCACCGAATTTGGTGAATTGAGACGGATCCATAGGGGGGACAATCATACGGCTGACACCTATTGTGGCTAACTGTTCAACGTACTCCGGAGTGGTCGGCCCCCCTGCTGTGAATTCGAGCGCTTCCGGGTCTCTTCCACATTGCTCTGCGACTCGACGTGCGTGATCAAATAGGGCCGAAAGTTCCTCAGGTCGGCCGCGTCCAGGGAAGAACCCATCACCAATTTCGCCTGCGCGCCGTGCAGCCCTCTTGCTATGTCCACCGACAATTATCGGCACATCACGGTTGATCGGTTGAGGACGACTGTAAACGTCACTGAACTGCACGAAATCGCCGTGGAAACTGGCTGTTTCGTCGCTCCACGCAGCTCTCATTGCTCGGAGATACTCATCAGTGCGGTCCCCTCTGCGTTCGAAGGGAATTCCGAGTGCCTGAAACTCTTCTTCCAGCCAACCGGACCCGACTCCCAGAATCATTCGACCCTTGGAGAGCCGATCAAGAGTCGCGACGGCCTTAGCGGTGACCAGAGGGTTCCGTTGCGGAACAATCATGACGCCGGTACCCAGGCGAATTTTGGTAGTGGCGGCAGCGATGTATGCCAGCCAAATCAACGGATCGGGAATATCAAAGTCTTCCTTACCGCCCGGCATTCGTCCATCTTTTGCGTAGGGATATTGGGATGTGTAACCCGCCGGCACAACCACATGCTCAACGGTCCAAATTGACTCACATCCAGCTTCTTCAGCTGCCTGGGCCAGTTCCACGGCTGCATCGGGCTCCACAAAGGGACCGGTATTGGCAAACATCACTCCGAACTTCATGGGATGACCCTAGTGGGCGAGCACCTTTTGGGCTCTACGGTGCAAGGGTGCTAACTAGTGCTGCGAGAAACCCGTTACCGCCCGTAGCGGTTGCGTTTGTTGCCGCGAACGCAGCGTTGTTTGCCTTCACACACGACATGACGCGCATAGGAGACACGTCGTTGCGTCGAAACGTCATCGTGGATTGGGCGACCTACGGGTTCCCGATATCAGAAGTGGGGGAGTGGTGGCGTCTCGCAACGGGAGCATTTCTCCACGCAGATATTCGCCATCTCATCTTGAACCTGATCATGTTTTTTCTGTTAGGAAAAAGATTAGAGAGACAAATTGGCTCGGCTCTATTTGGGGCGGTCTGCGTGAACTCGATGCTATGGGGCTCTGCTGGAGCATTGGTTGCGGCGCCCAATACAGCGGTCGTGGGCGCGTCAGGAATCGTCTACGGGATCATGGCGTCGGTGTACGTCGTAGAGCGGTTATCCGGCAGGGACCCGTGGAGTGAAGGTTTGGGGACCCTGATCGTGATCAACGTCGTTCTTTCCTTCGTCGTTCCGGGAATCTCAGTAGGAGGTCACCTAGGTGGTCTTGTAGGGGGCTTGCTCGCTGGCTGGGTTGCGGGAGACCAACGAAGGCGCTCACCTATTCGTGTCTGGGTACTGCTCCCGTTACTAGGAATATGCGGATTTATGTTCGGCCTGATAGCAGCAGCAACATGGATAGACCCCCTTTTCTGAAACTTCTAAGTGCATCGAAGTGTTGCTTCGATCCGCCACATTTGGGTGCACGTAGCAAGAAGAGCTACCAAGTGCCGATAACGGGTTGTGCGTATTTCAGGTTTTCTGGCCAGTTGTTATCCCATGGCAAAGCACCTGAGCGGTCAGGCCACACAAATTGACGAACACGCCACGGTTGATCGCCATAAATCAGAGGCAGCGTCGGAAAATAGTCACCAAACTCAGAAACTTTGATGTCAAGGAGGGCGCTAACAAGCTTGTTATCGAGTAGCCCATCGAAAAGCTCTCCTGTAGGTAGCGATCCGCCGGAGCGTAAGTGGTTAACGATCAAGTCGAGTAACCCACGAGCTGCAACTGGAGCGAGACCGAAAATGACCAGCTCGGGATGCCCAAGCAATGCCTCAAGGCCAAAGGTATAGGAGTACGCAGCGCGAAGATGCTCCCGGTCCGAGGGTGCAACCGGCTCTATTCCCCAGCCGTGGGTTTCGAGCATCCATTGGAGCTTCTCTTCGTGTTCCATCGGCTCGTAGGCGAGTTCCGTCATGACATCATTCTGCTCCACTTGCTTGGGTAATTGTTACTCCGTCCCGCTGACGGCTATGGCGAGCATCACAGCGCCAATCCCACAACACTCAGCAACGCTGGGGGATTGACTAAGCGCGAGGAACCCTATTACCACTGCAGTCACCGGTAACAGCGCCTGAAGTAGGGCAAATCTTGCTCGAGTAATTTTTTTCATTACTACCTGGTCGATGCCATAGGGAACGACGTTGGATAGCAGGCCGGTAGCGAGGGCGAGACCCAGAAGACCGGGACTAGTAAACGCGTCACCGACTCCCCCGATCCCGAACGGGCTGATGACCAAAGCCCCGATAAACATGCCTACCCCTAAGCCGTCGACGGCCGGGCCGTCTCGGGCGACGCGGTGACCTAAGACGATGTACCCGGCCCACATCGCCCCTGCCAGCAGCGCAAAAACAACACCGAGCGACGTGCCTTCACTTTGAAGTCCCACCAAGATGAGCACTCCGGAAGCAGCCAGTATCAGTGCGAGTGTCGATCTAATAGTGCGTGCACCAATAGCGGCTACTGCTACAGGACCGAGAAATTCCATAGCCACTGCGTTTCCCAGTGGGAGTCGATCCATGGCCAAATAAATCAACAAGTTCATTGAGGCCAGGACGACACCGAACGCGCCTGCCCACAAAATGTCCTGCTTATTCCACGCGCGTCGCCATGATCGACGGAAGCCGATCAAGATAAGGCTCGCGGCGAACACTCGTAGCAGCGCCACGCTTGCCGGCGCTATCTGAGAAAATAAGCCCACTGCGGTAGCCGCACCAAGATATTGAGAGATGCCTCCGAGTACAAAAAGAGCTTCTGGCGGTGGTTGCCGCGTGCTTGCCATCAGATATCTATCGTTGTGCCGATGCGGAGCCGTTTGGCTGCTGCAACAACTAAGGAAGACGCCACCGCGTCCTGACAGGCAATCCCGACTGACTTAAAAATCGTGATTTCGTCGTCGCTGGAACGTCCCTGATGGTGACCTAAGACCACTTCCCCTAGTTCCCTCACATCTTCGGACCGAATTAGCCCCTCCGAACGTGCAGCGATCACTTCTCCCGCTTCAGCCCAACATGCATCAGTGTGGTCGACGAACACCGTGCCTCTCCCGAGCAAAGTAGGGGGTATTTCCACCATGGACGTTTGGAAGGACCCGACCCCCACAATGTGGGTTCCAGGTTTGACGGACTCGTTCGGAAATGTTGGGGACATGGAAGTGGTCGCAGTCCATATGATGTCAGCGTCCGACACCGCTTCGCGAGAACTACCGACTACGTGAATCTCAGGGCACCAATCTTCTTCGCTAAGCCGGTCAGCGAGCCTTTGAGCGTTGCCGTATGTTGGGCTAAACAGTCGAATTACCTCAATATCGCGAGCACAACATGCGGCTTCGATACCGGCTCGTGCCTGGGTTCCGCTGCCCAACATCGCTAGTGAATGACTCTCTTTTCGAGCTAAGAGCTCCATCGAAGCCCCACCGCCGGCCGCTGTGCGAATAGCTGTAAGTTCACTTCCATCTATCAAGGCGACTGGGGTGCCGGTCGCCGCATCGAAGACTTGAACCGTGGCTTGGATTGCCGGTAGGCCTAACCGCTCGTTGTTCGGCGAGAACATCACCGATTTCAGAGCGACTTCCGAAGAGTCCCTGATATGTACTGGCATGAAAATCGCAAGATTCGGTGACGCGTCTAATGGAATGACCGTTCGTTGCGGCATTTCAGCATCACCGGAGGTGCATGCGGCGTACGCGCGATGCATGCCCTCGATAGCGGTTTCCATGGAGAGACACACAGTTACGTCTTCTGCGGAAAGAACAAGCATTGGAGAAGTACTTACGCAAACTCGATTAGTCGATCGAAAAGGCCAATTGCTTCGTCCAAGACTGGGACGAGATCTGAGGGCACGGTGCGGCGAGATGGAAGGCCACGATCGAACCCTGTGGAACTATGAACATTCTGATACCAAAACGGAGCCCACACTCCGTCTTCAGGCTTTGGACCTGCAGCCCATGACAGCATCGAAGGATCCGGTTTGATATCCAAGCGATCACAAAGACTGTGCAGGAAACTTTCGGGGTTCCCTAAAAGGGCACTGGAATCAATCACGATCGGCTTTTCGCCATGCTCAACAATACTGTTTAGCAAGTGAACCTGATTTGCCAAGCCTGTGTCTGCGAGCGTCGCATCAGGTAGCTGTATGGCGAGCGATGGCAGCATGTCTCGAGGATCTCGGGTTAAAAGAATGTTCGTGAAACCAACTAGGGAATCTTCGTTTAGTTCGACGAGGTGGTGGGCCATCTGTTTAAAAAAAACGATGTCAGAGTTGTACTCGCCCCACAACACGTCGCGTACGACCACTTCGCCGTTGGGATTCTGGGTGTTAAGAACTTGGTCACGCCCAGGGTGGTTTCTGGCCGTTACCCGTAAATAATGCGCGTAGAGCGGTTCATCTACGACAGTGGTATCAGAGCGTTCGCGGAACGAATACATCAACGCGGTCGAAATGTTTCGCGGCCCTGACCAGCAGTTGATTCGCAAGGTCACGAGTTGATGTCCGCCTCTAC
>DCYM01000230.1 GCA_002331465.1 Candidatus Neomicrothrix sp. UBA2110 | reverse complement strand
GAGCGAGATCATAAGCTTTTCGCCGCCGCCGTCGACAAATTGCTCAGTCACCCAGAAATGCGACGCAACATGGGGAGCCGTGGAGTTGAACGAGCCGCCTTGCATAGTTGGGACGCCGGCGCGAGCGGAGCAATTGAGGTGTTTGGTCGCTTAATGTCACGTGAACTGGTCACCTGCGTGTGACACATGAAGCGGCGACTCAAGACGAGTTAGACGCGCTTGAACAACTGATCGACAAGTGGCTCGAGGCACAAAAACAAGAATTACCGATTCTGCGTGAAGTTGTCCGTGACGCCGATATCCCGCGTCGTTGGTACGTTCGCCTCGAAGGAGAGGCTCGCGATGTCAGCACTGTGTGGTTCACACTTGGACAACGAACGTTGAAATATGAGACTTACTTTCTCCCAGCACCCGAAAACAACAGAGAAAAGCTCTTCGAGTTGTTGCTCCGTCGCAATTACGACCTAGTTGGAGCCCAGTTCGGTATTGGACCAGAGGAAGCAATTTTTTTGACGGGCGAACTCCCTTTTCATGCCGTCGACGAACATGAACTCGATCGGATCTTGGGGTCGATATGGGAGTTCGTGGAGCGTCACTGGTCCGCAGCCTTGCGAATCGGATTCACAGAGCGCCTCAAGAACAATCCCAAAGGTGGCTCACATTAAATAGAGCCAAGGTCTTGACTGAGCCGACCGGTACCGTGGACCCCATGGCTGAACTGCTGATTGTCGGCGGTGGGAAAATGGGCGCAGCTTTGCTCGGTGGACTGCTACGGCATGGTCGCGACGCCCAAAGCATTGTGATCGTAGAACCGTTAGAGCCCCGACGAAAAGAACTGACTGAGATCTACGGGGTGCGCGCCACTACCGAAATTGAACCCGCCAGTGGAACGATTCTTGCTACCAAGCCGGACATCGTTCCGACCGTAGCTCGCGAAGCTGCCGAAAAAGGTACCGAGCGTCTGTTGTCCATAGCGGCTGGGGTGACCCTTGCCACACTCGACGACGCGACAGGGGGTTTGTTGCCCGTTGTCCGAGCTATGCCAAATACTCCCGCGTTGGTCGGGCAGGGCGCAGCTGCTATCTGCGGGAATGGCGCGGCAAGCCTTGAAGACCTTGCCTGGGCCGAAGGAATACTCGGCGCCGTAGGCACTGTGGTTCGAACCGACGAAAAACTGCTTGACGCGGTAACTGGCTTATCAGGATCGGGACCCGCGTATATCTTTCTCGTGGCTGAAGCCATGATTGATGCCGGTGTCTTGACAGGTTTGAGCCGAATCGTAGCAACGGAATTAGCGGTGCAGACCCTTCTGGGAGCGGCAACTTTGCTTTCGGAAGGACGACCTCCGGCGGAGCTGCGGGCTGATGTCACCTCACCGGGCGGTACGACAGCAGCGGGACTCCGCGAGCTTGAGCAACATGGATTGAGGGCAGCGTTCGCAGCTGCAATTGAGGCGGCAACTATGCGCTCTCAAGAACTCGGTCGAACCTGACCCATGACACGGTTCGACACCATTACCTGCCTCACTGATTTAGGTACTTCCGACGAATCCGTGGGGCTTCTGCACTCTATTCTGCGTGATTTGACTCCTGGGTCTCTAGTGATAGATCTGTGCCACGACATCCACCCTGGGGGTGTTCGTGCTGGCTCGCTGATGCTTGCTCGCAGCGTGCCGTACCTTGCGTCAGGTCTAGTCCTCGCATCTGTGGGTTCAGCCCTAGACCGCCCTGCGATCGCTGTCGAAGTCGGCGACGGTCAAGCCGTGCTTGTCGGTCCCGACAATGGACTATTAGGTGCTGCTGTTGCTGTCGTTGGCGGCGCTGACCGCGCTGTGCAGCTTACAAATACTGAGTTCCATGTCATGTCGCCGGGCCTTCAACATCCTGCGCGCGATGTGATTGGCCCGGTTTCTGGGCATCTAGCAGCGGGTCGATCCATTGAAGAACTTGGCGACAGCATCGACCCGAATCTGCTACTTCCGTCACTTGTCCCAGTATCGCGTCTTGAAGAGGACGGTTCGATATCTGCCGAGGTAATAGGTAAAGGCCGTCGGGGCGCTGCTCAACTCAATTTCGACCGCGACACTATTTCCGGTATGGGTGATGTATTCGTTCTTGAATTTGGTGATGAGAAAAGGGTTGTTCGGCTTCAAAGTCCAATTGATGTGAATCCAGGCCAGTTAGCACTCGTTGATGATGAGCATGGGTTGCTTTCGGTCGCTACTGGACGAGACGAAGGTGTAGTGCCCGCAGGATTAGACATTGGAGCTGAAGTCACAATTAGGGAAGCAACTTGAGACCAGGTACCACGCTTGTACTCGCTGCTTTACTGATGCTGATATTCGTAGCGGCTACGATTCAACTGCTTTTCATCTCGTTCTAACTAATTTTTTGACGCAACAAAATCTGCCAATGAGCGAATGGGAGAGTGGAAACAGGGCTTTGTTGCTGAGAGACTGAGCCCGCACGGTTTCTTGATCGATTTGGTTGCCTCTTGTCTATCGTTGTTATTGGTTTGAATCACCGGAGTGCTCCGCTGGAGCTATTAGAGAAGTTCATCATTAGCGCGGACGATCTCCCAAAAAACCTGGCAGGGCTTAGCCAACGCGATCACATCAGTGAAGCAGTCATTGTGTCGACTTGTAATCGCACCGAGGCGTACGTTGTCGCAGAAAAATTCCATGCCGCGTATGCCGAAATGCGTGACTTTTTCGCAGAGTCAGCTTTTGTAGCGCCAGAAGACATATCCGATTGTTTGTATGTGCATCATGACGATGATGCGGTGAAGCATCTTTTTTCGGTGGCATCGGGCCTTGATTCGGCGGTGTTGGGCGAGTCGGAAATCCAAGGCCAAATAAAAACTTCATGGGAAACAGCTCGCCTTGAGGGCACTTCTGGAGCGGTTTTAAACCTTCTCTTTCGACATGCGGTGGAAACAGGCAAGCGTGCGCGTAACGAAAGTTCGATAGGCCGACATACAGCGTCAGTTTCTCATGCGGCTGTTTTGATGGCGACAGAGCATTTTGGCAGCTTGATCGGTCGAACGGTGCTCGTCGTAGGAGCAGGGGAAATGGGGGAAGGAATGATCGTCGCCTTGGCCGCCGCAGGACCCGATCATGTTTATGTAGCTAACCGCACCACTTCCAAGGCCGATGCCTTAGCTGCTCGAATCGACGGTTCCTCGATAGCACTTGAAGACTTGGGAGAAACCTTGGGTGACGTTGACGTGTTGATGACGTCCACTGGAGCCACAGAAGTAATTCTCGACAACACTTCCATCGCCGAGGTCATCGCCCGACGAGCAGGTGAGCCGTTGCTCATCGTTGATATAGCGATGCCGCGAGACATCGACCCTGAGGTCGCTCAAATCGACGGAGTCACTCTTCTCGATATGGACGATCTGTCTAGCTTCGCGGCTAACGGTCGGATGGAACGTGCAAATGAGGTGGAGACGGTTGAGCTCATAGTTGAATCTGAGGCAAAACGGTTCGCTGACGTTCGATCCGCTCGGGAAGTAGCTCCGCTTATCGCGTCGATGAGAGGCACAGTTGAAGCAAAGCGGAGTCAAGAAGTAGATAAGTTTGCACGAAAGGCTGGTTACTCAGATTCAGACCGTGCTTCTCTTGATCAATTCACCCGTGGTCTTGTGGCCAAGCTTCTTCACGAACCCACTGCTGCCCTAAAAGAAGCCGCAGGATCAGCAAAAGGTGACCGTCTTGCAGACTCGGTTCGCGATCTCTTTGACCTTTGAGCGAGGGTCTCCGTGATCATCGCGACTCGATCGAGCCCGTTGGCGCGCTGGCAAGCGGAGGCTGTTGCTAAACGTTTAGCGCTGAGTGCTATTGACGTCGAATTTTTAATCGTAACTACTGAAGGCGACCAAGATCAGACGCGGCAAATCCAAGAAATGGCAGGTCGTGGGGTCTTCGTCAAAGAAGTGCAAATGGCAGTCCTGGAGGGCCAAGCCGACCTGGCAGTGCACAGCGCGAAAGATTTGATGTCATCCCCTACTGCCGGTCTCAATCTCGCTGCTTTCTTGGAAAGAGGTGACCCGCGTGACGCGCTGATTGGGATGAACCTCCGACAACTACCGCAGGGAGCGAGAATTGCTACAGGCTCGGCTCGGCGACAGGCGCAACTTGCGCACGTTCGGCCGGATCTGAAATTCACCGGGCTGCGAGGCAATGTGGAAACACGAATCGCCGTCGCAGAACAAGAAGACGTTGACGCCGTAGTGGTTGCAATGGCCGCCTTACAGCGCCTCGAACTTACAAATTCCGTAGCAGAGGTCCTCAGCGTTGAAGAAATGGTCCCGCAAGTAGGCCAGGGTGCCATTGCTGTGGAGTGCCGTGATGACGATCCCACCATTCATGAACAGCTGCTGGGAATATCCGATGAGCCGACCAGACGTTGCGTTGAAACTGAACGTGCCTATCTAGCGCAACTGGGCGGTGGCTGTGAGCTGCCAGTTGGAGCTTATGCGTACTTGGAAGAAGGGATCATCCAACTTGACGCGGTGCTCGCCTCAAGGGACGGCACCACTCTGCTGCGCACTCGGCAACAGGGTTACGACGCGGATGCTTTGGGGAAAGCCGTCGCTGAGGAACTTCTCGCCGACGGGGGACGCGCTCTCCTGTCAATAAACGAAGCTAGCTCTTGAGTTCTAAGATGCTTGAAGGAAAGTCGGTTGTTGTAACCCGCGCCTCGCACCAAAACTCGGGCCTAATCGAAGCCTTGTCTGACGCTGGCGCAAAGGTTGTTGCTGCTCCCGCAATCGCGGTAGTACCTCCCTTAGACGGAGGGCAACCGTTAGATGACGCCCTCATCCGCCTGGATCGGTTCTCGTGGGTTGCGTTTACTTCAACTAATTCGGTGGCGGCGTTAATGGCTCGAGGTGCACGAAGAGGAGTTCTTAAAAGGTTCTCGCATCTTCAGATTGCAGTGGTAGGACCGACAACCGCGGCAAAGGTCGCTTTAGAGATGGGACGAGAACCCGATCTAATACCAGTGCAGTACGACGGGGTTTCATTAGCCGAAGCTTTTCCAAACCCGAAACCTAGTGACCGTGCTCTAGTTCCCATGGCATCGGACGGCCGAACAGATCTTGTTGACGGACTTCGAGATAGAGGATGGCAAGTTGATGGGGTAGCTGCATATCGAACGGTATTCCCGTCGCTAAACCGTGATTTAGTTTCCGAAGCCATCGATGCAGATGTGGTCACGTTTGCATCGCCCTCAGCGGTGAAAGGACACCTTGAACAAACTGGCGGAAAGAGCGCAGCGAAGGTAGTTGTTATCGGGCAGACGACAGCTCGAGAATGTGAGCGCTTGGGCGTCAGTGTGACATTTATTGCTGAACAACAGTCGATAGAGGGACTCGTCCGGGCCGTGGTGTCTGTGGCAGGCCAAAGATGAGTTCCCACGCGCTGATTCTTGACTTCGACGGGACCATTCTGGACACAGAGACCCCTGCATGTGAATCAACAGCACAGATCTGGGCAGATTACGGCGTCGACCTCCCGATGGACTGGTGGCTGGCAGGCATGGGAACTGACCGCAAATCAAGTTGGGTACAAGAACTGGAAAAGCGCATCGGACAGGTCCTAGATCAGGATCTGGTTATGGAAGCGCGTCAGCAGATAAAAAACGAAATGACAGAAAACCAACCGGTCCTTCCCGGCGTGACAGAGCTTCTTGACGCCGCCGCGCGTCGAGGGATCAGCACAGCTATCGGATCCAGCTCGCCTCACGCATGGGTAGATCAGCACCTCAAACGGGTGGGGCTGTACGAAGAATTCTCTTACATCGTGTGCCGCGACGATGTAGGTGAGGTCGCTAAACCCGCCCCTGATGTTTTCCTTCACGCCCTCGAACTGTTGAGGGTAGATGCGCATGCGGCCGCTGTAGTAGAGGACAGTCCTAACGGGTTGAAAGCGGCGTTAACAGCAGGCATAAGAACTGTGGTGGTGCCAAATCCGTTGGTTAGATCTCTCGACTTTTCTGGGGCTTATGCCCGATTTGAAACGCTGGACGAGATTCCGCCTGACGCGTTGCTCGACTTACTATTTGGTGAGGTATAACTCCAGCATCGCGTAGCTGCCGCTAGCCATAGGATGCAATCACACCTAGCGAATCTGGGATGATCGGAGAAAATGTTGGGTTCACAAACCAACCACCAGCTTTTTCGTGACGCTCAGTCACTCATCCCTGGGGGAGTGAATTCGCCGGTCAGGGCATTCCAAGCTGTCGGTGGCGACCCTTACTTCGTAGTTCGAGGGGAAGGGGCCCACGTATACGACGCTGAAGGGCGCAAATACATCGATCTAGTTCAGTCTTACGGAGCGGTGATAGCAGGTCATGCTCATCCCCAAGTCACAGAAGCTATTCAGAAAGCGGCCGCTCTGGGAACGTCCTTCGGAGCGCCTACCCCAGGAGAGATATTTTTAGCGGAAGAAATCGTAAGCCGCGTCCCCGGTATTGAACAGCTACGACTTGTGAATAGTGGTACCGAAGCCACGATGAGCGCCATCCGTCTTGCCCGCGGCCACACTGGTAGGAACCGCGTAATCAAGTTCTCCGGTTGCTACCACGGTCATGCTGACATGCTTCTCGCAGCCGGTGGAAGCGGTGTCGCCACCTTGGGTTTGTCGGGTTCGGCAGGGGTCCCCCCCTCCGCGGTCGCCGACACCGTCGTCGTCCCCTACAACGAAGTACCCGAAATCACCCAAGATGATGCGTGCGTAATCGTGGAGCCAGTGGCGGCAAATATGGGTCTGATCGCACCACTGGACGGATTCCTCCATCAATTGCGCTCGGCGTGTGACGCTGCCGGAACCCTCCTGATTTTTGATGAAGTGATTACTGGATTCCGCCTTGCCCGCGGCGGAGCGTCTGAATGGTTTGGAGTTACTCCTGACATTGCTTGCTTCGGCAAAGTCATTGGAGGTGGGCTACCAATTGGAGCTTTCGGAGGATCTGAAGAAATAATGAGCACGCTCGCTCCTGTCGGGCCCGTCTATCAAGCAGGGACGCTCTCAGGTAATCCGCTCGCGACTGCCGCAGGTTGCGCGGCCTTACAACTTTTGGATTCAGCGGCCTATCAAAAGCTCTACGCCATGACCGAACGACTCGGCGCCGGCATCGAAAAAGTCTTGAACGGTGCCGGCCTGCCCGTAATAGCTCCGCGTGTTGGGTCGCTTCTAGGCCTTTTCCTCGGAGACAATGCTCCTACTCAATACGATGAGGCGCGAACAACCGACGAAAAAGCTTACGCCCGCTTCTTCCACGAGATGCTTGGTCGTGGCATAGCAATGGCACCCGGAGCATACGAGGCGCTATTCGTCGGGCTAGCTCACACAGAAGATGTTGTTGACACTGTGATTGGGGCTGCAGCCGAAAGCGCAGCTTCTCTTTGATATTCGCATTCGCTGCGTGGCCACGTCACAGATCCGTTAGTCGCGGTCTGGGACGAGCCGAGCTATAACTTTCCCAATTTCGTATATCGACTCGGTCCCACCGGCGTCGTTGTTTACGAGATTCGTAGAGATTCGCATTACCAGTTCCGTGAGTACCCGTGATTGAATCCCGAGCAGCGTGAATCGCCGCATCAGCCCTGGCCTGCCGAGGGCCTTAGTAGCTAATCGGCCAAGTCGGTAATAGTGATCATATTTTGATGCCAGTTGCCTTTCGTATTGTCGCAACTCCAAACCATCTCCGCTGTGGATGGCGTCACTGATAACGGTTGCAGCCAAGCGCCCGTTACTCAACGCGGGCTCGATCCCATCGCCGTTAAATGGGTTTACGCTGCCAGCTGCGTCTCCGACGACAACCCAGTTGGGACCAGATCGAGGACGGACCGACGCCCCCATAGGGAGACGCCCGCCTTCGGGTTCGCTCTCAATATCTTCTGATGCGACTCCCCAATACTCGGGAATCTGACAGATCCACTGATCGAATAGTTCTCGCATGGACCGAGGGTCACTCCCATGATGATGGCTTAACAAACCGACTCCGGCGTTAACCGTTCCATCCCCTACGGGAAACACCCAGCCATAACCTGGGAGTTGTTCTCCAGTGTTGTCGCGTAAATCGAAGACCGATTCGATGATGTCGTCGCCATGATGGATGCTTGGGAAATAGCCACGCATCGCTACCCCTTGTGCATAGGTTCTAGTGCGGGCAGTGCCCAATGCACGCCCAAATGGGGAAAGAGGCCCGTCAGCGATGACAACAAAGCGCGCGCGAACCTCAATTTCGCCGTGGGGCCCGGTGCCATTGCCGGAACCAAATGCCCGGCAACCACGCAGATGTCCGTGTTCGATGATGGGATCAAGGACCTCCACCCCTGTCCACACTTGAGCCCCTGTGTTTGTGGTGTGCTCAAGTAACAGCTGATCAAGCCTGCTGCGTCGGATAACCAAACCATGATTCGGATGGTCATGATCGGTTGGCCATCTAAGTTCGATGCTGCGACCATGCGCAGTCATACGCAGCCCATGGTGACGGTGAAACTCATCACATGTGACACTGAGCCCCATGTCATGTAAGTGGCCGACTGCTTTGGGTGTGAGTGCATCACCACACACCCGCTCGCGGGGCATAGTTTCCTTTTCGAGCATTACGACCATGTGGCCTGCTTTAGCCGCCCAATGAGCCGCTGCGCTACCCGCGGGGCCGGCGCCGATAACCAGAACTTCGGTAGAGAGACGCATCGACATGAACGTTTGTCCTTCGACTCCGCGGGCCGCCGCAGAGAAATTGTTCAGGATGTCCTAAAGGAACTTCGGATTAGTGACCGCCGCCATGGCCCCCGCCATCGAGGTCCTTGCCGCCTCCAAGAGCTTCCCACTCGGCGTCACGTCCAGCGATTTTTTCGTCGCTGATTTGTTCTTCGCTCAACACCTCGCGGATATATCGAGCGACTGAATAGATCTTGTACTCGCTCAATGCCCCACCAAAACCGGGCATATTAGCTCCGGTTTCGCCAGAAATGTGAGCCCCTCGGGGCCGATCGGTGGCGCCATAGGCATTACCAATCCCAATACCTTCAGAGCCGACCTCAAGCCAGTGCAACATGTCGGCCTCAAGCTTGGGGAAGGTCAACAAGACTTCACCGTTGTAAAGGGGACGCCCGACTCCACCGCCCTCGCTCCCAGCGCCCGTTCCGGTATGACAACTTGCACAACGCGCAGCGTAAGTAGCTGCTCCCTCAGTGATAGCGGTCACTGGTTCCGGGGGTGGTTCGGTGAGTTTCACATACACGAACGCCCACAAAGGTAAGAAAAACATGACGGGAAGTGCCCATATTGGGATCTTGGTTCGGCTCCGCGCCGCAGAAACCCAAACCGGTTCAATCCCGGACTCCGCTTGGAGTTCAAGTTTCGCGTCGGCTTTCGCCGCAGCGATTACATCGGCGCTGCTCGGTCCTGAACTAGCGAGTGCCCCGCCCTCTGAAGCTCCACTCGCGGAGGGAGTACCGCCGCCGTCGTCATCGAGCAAGCCAAGGTCTATACGTCTCTGACGTGAACGCTCGAATAGGTATTCGGGAACTTCGGTCACTGGGTCCTCCGCGAGGTACCAACGTGGTGCCCCGCATCGCAGGTTGTGCTGTTAAAGAACAAGGTAGGTGCGCTCATCAAAGATAGGCCGTCGTGAGGTGAGAGGACCAAGTTTGGCAGACACTTTTTGCTTAAGTTTGGTCCAGATTGAAGTTCTGAAAAAAAATCCTCGTTTGGGTTCGGCATTGTGGACACGCGGGTGCCACCATATAGGGCGTTCTTGAGTTACGAATCCGTCGTCGAAGCGTGGTAGAACGTCGAACGATCCGGGCGTCGCTCGGGTAGATTTGCCCGTAGATTTATACTTTGGGTTTACACAGGGTGAAGCTTGTAAAGGTCTCGCCTCATCCGGTTAGCACGCACCGACAGTACGTACCAGACAGGAGGACCAGTGGTCGCACTTGTGACATCAATCCTGATCACAGGTCTCATGGTCTATGGCATCATCGCGTACGGGCAGCGCAGGCCCACGGATCGCCGCACCTCTTGGGGTGAAGCGATGCTCGGAGCAGCATACGTATTCATGCTGCTCCTTATGGCGTTCGGCGTCGTCCCGGACCGGTGGGTGCGTTTGACCGACAACGAATGGGGTTGGTCTGTTGAGCGCATGCTCTTCACCGAAGGCCAATTTATTGGTGGGAGCCCGATCACTTTTCCGCCAATGCGTATGGATCTGAAAAAAGTTTCGGACATTGTTGTCGTGATTGAACACCTTGTCGTTCTTGCAGGACTCCCTTTCCTCTGGATGTGGTGGCAGAAGCGGGACCAGAAAAAAGCCGTTGCTGAACCCATCTCTGACTTTGGTCGCCCACTGATGAAGGGCAACTGACATGGCCAAGACCGAAGCAAATCCGCCGATGCCGCGATTTGTTGACGACTACGTACTACAAACAGTCGATGCTGACTACTTAGCGGCGGCGGTGAAGCCCAAGCAATTCATCAATATCGACCAGTCCGAATGCATCCAATGTGAGGGATGTGTCGATATTTGTCCCTGGAAATGCATCCATTACATCGCTGTCGAAGCAATCGATGAAGCGATCGATGCTGACCTTCCAGGCCTTGACCCAGCTGACAACGCAATCTTCATCATTGATGACGATGTGTGTACTCGCTGCGCCTTGTGCGTTGACCGATGCCCCACCGGTGTCATCACACTCGGCAAAGTGGTCGACAATCCCCCGGCTGGGGGGGACACCCACACCCGTACCCACACCCACGGCTACGCCTACGGCATGCGACTCTGAGGATTAGACGAACCCCATGGCTAACTCGATAGAAAAGTCAAAGCAGTCGCTGCCCGAGAAACTGCAACAAGGCGCAACAGCTGCAGCCGACTGGATGCAAGACAGCCAGTTCTGGACCTCAGTCTTTCGTCCGGGCTCCATCTTTAGAAAGGGCTACACGGACAGCCCCAGAAATCGCTCCTACGTCGTCATGAATAGTGTGCTTTATCACCTTCACCCGGTGAAGGTAAAGCGCCATGCCGTAAAGGTCAGCTACACGCTCTGTCTAGGTGGATTGAGTTTCTTCCTGTTCATCTTGCTCACAGTTACCGGCATATTTCTGATGTTTTTCTATCGGCCGACCGCCGCTGCTGCATGGAGCGACATCGAGTCATTACACACACAGGTTAGTTTCGGCCTGCTCGTGCGAAACATGCATAGATGGGGTGCGCACCTCATGGTGCTGTCTGTCTTTTTACATATGGCCCGGGTCTTTTACCACGGGGCTTACAAAGCACCGCGCGAATTCAACTGGGTGATC
>DCYM01000042.1 GCA_002331465.1 Candidatus Neomicrothrix sp. UBA2110 | reverse complement strand
TCAACGAACCCGGGAAGCTGTAAATAGCCATCACGTTCGTAACTCTCACGCTGCTCAGTGCTGATGACCTGGTGATACCCAGCAACGTCGACCATGTTGCGATCTTACCTCTCGATGGGAAGTTACGCCCCGACCGCCCGATGTCGTCATAGGGTTGGACTATGGCCAGTCCCATTGTGATTGCTGGGGGAACAGTCGTCGACCAGCTGTCTGAACGGAAAGTTGACTTATTACTGATAAACGGCGTGATTGCTGACAGCGGAGCACCGGGTGCCTTTGACGGGCGGGGAGAAACCGTTGACGCGTCGGATGCCGTAGTCATGCCCGGACTCGTAGACATACAAGTCCACTTTCGTACACCGGGCGGCGAGGAAAGTGAAGACATTTCTTCCGGGGCCGCTGGAGCGGCTCTTGGCGGTGTTACCGCTTGCGTAATGATGCCCAACACAATTCCGACAATCGACAACGTGGAAATAGTTTCGGATGTACTTTCACTTGCGCGTGCTGCGGCCTGCGACGTACGCACCTCGGCTGCAATTACCGTTGAAAGAGCCGGCGAACGATTAGTGGATTTCGCCGCGCTGCACCAGGCCGGAGTGCGTGTGTTTACCGATGACGGTTGGGTTGTCGATGACGCTGATCTTATGGAAGCAGCCCTGCGAGAAACCCTGGAGCTACCTGGTGCCGTGATCAGCCAACACGCCGAACATTCAGAGATGGTCGCAGGCGGCGTTTTAAATGCCGGAAGCGTGGCGAAACGCCTGGGCCTGCCGGGCCGGCCACGCGAAGCAGAAGCCGTAATCGTCGAACGCGACATAGCGCTCGCCGCCAAGACGGGTGGCCGTTACCACGTTCTTCACATGTCGACGTCACTGGCCACCGAACAGGTTAGGAGAGCCAAACAGGCTGGTTTTCGAGTAACAGCTGAGGTGACCCCTCAGCATCTGATTCTCACTGAAGAGGACGTCGAACGGCTTGGATCTGCTGGGATAATGAACCCACCGTTGCGTCTTGCAACGGATGTATCCGCCCTTCGTGCGGCACTGCTTGATGGGACAGTTGATGCTGTTGCGACCGACCATGCACCGCACCATCCGCGGCTCAAAGAGATGGGACTAGCCGAGGCACCTCCCGGGATGCTCGGCGTCGAAACGATGGCTTCAGTTATTTGGGACACGTTCGTCAATGGGGGATCGATGTCGAGACAGCAGTTTGTGGCGGTTACGTCTTCCCAACCTGCGCGCATTGCCGATATTCATGAACATGGTCAACCTCTAACACCGGGTAACCCTGCCAACATCGCAGTATTCGACCCAAGTAAGGCTTGGGCGATCGATGGTTCGTCACTACAGAGCAAGAGTACGAACACGCCGTGGCAGGGGCAGCAGTTCATCGGAAAGGTGCGCCACACCATTTGCCGAGGGTTACTCGTCGTGCAGGATGGCCTGCTCGTCCATTAAGCAATGGGTACCTCAGGGACTGTTTGCTGAAATTGCGTGACAGCCCTATCGTCGGCGACTCTAAGCCTGCACTTGCTTCGGCTGTTGATCACACCTTCGAAGGGTCACTATATGCCATTCACATTTGCCAACGTTGAGGACAGGGCATGTCTGGTCCACGGAGACAATTTTTACGACCTTAACCGGATCTCTCACGACGCCATCGCAGCGGATCCGATTGACGCCCTCACCGATATTGACGCTCTTCACGAGATCAACAGCAACTTGACGAGCAATGACCCTGATGGCTCTTTGGCTGATGTGAAACTTGGGCCGCCCGCGCCCAGACCTCGTAACTCCTTCGGCGTGGGTCTTAACTACAAGGATCACGCTGAAGAATCGAAGATGGACTTGCCGGAATCGCCGGTGGTTTTTTCAAAATTCCCATCATGTATTGCCGGACCGTTTGACGACGTTCATCTACGGGCCACTCGTGGCGACTACGAAGCTGAACTGGTAGTGGTCATCGGGCGCGTCGCCCGCGATGTACTTGCTGAAAACGCCTGGTCCCATGTCGCCGGTTTAACTGTTGGCCAAGACATTTCAGATAGGAAACTCCAACTTGGAGCCCGGCCGCCTCAATTCGGTCTCGGTAAGTCGCGAGACACCTACGGCCCGACTGGTCCATTGTTGGTTTCGCCAGATTCGTTCCCAGACGCAGACGATTTGCACATCACCTGCGCTATTAACGGAGAACCTCGCCAAGATGCAAGAACGAGTGCTCTAATCTTCGATGTCCCCTTCCTCGTGAGCTACCTGTCTGAAGTCATGACGTTGCTTCCTGGCGATCTCATCTTTACCGGCACTCCCTCAGGAGTCGGGATGCCGGACAAACGTTTCTTAGTTGCTGGCGATGTCATCACCACCACCGTGGAAGGCATTGGCACGATGGTCAATAGGTGCCTTTGACCGCTGCGCGCCAATCTGTTCCTACCGCAGCAACAATCCTCATCGCTGGTTGTTTCGCGACGGCTGTGCCCATGGGCGTGCGCTCGTTTGCACCTTGCATGTGCCAGGTGGGCCACTCGGCTAACGCCGTGCCTTACCAGGCGCCTCTCGCTCGGAGGTCTTCGAGTTCTTCCCAGTCGTAGCCGGCCTCAACCAAAACGATTTCGGTCTCTTGGCCGAGTTCGGGGACATCGGTACCAAAGCGCGTGGGCGTATCCGACATCTGGATCGGGCAGCCAACAAAGTTGGTGGTGCCCCAATCAGGGTGATCGAATTCGACGATGTAACCGTTTGCGTACGACTGCGGGTCTGCTGCGACCTGATCGTGGGAGCGAACGGGGGCGAAACGTTGCGCTTCTGCCTCCAGCCGGACCACCCATTCATCGGTGGTTCGCTGCGAGAAGATGGGTAGAAATTCTTCCCGCATCTCTGCAGATATCTCTTTCGTTGTGAAGTAGGTATTGAAACGCGGGTGATCAACCCAATCGGGCCGTTCGATGGCGCGGCACAGTCCTTCCCAAAGGTGTTCGGGACAGCCAGCCATAGCGATCGCTCCATCAGATGTGGGGAACACGCCGTACAGCGCGTGTACCAGAGGATGGCCGCCGTTGGATTTGCCTGCTAGTTCCCCAGTCAGGAAATAGTGGGTGTACTCGGTTGCCTGCATCCAGATTTGCCCACCAAGCAAACTGACGTCAACGCGTTGCCCGCGGCCCGTCTTTTCGCGTGCAAAGAGCGCTGCCAATATTCCCGTTTGAAGGTTTTGAGAGCCACAATGGTCTGCAAGCAACGACGCGACAGTGGTGACAGCTTCGCCGTCATTGCCAATTCCGGCGACCACACCGCCATACGCTTCGCCGGCGATATCGGCCCCTTCTCGGAGAGCATCTGGGCCTGTTGGTCCAAGAAAACTTCCTGCAGCCCAGATTATTCTCGGGTTCACTGCCGCTAAATCCTCATACCCCAATCCCCATCCATCAAGAGTGCCGGGTTGAAAATTCGACAAAACTACATCTGAGGTCTCTACAAGTCTCAGAAAGGCTTCGTGCCCGCCATCGCTGCGTAAATCCAAAGCCACCGAGCGCTTCCCTCGATTGTTTGCGATAAAGAACGAGGAGGTCCCCACTTCGGGGAGTATGTCGACGTGGCGGCCCATATCTCCGATTTCGGGAAGTTCAACTTTGATTACCTCAGCTCCCAGATCGTGCAACATCGCGGCCGCTTGTGGACCTTGAACCAATGTCGATAAATCCAAGACTCGTATACCGTCGAGTGCACCAACCATTTCAACCTCGTCTCGAATTGGGCTTCTGTCTGGTGGGGCACCGTGTGCCTCACCAGTCTCCGTCACCGTAGTCAACCTAAGGAACCATATGGAACAAGTGCCTTTCGATTCCGCAACCTCAACCTTGGTACTTGTAAATCCCGCCGCTAATCGTGGACGCGCTCAACGTGTGGGCGACGCCATAACGAATGTTCTTGTTGAACGTGGAGTGGCTGCCAAAAAAGTTTTCCCTTCGACGATTTCCGCAACTCGCGAACTGGTCAAAGAAGCGATAGATCGCGAGGTGCGCGTAGTCGCGGTTGGGGGTGACGGGCTCGTTCACCACGTCGTACAAGAAATCGCCGAAACATCAACAGCCCTAGGAATTGTTCCTGCAGGAACGGGTAATGACTTTGCCTCGGCGCTGAGACTCCCGACAAGCGTTGATGAAATGGCTACCGCGGCGACAGGTGATTCGACTGCCATCGATGTATTGAAGATGACCGATGCGGCAGGGGCTGTCCGGTACGCCACCACGATCGCAACTGCCGGTTTCTCAGCAGCAGTCAATGTCCGCGCAGAGCGATTGCGATGGCCTCGCGGACCCAGCAAGTACACAGTTGCGACTCTGATGGAGGCAACCCACCTTCCTCGCTACCAAGTTGAAATGAGGATTGACGGGGCCGAACGATCATGTGCCTGTCTACTTGTAGCTATTGCTAACACCGCACTTTTCGGCGGAGGAATGAGAATAGCCCCAGACGCAAGCCCTACCTCGGGCTCGGCCGAAGTTGTGCTCATCCACGACACTTCAGCTCTGAACCTGCTCCGGGTTCTTCCCAAAACCTTTTCTGGCGCCCATGTGGCCCATCCGGCGGTCGAGATCCTTCGAGGTAAAGAAATAGAGATACAAATGGTTCCTGTGAATGCACATGGTTCATGTGATTTGCGGTCAGATGGGGAAGCTGTGGGTTCTCTGCCTCAAACCATTACGGTGGTGCCTGGAGGATTGCAGATTGCCGGCGCCACCGTTGCGGATGTATCGAATTAGTCGTCGAAGCCAAAGAAGCAGATGAGTAACTCGCTACCTCCCATCACCAACGACGTTGACACGCGCGTGTTCAGCACGTCGATGGTAATTTCCGGTATTCGATGCGCCCTTACTTACGTAGTCTTGCCTTTCTTGGCTCCCTTGGTTGGGATCAGTTCAGGAGTTGGGCCCTGGATTGGTCTGCCCCTAGGCCTCGTTGCCATAGCTGCCAACGTCCTGAGCATCCGCCGATTTTGGAATTCTGACCACCGTTGGAAATGGCCCATGAGTTTGATCAACGGAGCCGTAATTGGCTTGTTGACAGTGCTTCTCGCTATCGATCTTCTCGACGTCATAGGGTGATCGTCGACCTAGGTGTGAAACGTGGTCGGCAGTCGGATTACAACTGTGGAATAGTTCGCAGCGGGGATCTCGGGGCAACTTCAGGTCGACGCCACCGGGAGGAGAACACGTGCACATTGCCTTAGCTGATGAAATCGACGCCCCTTTTATCGAAAATCTCGAAAACGACGGCCATCATTGCCAGACATTGCACGTCTCACCCACACAGGGCTTGGATCAACTCATCGACGATGCCGACGTGCTGGTTGTGCGCAGCACGAGCGTCACACGCTTAGCTATCGAAGCCAGCACCCGCTTGGGGCTGATT
Organism: Candidatus Neomicrothrix sp. UBA2110; assembly: GCA_002331465.1. Classification (GTDB taxonomy): domain Bacteria; phylum Actinomycetota; class Acidimicrobiia; order Acidimicrobiales; family Poriferisodalaceae; genus UBA2110. The sequence goes on along the minus strand of DCYM01000042.1, from coordinate 30,597 downwards.
GTTCGCGCCGGAGCGGGCACCGACACCATCGATACACAAGCTGCGAGTGAAAACGGGGTGTATGTCTGCAATGTTCCCGGACAGAACGCAGCCGCAGTCGCAGAATTAACGATCGGTTTGCTCTTAGCGGTTGACCGCAATATTCCAGCGTCAACCGCGGACTTACACAAGGGTCGCTGGGCAAAGGCCGAATATTCAACGGCCCGCGGACTCAAAGGACGCACTATGGCGATCCTAGGTTTAGGAGAGATTGGCCTAGCGGTAGCCGAACGCGCGGCTGCGTTCGGCATCAAGGTACGAGCTTTGAATCGACCTGAGCGAGAGTCAGGCCTCTTGGATCGGATCGATCACTTAAACATCGAACTCTTCGATGACCTTCAACAACTTCTGGATGATGCTGACGTTATTTCGCTTCACCTTCCTCTGACTGATCGAACCCGCAACATCGTGAATGATCAATTTCTTCATCTGGTTTCACACGGCGCAATTTTGTTGAACACCGCCAGGGGCGGTCTCATCGATGAAGTGGCCCTCCTCAAAGCGATGGAAACAAAAGCGCTACGAGTCGGACTCGATGTGTACGAGGAGGAGCCTTCGACACCGGCAGCGGACTGGGACAGTTCTTTCGCTGAGCACCCAAATGTCGTTGGAACCCATCACATTGGCGGGTCAACTCAACAGGCGCGAGAAGCTGTTGCGTCGGGTGTGGTTCGGATCATTAAAGCGTATGCCGAAGGCCGCATACTCAATTGTGTGAACCTCGCAGACCGTCCACTTGGGGCCTGCACTCTTACGGTGAGACACCGAGACGAAGTCGGCGCACTGGCGGCCGTCCTTGCGTGCCTTCGAGGGGCCGGCATCAATGTGCAACAGATGCAAAACGAAATTTTCGCCGGTGTTTCGCCCACGGCCGCGGTTGCAACGATTCGGGCTTCCAGGCCCCCTACGGCCCAGACAATTGCTGACCTACGACAATTAGAAAGCGTTCTACGAGTCGAGATTGCTGAGCGAGCCTGATCCGAACTCGGCAGACTCAGGTCTTTAGAGACGAGATTGCGTCGTTGCGCCAAGCGACGGTTGCTTCAAGTTGGTTAAAAGTAAAGATGTGCAACCCCTGGACGTCCAATCTTTGCAGATCGCCGGCTAGCGGAGATAAGAGTTTGTTCGGGTTGTACCCGCCCGGCATCACCATTCTCGCAAGTGTCCCCGTATTCTTCTGCAGATAGCGCAGTGAAGCTCCGACTCCTAGGCGTGCACCCACCGACAAGAGCTTTTTGCGTTCGACTGCTCCAGGGATCCCCAGATGGATGGGTATCTCTAGCCCAGAAGCTCGTTCGCTTTCGAGCCAACCGCGGATCGTATTCGGGTCAAAACACATTTGAGTGGCTGCGTGGCTGGCCAATCCTGCCTCTTTCAAAATTTCCTGTTTCGCTCGAAGACTGCTGCTTAGCGCCGCAGTTTCGATGAAGGAATGGCCATCGGGGTATGCCGTCACACCAATATGTACAAGCTTGTGCTCCAGTCCCAGAATCGCCTGAAGAACTTGTATCGAATCCTCATATGGCCCATGAGGCAATGGCGCATCGCCTCCCACCAAAAATAATTCATTGAGGCCAAGCTCCGCGAGTTCTTTGATCAGTCTGTCTAATTGCTGACGGCTCTCAAGCATTCTCGAAGCTAAATGCGGAATCGGACGGAATCCTCTAACAAGTAGATCCTTGGCGAGGTTCCACGTGTCATCGAGTGATTTATTGGGCGAAGCCGTAACTGAAACTGATGCCCCGAGAGGAAGATGTTGCAGTTGTTCGGTGAGGTTCTTAAGAGGGATGACTTCGAAATGCGCGTCAGATAACAGTTGGCGACGTAGGGGAGCAGCGGTCGAACGATCTAAACGCCCGCTTAAGGAGAAAATAGGCAACGTCGACGTCCTAACTTAGGCCAACTATGTTTCCGTCAGCGTCGATATCGATCCTCTTCGCCGCGGGGTTCTTGCCAAGGCCCGGCATCGTTCGCATATCGCCGCAAATTGGGTAGACGAATCCAGCGCCAACAGAAGCTCGCACCTCCCGGACCGGGAGCGTCCACCCAGTGGGGGCGCCCACCAACTTCGGGTCGGAGGAAATTGATAAATGGGTCTTTGCAATACACACAGGTAAATCACCGAAACCATTGCGTTCGTATCCGTCGAGCTGTTTGTTTGCCCGTGCGGTGAAGGAAACATCTTCCGCTCCATAAACCTTTTGCGCCACGGTTCTGATTTTGTCCCGAAGGTTCATTTCGTCGGGATACAGAGGGGAGAACTGGCTCTCCTCGGCGGCCGCTTCAACCACTGCTTCCGCCAGGTCGGTGGCTCCGCGGCCGCCATCCGCGAAATGCGTGCAGAGCGCCGACCGGGCACCATATTCTGCTGCTATCTCCACCACGGCTTCTAAGTCTTTTTCGTGATCCCCAGGAAACGTGTTAATTGCGACTACCGGCGTGACCCCGTGAATCCGCATGTTCTCAAGTTGTTTACGCAGATTGTCACCTCCCGCGTGGACCTCATCGGGATTTTCCATGAGCAGGGCCTCAGGGAGGGGTCTTCCCGCGACAATCCTGTGGTTACCAGAATGCGCCTTCAACCCGCGAACGGTCGCCACCAAGACTGCTGCGTCGGGAGCCAGCCCGGAGTAACGGCACTTGATGTTGAAGAAGCGTTCAGCTCCCATATCAGCCCCAAAACCCGCTTCTGTCAGCAAAAAGTCGCCAGTCCGGATGCCAATCTGGTCAGCAACAATCGATGAATTGCCCGTCGCTATGTTCCCGAATGGGCCTGTATGAACCAACGCTGGAGTGCCTTCAAGGGTTTGCATCAGATTTGGCTTAATTGCCTCGCGAAGGATGACGGTCATCGAGCCAGCAACTCCGAGATCTTCGGCGGTTACGGGACTGCCGTCCTTGGTATATCCAACAACGACACGGCCCATTCTCGCCCGCAAATCTTGCAATGACGTCGCCAAGGCTAGAGCCGCCATGACCTCAGAAGCTGCCGTGATATCAAAGCCGCTCTCTCTAGGTATGCCGTCTAATGAGCCCCCCAAGCCAATAGTGACATTGCGGAGCGCGCGATCATTAATGTCCACGACTCTGCGCCACGTGATGTTGTGGATATCAAGTTTTAGATCGTTGCCGTGATACAGATGCGCATCCAAAACAGCGGCACACATGTTGTGCGCAGCGGTGACGGCGTGCATATCGCCCGTCAGGTGCATGTTGAACAGTTCCATTGGAACCACTTGGCTATAGCCACCCCCGGCCGCCCCACCTTTGATGCCGAAGGTGGGGCCCATCGAAGGTTGACGGATCGCTATGGTGGCGCTTCGACCTATGTGTTGAAAAGCCTGTCCTAAGCCGACTGTCGTGGTGGTCTTACCCTCACCAAGTGGTGTTGGAGTGATGGCTGACACAACAACGTATTTAGCAAAGGGACGTTCTGCCATCGCGGGGATCGCTTCAAGTTGAATCTTCGCCGCGCCCTTGCCATAGAACTCGAGATATTCAAGTGGTATGCCGGCCTTGGAGGCGACCTCTGACAGAGGTAATAATGAAGCCTGGTTGGCTATCTCAAGATCGCTAGGAATCCCCATGAGAACCATTCTCCTTGGTGGGCCGATTCTGGTAGCTCAGGATGAAACATTCCGACATGGACAGCCTCCAACTCGACGGATATTGTTTCACTCTGCGGAACAGTTCCATCATACAGAATGCATGCGAGGGTTCAGACCAGGCCCCATGGTGGTAGAGCGGGTGGGATAAGGGAGTAAGTTTGCACGCCGTTATCCAGTAGCGCTTCTAGAGTTACCTCAAAGTGAAAATGCCAAGCAAAGAGGGCCAAAGTGAGTGATTTTCCAACAAAAGCCAAATGCGTCGTAATCGGTGCTGGCATCGTCGGAAACTGCCTTGTCGGGCATTTAACCGATATGGGTTGGGATGACATCGTGCTCCTCGACAAAGGACCATTGCCAAACCCGGGAGGATCAACAGGCCACGCTTCGAATTTCATTTTCCCAGCGGACCATTCAAAGGAAATCGTCGATCTCACTTTGGACAGTCAAAAGCAGTACGAGGAATTGGGACTTCAGAACACATGCGGTGGCATTGAAGTAGCCCGAACTCCAGAGAGATTGGAAGAGTTCAAGCGACGGATGACCTCCGCTACCTGCTGGGGGATCCCATCGGAACTCCTTACCCCGGCAGAGGTAAAGGAACGTGTCCCATTCATTTCCGTCGACGTCATCCTTGGGGGCTTCTATACCCCGAGCGTGAGTGCCGTTGATTCGCTCGAAACTGGCACTCAGATGCGCAAAAAGGCGCAAGACGCCGGAAGCTTGCAAGTATTTGCAAATACAGAAGTCATCGATATCGAAACTTCGACAGGACCAAACAAACCCCTAGTCCAGGCCGTGCTGACGGACAAGGGCCGCATCGAATGCGAGACCGTTGTCATCGCCTGCGGCGTTTGGAGTCCCCGACTGGCCGAAATGGCGGGCGCGACAATTCCACTTACCCCGGCTGTCCACCAAATGGCCGATGTCGGTCCATTTGATGTCTTGGTGGAAACTCAGCAAGAACTGGCCTATCCCATCGTTCGCGACATGGACACCTTCTGCTATGAACGTCAATCTGCGGGCTCCATGGAAGTCGGCTCCTACGCCCACCGACCAATCCTCCACCGAGTTGACGAAATTCCCTCCAATAACGAAGCGGCACTCAGTCCGACTGAAATGCCCTTCACCGCCGACGACTTCGACCAACAAATGGAGGAAGCCATCGAGTTGATGGAGTTTTTGGGTGACGGAGAAATTAAGTACGCGATTAACGGTCTGCTCTCACTGACACCTGACGCCAACCCTGTGCTAGGGCCGACAGTGGAGGTTGACAATCTGTGGTCGGCAGCAGCTGTTTGGGTCAAAGAAGGCCCAGGAGTTGGACGGCTAGTAGCCGAATGGATGACTCACGGTTACCCGCATTTGACTGACCCACATGGCGCCGACATCGCTCGCTTCTACCCACAGCAACGCAACGTTCATCACATCGAGGCGCGCGCTGAGGAACATTTCAACAAAACCTACGGCATCGTGCACCCCAGAGAGCAGTGGGCGACAAGACGAGACATCACCACGGGGCCCGTCAAAGCTCGCACTGACGTACTCGAAGCGTTTTATTTCGAAGCCGGCGGGTGGGAACGCCCACACTGGTACGAGTCCAACAACGATTTAGTTGCCACTTACGAGGTTCCGGGGCGAGACCACGAATGGGACGCGCGTTGGTGGACCCCCATCTCTGATGCTGAACACCTGCACATGCGTGACCAAGCGGGCATTGTCGACCTTTCAGCGTTCCAGGTTTTCGAAGTCAGTGGTCCCGGAGTTCTCGATTACATCGAACACATGGTCGTCAACAAGTGTGACGTCAAAATTGGTGGTTCGATTTACACTCCAGTTCTGAACAGTTCAGGCGGATTTCGGTCAGACTTAACGATTCTCAGGTTGGGACAAAACAGGTTCCGGATCATCACCGGAGCCTTTGACGGTGGGCGCGACGAGTACTGGTTCCGACACAACCTCCCCGGAGATGGCACCGTTCAGTTCGAAAATCGAACTAATGGTTTGTGTACTTTTGGCGTTTGGGGTCCGAACGCAATTTCAATTCTTCAAGGGATAACCGAATCACATCTCGATCAAAGCGCTTTCCCTTATGGCACCTGCCAGGAGGTCCTGATTGCTGGCCTTCCGACAGACATGTTTCGAGTGTCGTACGTAGGCGACGCTGGCTTCGAGATATACACGCCAACGCAACATGGACTTGCGCTGTGGGACGCCATCATCGATCAGGGATCCAACTTCGACCTTCGCCCAGTGGGCGCGGCGGTCTACGGCACCAGCGGTCGGATCGAGAAGGGCTACCGCTTGATGGGCGCCGAGTTAGACAGCGAATACACGCCCGTCGAAGCTGGCTTAGCGCGACCGAAGGTGAAGGTTGCTGACTTCATCGGCAAAGAGGCCTATCTGACCGCCCGCGAAGGAGCTCCTTGCGCTCAATTGTGTGTGCTCACGGTCGAAAGTCACGCGTGCATTGACGGTTACAATCGGTTTCCCATGGGCGCTGGAAATGAACCAATACTGACGTTGAGCGGCGAACGTATCGTCGACGCAAAAGGCAGAGTTAGCAGGGTCACTACGGCCGGTAACGCTCCTTCCGTTGGTAAATATCTCTTGATGGCCTATTTACCAACTGATCTATGTGAAATCGGCACCGATCTACAAGTCATGTATCAGAACGAAAACTATCCTGTGAAGGTCGCCGCCACCGGAGCCAACCTGGCTCTTTTTGACCCTGACAATGGGCGCATGAAAGCTTAAGGCCAGTCACATCAACACCGTCACTAAGGAGAATCGATGCGGGTTCTGGTTTGCGTGAAACGAGTACCTGCTCCGGGTTCACGCATCAACATAAGCCCTGACCAGCTAAATGTAGATACTGCCCACCTTGGCTTCACAACGAGCCCTCACGAAGAGTGCGCGCTCGAAGAAGCCGCTCAGATCATTGAGCAACATGGTGGGACCGTTACGGTCCTAACCGCCGGGCCAACCGAAGCGGAAGAGCAACTCCGCTACGCCGCGAGCGTCGGGGGCACTGACTTTGTGCTGATTCCCAACAACAGCGGAGGCGATTGGGACCCTGAGCGCACCGCAAACGCGATCACCCAAGCCATCAACAAGTTGGAAGCAGAGGACGGCCAGTTTGACCTCATTATGTTTGGAAACGAATCCGCGGATGCAGGTGGCTTCCAGGTAGGAGTTAGGGTCGCCGTCGCGTTGGATCGCCCCATCGTTAATGGCATCAAAGGCATAGAGATCAACGACCGTGTTTTCACCGCCCGGCGCGAGGTAGACACCGGCGTAGAGGTCTATCAACTTGAAGCGCCAGCGGTGCTCGGGGTCCGCGAAGGTATCAACCTTCCTCGCTATCCCACAATGAAAGGCCGACTCGCCTCCAAGAAAGCTGAAATCGCTATCGCCCCTATCGAGGTGCACGCAGGAGGACAGAATAAGGTTCGCCTTCATCGGCCCGAGGAAAGAGTCACGGAAACCAATGTCCTAGGCGAGAGCGCAGCCGCCGCCGCGCGAGTAGTCGATTTACTGGACGAGTTGGGGGTGCTGTGATGGGCGAAATTTTGGTTTTCGTGGAACACGACCAAGGACAACTATCACCCTCGGCGGGCGAGGCTCTAACTGCCGCCAGAGAACTGGGAGAAAGGCTGTCTCAAAAAACCGCTGCTGTCTTAGTCGGGCAAGCCGCCGAGGGCCTTGGAACGATGTGCGCGGAGTACGGAGTGCAGTTGGCTTATTGTCTGACCTCTCCGGTTCTATCCGATTACGGCCCAGAAACATGGGGCCAGGCCATTGTCGAACTCGCAAACCAGTGTTCGCCGTCCGTAATCCTCTCAGTTGGGACTGACCGCGGCAATGAGGTGTTAGCGCAAGTTGCCGCAAGGTTGGGTGCCCCTTTCGCCGCTAACAGCACCGTCGTTCAACGTGGCGATGCGTGGGAAATAACTCGGGTTCAGTGGGGTGGATCCCTCCTAGAAGACATCGTTGTTGACTCAGAGCTGCTCATAGCGTCCTATAACCACCATTCGATTGAACCCGCCTTCTTCCCCGGGGACAATGAGATAGAAGTTCGAACCGTTGGGGTAGAACTGGACCCCACTTTGGGGCGGACAGTTATTCGGGATCGCGTGACGCTGACCGAGGGGGTCACCCTCTCGACGGCATCCGTAGTGGTGTCCGGCGGCCGCGGCGTGGGCTCTGCCGACGGTTTCGCCCAACTGGAGGAATTAGCAGACCTTCTCGGCGGCCGCGTCGGCTGCTCTCGGGCAGTCACCAACAATGGTTGGCGAAGCCACGCCGACCAGGTGGGCCAGACCGGCACTCGCATTGCGCCCGAGATCTACATCGCGTGTGGCATCTCAGGGGCTATCCAGCATTGGGTAGGCGCGATGGCATCAAAAAATATTCTCGCCATCAACACAGACCGCGAAGCAAACATGGTTACCAAAGCCGGTTACGCGGTTATCGCGGACCTCCACGAAGTCATCCCGGCAGTCATCGAAGAAGTTAAGAGACGTAGAAGCTAAGAGCAACGTTGGGGCGGGTCGCTGATTGGCCGTCAACCGAGCTGAAGAGTCATCCGCTCGCAAGTAGCGGCCAACAGGATACCCAAGTCGTGCGTTTGCTCAGGGTCAGGGAACCTGTAGGCAGGTCCGTGGACGTGGAGAGCAGCGACCATGTTGCCTCTAGCGTTGAAAACAGGTGCTGCCATTGAGTTGAGATCCTCGGCGAATTCCTGGTGTCCCCAGCAATACCCGACTCTGCGAATTTGTCCAAGGCGTTGTCGAATCTTCACCGGATCTACTTCGCTCTGAGCGGTCGTAACCTCCAAAGGCTCATCTAAATAAGCGTCAACCTCTTCGGTTTTCATGTGTGCCAAAAACACGAGGCCAGATGGAACAAGATGTAGAGGGGCATGTTCTCCAGTCCAATTCCTGACCTGAACTTGGCTATCGAACTCAACGTGGTCGGCGTAGTAGATCTCCCGGCCTTCCCTCACTCCAATACCTGAGGTCTCACCAATTGAGTCGACCAAGTCCAATAAATGCGATCGAGCCACCGCTAGCAAGGTTCGATTACCACCGATTTCGCCCGCCAGATCAAGAAGTCCATCATCCAACGAATATCGACCACCAGCTTGACCTTGACGCACCGCCCCTTCTTCATCAAGAGCCGCCAACAAGCGGGCCACGGTACTTTTGGGCAATCCCACTCGCTGAGATACCTCAGTCACTCCTAGCGGACCAGAAGAAAGTGCTCGCAAAATCGCGAACGCCCTGTGTACCGATTGCACGACTGCCATTAGAAACCTCCGTCCTGAGTGTGCCACATCGTGGAACAGCGTTGCCAGGTGCCAACTGATCTATTCCCTGAACCGGCAACTACTCACAAGATTTCTCGAGGTGGAGTCGGTTACCGAACACCGTCGCATTTCCGTATTCGAAAGAACGACTGCGCTGAGGCTGGCCTTAGATGCCCCGTACACTGAAAGAGGTTCGTCTCTCCACGGCAATCGCGAAACAGGAGTCTTTATGACCTCGAAGACAGACCATCCCAAGCCGTTAGCACGGATCACCAAACCCATGGTTCGCGAAAACGGAGAACTGCGGGAAGCCTCTTGGGATGAAGCACTCACCCGTGCAGCGGACGGCTTCAATCAAGCCATAAATGACCGTGGTCATGAAACATTCGGTCTCTTCAGTTGTTCGAAAAGCACCAACGAGATGAACTACGCGGCCCAAAAATTTATCCGTACTGCCGTCGGTTCGAACAATATTGATTCGTGTAACCGAACTTGACACGCTCCTAGCGTCGTCGGTCTGGCGACAGTGTTTGGGGTCGGGGGCGGGACCTCTTCCTACGCGGAGGTAGAAGATACGGACTTTGTTTTGTTGTGGGGATCTAATGCAAGGGCCGCGCACCCGATCTATTTTCATCATGTCCTTAAAGGACTTTCTAAAGGCGCCAAAATGTTCGCCGTCGACCCTAGACGAACCGCATCTGCCAAATTTGCAGATCTGTGGCTCGGAATAGGCGTCGGCACTGACATATCGCTAGCCAATGCCATGTCGAGGGAAATAATTGCCGCGAATCTCCACAACAAAGAGTTCATCGAACACGCAACGTCAGGGTTCGACGCCTTCGCCGATCACGTCGATGAATACACGCTGGAGCGAGCAGCAGCAACCACCGGGGTTAATGCGAATGCGATACGGGAATTAGCACACGGGTACGCAACTGCACCCACTGCGCAAATTCTTTGGACTCTGGGAATCACAGAGCATCACAATGGCGTTGAAAACGTGCTATCGCTCTGCAACCTTGCCTTATTAACCGGGCACGTCGGTCGGTGGGGCTCGGGCCTAGTGCCGCTTCGTGGCCAAAACAACGTGCAAGGGGGCGGCGACATGGGCGCCCTCCCCAACAAACTGCCTGGATTCCAAGATGTCGCTGACGACTCAGCCCGAGCAAAATTTGAATCAGTTTACGGCGGCCCTATCAATCCAGAACCTGGGCTCCACCTAACGTTGATGTTCGAAGCCATGGCCCGAGGCGACTTGACGGCTCTGTACATCATCGGCGAAAACCCTGCCGATTCAGAAGCCGACGTCGACCACACGAGGAAACTCCTCGCTCAACTCGACATTCTTGTGGTTCAAGACATATTCCTTACTCGCACCGCACAACTCGCCGACGTTGTACTTCCAGCGACTGTCGGCTGGGCTGAATCCGAAGGCACTGTGACATCAAGCGAAAGACGAGTGCAACGCGTGCGAGCCGCAGTCAAGGCGCCGGGGGACTGTCGACACGATTACGAAATTATTGGCGAACTTGCTCAACGCATGGGGGCCAAATGGACCGCTAAAACTCCCGAAGAACTATGGGATGAACTCCGGTCCTTGTCTTCAATGCACGCTGGCATGACCTACGACCGCCTCGAAACTGAAGGCGGACTGCAGTGGCCGTGCCCGAATATTGATCACCCCGGCACGCCATACCTACACGGGTGGCTCTGGGAGGACGACCTGGACGGGCGCGCACCTGCACCTTTCTCACTTACCCGCTACGCAGGCCCCAAAGAACAATTAACCGACGACTATCCGTTGCGTTTAACTACCGGCAGAGTGCTCGACTCCTACAACACAGGAGTCCAATCCAGCGGCTATGAATCTCCGATACGTTCCGGTTCACATCTCGAAATCAGCACAGTTGACGCCCTGAACCTCAATCTCGTTGATGGTGAAAGGGTGTCAGTGTCCTCACCTCGGGGCCGAGTCGAAATGCACATCAAAATCGAACCAGACCAAGTCACAGGCTTGACCTTTTCGACGTTCCATTTTCCCGAGTTAGTTGACCTCAACCTTCTCACCAACGATGAGTGGGATCCGCTCAGCGGTACAGCGGAATTCAAAGCCGCATCGATTCGGATCGACAAGCTTCCCATTGGTACTTCGCGTGGCTGACCTCCAATTCGGCGATGCTCGCCCCGATGCAGAGGAAATACAAATTGTCGACTCCTTCGTTACCAAAACAGCTGTTGTTCGCGAGGGAGAGAGAGTCGTACGCGGCGGGGTAACGCGCCGTCGTGAGCAACGGCACCTACTGCTCCCTGGTCTACATGTGCTTCAAAACTCGCAGGGCTGGATAAGCCCCGGCGGTCTCAATTATTTGGCGGAAGTTCTTCAGGTACCTCCCGCCGAAGCATATGGCGTAGCAACATTTTACGATTTGTTTGCAACTGAAAAACCCTCTATCCCGGGCCCTCAACACCACATTTGTGTTGATGCAGCATGCGCCATGGCCGGCTCAGCAGACCTGCTATCTAAAATCCAAGCAACCGGACAGCGAGTTCACGAAAGCCCTTGCCTCGGGCAGTGTGAGCGCGCTCCTGCAATGTTTATTCAAGAGGTCGGCGCGCCCGATCGAGTTCCAGCGGACGCTGATGGTTTTTCTCATCCCCAACGAGGTGACTCCTCTCTCCGATTGCTAAGACGCTTTGGTGTCGCGGACCCACTGAGCATCGATTCTTATAAGTCCAACGGTGGCTATGACGCGTTGGCTCTAGCCCTAAACATCGGGACCGACGCAGTACTGAGCACACTCGAGGCATCTGGTTTGTCTGGAAGAGGCGGAGCGGCGTTTCCTACTGGAACCAAGTGGCGTGCGGTTGCTGAGGAGAACTCTTCCTCTAAACACGTTGTCGCCAACGCAGACGAGAGCGAACCCGGAACTTTCAAGGACCGCCTAATTATGGAAAATGATCCGTTCGCGGTTATTGAAGCGATGACGATCGCAGGCGTTACCACCGGATCAGAACGTGGGTGGATTTATATCCGAGGCGAATACCCACTAGCCACACGCCGATTAAACCATGCAATACAAAGCGCTCGTGCCTCTGGATACCTTGGACCCAAGATCGCTGGTTCTGAATACTCCTTCGATATCGAGGTCCGACGAGGCGCCGGCGCATACATCTGTGGCGAAGAAACGGCTTTATTTAACTCAATTGAAGGCCAGCGCGGAGAACCGCGAAGCAAACCCCCCTTTCCTACGACTAGCGGGTTATTCGGCGAGCCCACGGTCATCAACAATCCCGAAACGTTGATCAACGTGCTCGAAATTTTGAACAGTGGAGTGGATGCCTACCGGTCATTAGGCACCGAGCGATCTCCTGGAACAAAATTGTTTTGTTTGTCTGGGCACATACGATTTCCGGGATTGTATGAAATTCCCTTCGGAGTCTCGCTCGGAGAACTATTGCAAATAGCTGGGGGAGTGGTGGGGGACCTGCAAGCGATCCTTATGGGAGGCGCAGCCGGTCGTTTCGTCGGCCCAGAGAAACTGGACCTCCCGCTGACGCTCGAAGATGCAGCCGCTAATGAGACCACTTTGGGTTCAGGGGCGCTGATGGTCTTCTCAAATGAAGTCAACATGTTGGATGTCACTCGCCGTCTCGCCCAATTTTTCCGTGATGAGTCCTGTGGTCAGTGCGTTCCGTGCCGGATTGGGACAGTGCGACAGCACGAGGTCCTCCTTCAGATAAACGCAAAAGGACCCGACCAAACTCAAAGGGAGCTACTTGACGACATCTCTGCGGTGATGGGTGACGCCTCGATTTGCGGACTGGGACACACAGCGGCATCGGCCATCCAATCGGCGCTTGATCTCGGACTTTTGCCCTCAGGTGCGCCATGAAAGAACAAGGCGATTCCCAAGTCTCGGTACACATCAACGGCATAAAGGTCAGAGTTGAGGGGGGAACGACGCTTCTCCAGGCAGCAAACTCAGCAGGGATAGAGATACCGACTCTTTGTTGGGCTGAGAATCTCACACCTGCCAATGCATGCAGGCTTTGCGTCGTCGAACAACAAGGGTCCCGGACGTTGGTTTCGTCATGCTCTCGGGTATGTGAAGACGGTGCACAAATTCTGACGGACACCGACCGCGTCCATCGGAGCCGAAAGATGGTTTTAGAGTTCTTGGCGTCTAGTAACGACCTGTCGCAAAGCCCCGATCTGGTGGCCTGGTCGGAGATGTACGACGTTGACACTGAGCGATACAAAGCCCCAGCTAAAATTGAAGACCAAATTAAAATTGAAGATGATCTCTTCGTTCGCGCTTACGACAAGTGCGTCCTTTGCTACAAGTGCGTTGAGGCGTGCGGAGATGATGCCCAACACACTTTTGCTATCGCTATCGCTGGCCGCGGCTTCGATGCTCGGGTCTCTACTGAATATGAAGTGCCGCTCCCAGAATCTGCATGTGTGTATTGCGGAAACTGCGTCGGAGTGTGTCCCACCAACGCTCTGCAATTTAAAACTGAGTTCGATCTTCGCGATGCCAACGACTGGCGACCGTCGGAGCAAACAGTAACCGAAACCGTCTGTTCGTATTGCGGTGTGGGTTGCAGCCTGGAACTTCACACGCAAGACAATCACATAGTTAAGGTCACCTCGCCGTCCGACCATTCAGTAACTTCAGGCCATCTATGCATCAAGGGCCGCTTTGGGTGGCAGTACGTCCATGCTCCTGAATTCAAACCGAGAGAAGCACCCTGACTCGGCGAGCGAGAAGATAACTAAAATAATTGCCCGCCTAATCAACAACAAGCCGATCCGAACGGCATAATTCTGCCCCCCGGCCTCCATTTAGCAACACCCACTCCAGAAGGGGGGGACCCGGTGCCGAAACCCTCCATCACTTCCAACGCGTGGTCTCTTTTCTTAGGCATAGCGCTGTTGCAGGCAGGGGTGGGCCTTCAACGTCCCCTGCTGGGTTTGCGAGCAGAGGAAGCTGGATTTAGCACGCTTACCGCATCCCTCGTAATGGCCCTCTATTACGCGGGCTTTATGGTGGGGACCCGATTCGTAGGACACGCCCTAGCCAAAGTGGGTCACATTCGTACTTTCGCGGGCTTGGCCTCAACTGCCTCCAGCATCGTTCTCCTGCAGGGACTTTGGATAAGCCCGATCAGTTGGGGTTTGTGTCGCCTTGCCTTCGGAGTGTGCTGCGCCGCGCTATATGTCGTTGCGGAGTCCTGGCTAAATGACCTGGCCACCAACCAATCCCGAGGCCGCATACTGAGCGTGTACACGGTCATCGCGGTAGGCGCCACGATGAGTGGCCAGTATGTCATTGGACTCGCCACCACAAGCGGCTTCACGCTCTTTGCGGTCGCATCGGTGATGGTTTCAATGGCACTTGTGCCTATAGCGCTGTCAAGCAGAACGGCTCCACCGGTAGCTGTACCGGAACCCTTTACTCTGCGCGCTCTGTATTCGATTGTGCCGACAGGCCTCGTCGTCTGTTTCCTTTCGGGCATGTCTCTAGGGATCATCATTGGCCTCGGCCCCGTCTATGGAGCGGCAAACGGGTGGGGAGCAATTACAATCGCAAACTTTGTCGGAGCGCCTCTTCTGGGGTCCGTGCTTCTCCAGATCCCTCTTGGACGTTTATCTGACCGAGTACCTCGCCGTGGCGTCCTGACGGCAGCATCCGCGGCGGCGGCGGCTATGTGCTTTGTGATGCTGGCGATCAGTGGGGCGGGACTTGTTTCGATAGTTTGCCTAGGCCTCATCGGTGGGATGGCTTTCCCCATCTACTCAATCACGGTCGCGTACACCAATGACTGGCTCCGAACAGAGCAAATGACAGGTGCAGCGGCGCTGCTTGTCCGAGTACATGGGGTTGGTGCTTTTGTCGGACCCTTGGTCGCCGCACCCGCAATGAGTGCTTCCCTCAATATGTACTTTTGCGTGCCGGCGGTGATTTTCGTTGTCATGACCGCATATTTGTTGTATCGCGTGTTTCTCCATGACGCTCCTCCAGTCGAGGAACAGAGCCGTTTTCAGCCCTTTCCGTTACGGGCATCGAGAATGGTCGTTGCTTTGCTATATCGACGTCGACACTGAATGAGACCGCCCCTCCAGCGTGAAGTTGTAAGACACTTATTGATGAAAACCCGGCTCTTCCGGCTCTAGGGGAGTATTCCCTAGGATCAAATCAGCTGCTTTTTCCGCGATCATCATGGTTGGAGCGTAGATATTGCCATTGGTGATGAACGGCATGACTGAAGCATCGACCACCTTGAGCCCCTTAATCGAATGAACACCCATTGTCTTAGGGTCCACCACCGCGTGGGCTTCCAAACCCATCCGCGCTGTTCCACACGGGTGGAGCGCTGTTTCAGCATCGCGTCGAACCCAATCCAATATGTCTTCGTCAGTTTCTACATTCGGACCGGGGGACAGTTCTCCCCCGTTGATTTCGTCGAACGCGGGCTGCTTTAGAACGTTGCGAGCAGTTTTCACAGCCGCGATCCACTCTCTGCAGTCATTCCAAGTACTGAGATAATTGAAACGGATCTGAGGCTTCACGAAGGGGTCATCGGACTGGATCATCACTGACCCTCGCGTGTCTGCGTACATCGGGCCGACGTGTACCTGGTAACCATGGTCGGTTTTCGCGACCTCGCCGTCGTATCGCACTGCCAGTGGCAAAAAATGCATCATTAGGTTCGGGTAAGACGCCTCTCTATTGCTGCGAACGAATCCACCTGCTTCGAAATGGTTTGAGGTCGCTGGTCCACGCCGAAACAACCATTGAAGACCGATCAACGGCCGCCTCCCTACCGATAAATTTGGTTGCTGGGTAATGGGCTGTAACGACGAGTGCTGAATGTACACCTCCAAGTGATCTTGGAGGTTCTCGCCCACACCGGGTAGGTCTGCGACCACTGGAATACCGACTTTTTCCAGTATTTTCTTTGGACCGATGCCACTCAATTGAAGCAATTGAGGGGTGTTGAGCGCCCCAGCGCAACAAATTACGTTCCTAGCCCGGTACTCAACCGGCTTTCCCTGCCGGCCGAACATTGAACGTTCAACAGCCTCTACCCCCACAACACATTGGTGTTCAGTCAATAAACGAGTCGTGTGTGTTCGCGTTCGGACAACAAGATTGGGTCTGCTCATGACCGGATGAAGGTATGCCCGTGCAGCACTCAGCCGTCGACCGCGGTAGATGTTTCGATCAAAAGCCGCAAACCCTTCTTGTCGATATCCGTTGACGTCGGTGGTCATCGAGTACCCGGCCTGTTGACATGCAAGGAAGAACGCCTCGAACAGCGGTCCCTTAGCGGGGCCGCGTTCAAGTTTTAGTGGACCGACATCGCCCCGCCATTGGTCTCCGCCAGCAAGGCAGGTCTCAAGTCGTTTGAAGTAGGGGAGAGTGTGCGCGTAATCCCATGTTTCCATCCCTGGTTGCTGCGACCACCTCTCCATATCTAGCGGATTACCGCGTTGAAAAATCATCCCGTTGATGCTTGAGCTCCCACCGAGCACCTTCCCGCGAGCGTGGTACACACGGCGGCCATTCATTGACGCTTCGGGCTCTGACTCATATCTCCAGTCATAAAAACGGGAACCGATAGGAAAAGCAAAAGCAGCAGGCATGTGGATGAACGGGTCCCAAATATAATCAGGGCGTCCCGCTTCTAGCAGCAGCACATCAGTGGAGGCGTCTTCACTTAAACGGTTGGCGAGGGCGCACCCTGCCGAACCACCACCGACAATGACAAAGTCGTAAGTGATTTCTTTTTCGCGTCGCAAGGCTTTCGTCATCTGTTTCTCCGCGAGCCGCTAACCGATGGGCAGCGTACCCTCACCTTCGTGGCTACCCCCATTAGACGTCAGTGATCGGCGCAGCATTCGGCCTCTTGACGGCTCTTTTGATAGGTCTGGGGGATCTATTCGGCAGGCGCGTCTCAATCCGTTCTTCACCCATCACCAGCGCAGCGGCGATGCAGGGTTTTGGTGCTGTCACCGTGGCACTCTCTCTCCTAATATGGCGCGGCAAACCTGAATACCGGGATCTTGCATTAGGCGCTGCATCAGGACTCGGGTTCGCCACCGGACTTTGCTGCTACTACTTCGGTCTCAAAAATACGACATCGGCCGTGGTGGCTCCCGTAACAGCGGTCATAGCAACTTGTGTGCCATTCATATGGGTTCTCGCCATTGGTCAAGGTGTTTCCCAACTCGGCTCAATCGGCGTCGTCGTAGCGTTAGCGGGTTTGGTGATGGTCACCACCGATGGGGAGGTTGGGGGAAGAATCAAAAGTGGAGTCTTGTGGGGGTCGAGTTCGGGACTCGGGTACGGATTCGGGGTAACAGTCCTACTCAACGTGACCGGTAACGGCGGGACATGGGTTCTCGCGAGCCAACGTTTACTTGCCTTCGCAGTCATGGTTCCCGTCGCAATGACCGCACGCGCATCCATGACACCGCCGTCCGGGACACGCTTGGCTGCACTTGTCGCTGGCGTGTTCGCCGGATGCGCCAGCATCACATGTTTTCTCGGGCTGCAGTTCGATCCTCTGGCCACCGTCGTGGCTATGTCTCTGTTTCCGGTTTTCAGCGTCTTGGTTGGAGTATTTGCGTACAACGACCAAGCCAGTGCAAGACAGATCTGGGGCATCGCGATGGCGATAGTAGGCACAGCTGCGGTAGTCGGCGGCTGATCAGCCAATCGCATCGGGTTCTTCACTCTTACGGCGGGCCATGTAGTCAAGCATCGCCAAGTCAACCGCTTCATCGAGTGGTGGTGGTTCGTAGTCTGCCAACATTTGTTTCCAGATCTCGTTCGCTCGCTGTGCAGCGGTCTTCTCGCCTTCCTCAAACCACTGTTCGTAACTGTTGTTGTCGGCAATTTGGGATCTATAGAAAGCAGACTCGAAATTTTCCAACGTGTGGGGATTCCCAAGGAAATGTTGCCCATGCGGGTTAGTCCTAAAGGCATCCATGGCTTGCCCGTTTTCAGTCATGTCCACGCCGTCCGCGTACACCTGCATCATGCCCAGTTGGTCCGCATCCATCACCAACTTCTCGTAGCTGAGAGCAAGCCCGCCCTCTATCCAGCCGGCAGCGTGAAGAACAAAATTTACGCCCGCTTGCATCGTGGGCAGCAGGGTCGCGAGTGACTCGTAAGCTGCTTGGGCGTCAGGGCTCTTCGATGAAGTCATTTGCCCCCCGGAACGAAACGGCACACCAACTCGTCTCGCAAGCGCGGCCATTACATATATCGCTAGGCCTGCTTCGGGCGTTCCGAAAGTAGGCGCGCCGGTCGCCATGGACATAGACGAGGCGAATGTGCCAAAAACCACTGGTGCGCCTGGCCTCACAAGTTGACAAAACGCCATGCCCGAAAGGGCTTCGGCCAACGCTTGCGCAGCCAACCCAGCCACGGTGACCGGCGACATGGCACCCGCCAAAATGAACGGTGAGATCACGCAAGCTTGATTATTCTCAGCATAAACCTTCGCTGCTCCCAACATGGTGGCATCCCAACGCAGGGGTGAAGACGCATTGATGAGGCTGGTGGTAACAGTGCGGTCACTGAGATCTCCGCCGAAGGCAAGGCGACACAATTCGATAGAATCGACAGCTCTTTCAGGGGCCGTCACCGAACCCATCAGAGGCTTGTCACTGAACTTCAAATGTGAATAGACCATGTCGAGGTGTCGTTTGTTGACTGGAACATCAACTGGTTCGACAACGGTGCCCCCGCTGTGATGAAGATTTGGAAGGCTGTATGTAAGTTTCACCACGTTCTGGAAATCTTCCAGGGTGGCGTATCGGCGCCCGAGGTCTAGATCTGTCACGAAAGGTGATCCATAGTTCGGGGCGAATACTGTGTTGTTGCCGCCAATCTGAACGGAACGTTGCGGATTGCGAGCGTGTTGGGTGTAAATACTCGGAGCAGATTCCTTAACTAACTGCCGACATAGCCCTTTGGGAAACTTAACTAAATCTCCCTCAACCTCAGCGCCTGCACCGCGCCACAAGTCGAGGGCTTCGGGGAACTCTTGGAACGCTATGCCGATTTCACTCAGGATAGTTTCCGCATTTTCTTCAATCTGAACCAACGCCTCTTCGTCGAGTACCTCGACTGGCGGCATCTTGCGTTCCATAAACGGAGCCGATGGTGGGGGAGCGGCGCTTCTTAGTTCACGACGAGCCGCTCGCCCGCCTCCTCTACGTGTAGCCACGCTAAATCTCCTTCTTGACGCCCTGGCGTCGATTCCGGTTGCGACGACGAGCCTCTACCGGCTCAACAATTACGTTAGAAAAATCAACTAATTCATTCAGGTGGGGGGTCGACGATGTTGCATGCGGAAAAGCCATCGCATCGACAAAGAGTTGCTGAAAGCGGGGTTCTGTCGCTGTTTCAATTTTCTCTACGGTTTGAACAACTTCTTCAATTTCAAGGCGTTGCTCGCGTGAGATCAGCATGCGAACAGCCCCGCTACCAGCCGCGTTACCAACCGCTTGAACCTGTGTAAGGGCGCAGTCGGGGATTAACCCAAGAACCATCGCGTACACAGGGTCGATGTGTGCACCGAAAGCCCCAGCTAAACGAACCATGTCTACCTCTTGTACTTGAGCGTGCTCCATCAATAGATCAATGCCAGCTCTCAGGGCAGCTTTTGCTAGTTGTATCGCTCTCACATCGTTTTGGGTTATGACGACAGGCTGCCCGTGCGTCTGGTCTGTCGCGGGGTACAGGACGTAAGAGAAGGTGCGATCATTTTCCACAACCCAGTCACATTTCTCCCGGTTATCCAAAATAACGCCGTCGCGCGTCATTACGCCGCTGAGAAACATTTCAGCGATCGCTTCAACAATGCCCGACCCACAAATCCCTGTGATACCTGTGTCCTTTGTCGCCTCCAGAAAACCCGGTTCATTGGACCAGATATCACAGCCAATTGGCTTAATAGCAGCCTCGAAAGTTTCTCGATTAATCCGCACTCGTTCGATTGCCCCAGGAATCGCTCGCTGGCCACAAGAGATTTGGGCGCCTTCAAATGCTGGACCTGTCGGGCTTGACGCAGCGCATAGGCGTTCCTCGTTGCCCAGCACAATTTCTGCGTTGGTACCAATATCGACAAGTAGCTGCATCTCCGGTGACCGATGTGGGCCTTCGGCCAAAATCACAGCAGCGGTGTCGGCACCCACGTGGCCGGCAATGCATGGAGGCACATAAACAGAGGCTCGCTGGGTGGGAAAGTCAAGATTTTTGGCAGGTAGCTCAACAGCGTCGGCAGTCGCGAGAAGGAATGGGGCCTGTCCCAAAGGCGTTGGATCCAAGCCAAGAAGCAGATGATGCATCACTGGGTTACCAACCATAACCAGCTCTGCGACGTGAGTAACGTCGACGTTCGCTTCTGTTACCAGACTCTGAATCAGTTCGGAGATCGCCGTCCGAACTACCCGAGTTAGCTCCTTGTCTCCGTCGGCATTCATCATCGCGTAGCTCACCCGACTCATCAGGTCTTCACCTAAGCGGATCTGGGGGTTCATAAGCCCGCCGGTGGCCAGCAGTTCACCCGTCGCCAAATCGAGCAGGTGGCCGGCAATTGTCGTTGAGCCAACATCGACGGCGATCCCAAACAACTGCACCGACATGCCTGGTCGAACCGATTCGACCCTAGACCCAATCAGGCTTCGACGAACTTGCACGGTCAGGATGCTCTCTGCTTGACCGGCAGCTGTTTGCAGGGAGCGCAAGGCCTCTGGTTTAAACCCGTCGACCTCAAGTGACCACTCTTCGACAAGGGCCGCTCGCACTGCCTCGGTAAGTGAAGAAGAGGCTCCTAGCTCTGGTTTGGGGATTGAAATAACATGCAAGGTGCTGATCGGATCTAGCACGAGCCCAGCGAGGTTAATTTCCTTTCTAATCACCGCCGCATGCAGTTGACTTGCCGGCGGGACGTCGAGAACGATGTCGCCAAGAATGTTCGCCTGGCATCCGAGTCGGGCACCTTGCTCCATTGAGCGCTTTCCGCTGTAGGCACCTTCCGTCGTGTTCGGAGCACTTAAATGAGCGGGGTTCGAGTGAAGCGCCCATTTGGGAAATTCTCCGAACGACGGCACCACCTGGCAGCGGCCACAGATTCCTCTACCTCCACAAACACTGTCTAGATCAACGCCAAGCTCTCGAGCCACATCCAGCGCGGTGGTTCCTTCAGATGTGCGACCTTCTAGGCCAGACGGAGTGAAGATAACTCGATGTTCGCTGCTCATGACGTTCTCAGACTGTCTCTTGGGTGGGTCCTCGTCGCCGGTTTCTACGGCCGCCGCGTACTGTTGAAGTCGCGTTTGGGTCGCGGTGAATGCTGATCCAATTCGCGCAATTCTGGTCGTTTCCCATAAGCACATCCGCTCCCATGACAGCTGATTTCACCTCCGAATGGAGCGGGTTCATGATCGCCGACGTCATTCCGGCACCAACGGCCATCGCCAGAAAAGTTCCCGTGATCGCGTGGCGATTCGGGAGCCCGAAGCTCACGTTGGATGCCCCACAGGTTGTATTGACTCCTAATTCTTCTCGAAGGCGGCGGACAAGGCGGAAAACCTGTTGGCCCGCGTTGCCCATCGCTCCGATGGGCATCACCAAAGGGTCAACAACTACATCTGCTGTTGGAATTCCGAAATCATTGGCAACACTCACGATTCGTTTCGCTACCTCGAATCGAACGTCAGGGTCCTCGCTGATCCCAGTTTCATCGTTGGAGATCGCAACCACGGCAGCGCCGCTTTTTGCCACTAGTGGGAGGATCCGTTCCATTACTTCTAGTTCTCCCGTAACGGAGTTGATCAGCGGTTTCCCCTCGTATGCGGCTATGCCTGCCTCTAAGGCCTCAATAATGGAGGAGTCGATAGATAGCGGCACATCAGTCACCGACTGTACGAGTCGAATCGCTTTGCAGAGCAACGCAGGTTCGTCAGCTAACGGAATTCCGGCGTTGACGTCGAGCATGTGTGCACCGGCAGCAACCTGGCTTAACGCGTCGGCTTCCACTCGAGAGAAATCGCCGTTCTTCATTTCCTCAGCAAGAAGCTTCCGTCCCGTGGGATTGATCCTCTCTCCGATCATCACGAAGGGCCGATCGAAACCAATGACTACCTCTTTCGATGCTGAACTGATCACTGTGTCGGTCATACCGTTCCTGTCGGGTCTGTCTTGTCGCCGTCTTCGATCTCAGGTCACACGCTTGTTTGAGATCACAGTGGGGTCTACTTAGGACTTAAAGAGTCAAGGCCACCGTTGCGAATTAACGCCTCGAGGCGGTCCGGGCTATGTTCCGCTTCAAGCTGAGCCACCAACGACTTGATAGCGTCGCCAGCGGCCCCAGCGAGAGGGCGTGCATTGCGGCGCCATTCCCCTACGTATGCGTTGGTTTCAGTGAAGCCAGCTACTACCGCTGCTCGATCAATGGCGTGCTGAAAGCGGTCTGAAAGAACGACTGTTTGCTTATCTCCGTCAGAAATAACGGTGACCTGGGCTGGGATATCGCGCCAGGAAATGATTGTGATTCCCTGTGTGCGTCGACGCCCTCCTCGGCTCGTCATTGAACTGCGCCTACCGGTTGCAGCGATCCGCTATCCGACTTTCGAGGGCGAATTCCGAAATTAATGACTGCCGTTTCCATCTGGCCATAGCCAGTGGCCGTCACCTCCAACGGCAACCCAAGCTTGGTTGCCGCGTGTAAGGCATGCGCGCGTAGTTCGACAGAATCAGTTTGGGTCAAGAAAACGACGCGCTTGTAGTTACCAAAATAGATCTCGAGGAGTTCTGGATGGGAGGTGATCCCTAATCCATCAAAGACGAGGCGGTCGAAATGCTTCGCTAAATAGTCCGTCAAGTAAAACGTCGCTGGTTCCGAGTCGTGGAGTGCTTCAAACACCCCACCGTCCAAATAGAACTCATAGCAATGCGCACCCGGCAAGCGAACAACATTGAATTCGTCGCAAAGTGCATCCAAGCCGCCACCAGTCCCGCAATCGCCGTAGCCCAACAAGATTTTGTCGTATTTGTGGACCGCGATCTCCAACCGTTCGCGTACTTGAATAGGGATGTTCTCGGGGCGATTGTGGAGTGCTGCAGGTAAAAATTCAAGCGTGACTTCGGCAAGCCCATTCAACTTCAGCAACTCGCTGAACTCTCGCGCTAAAGCACCGCAGCCGAGCACTAAAAGGCGCGGCGGTTTCGTCACGCGCTTTCGCGCTTTTTTTGCACAAACTGTATTGCGGTTTCGGCAGCTACTGCGGCATCGCGACAGTACGCGTCCGCTCCTATGGCATCACCGAACTCTTGGTTCAGTGGCGCACCGCCGACGAGCACTATGTACTCATCGCGAAGACCTTGTTCGGTCAGCGTGTCGATTACAACTTTCATATAAGGCATCGTGGTCGTCAACAAGGCCGACATCCCCAAGATGTCTGGCTGGTGTTCGTTTAGGGCTGCGAGATATTCGTCCACATCGGTATTGATGCCTAGATCAAATACGTCAAAGCCGGCGCCTTCCAGCATCATCGCAACCAAATTTTTTCCTATGTCATGGATGTCGCCCTTGACAGTGCCGATAACGACCGTACCGACCGGCTTTGCGCCGGTTTCTGCAAGCAAAGGTCTCAGGATTGCCATGCCGGCCTTCATTGCGTTGGCGGCGAGTAAGACCTCAGGGACAAAGAGAATGCCGTCGCGAAAATCGATGCCGACGACGCGCATGCCTTCTACTAAGGCGTCATTGAGGACACGGTCAGGGCCCCAACCACGCCCAAGTAGAAGCTCTGTGCCTTCTACGACCTCGTCTCTTAACCCGTCGTAAAGATCATCGTGCATCTGTGCCGTCAAGTCTTCATCGTTCAACGACGAAAGGTCGAGATCCTCTTCAGGCTCTAGTTGCTCGCTCATACACGTCGCTCCCGAACCCAAACCGTGCGCCGGTCGCCGGGCCGGCGACCAAAGACACCCTGACTAAGATGTGGCTCAATCCACATGGTGGAACAGTACCGTATTATGGATCAGATAGTGACAACTAGCGCTTCAAGAACTCTTTCGAGTAGCGCGTGCCGATCAATCATTGTCGTTTCACCTGTAGAACGTGGAGTGAATTCCACTTCACCCTTCGCCAGGCCGCGAGCGCCCACCGTCACCCGATAGGGGATACCGATTAATTCGGCGTCGGCGAATTTAACTCCGGGACGAGCTTTGCGATCGTCCACAAGGACGTCTATTCCTGCTTCGCGAAGCGATACCTCCAACTGAGATGCCACGTCCATACAAGCTGCATCGTCGATATCTAGCACCGTAACCAAAATTTGATACGGGGCGACCGAGACGGGCCAAATCAGGCCAGCATCATCGTGATGATTTTCAGCCACGGCGGCTACAGCCCTCCCAATACCGATTCCGTAACTGCCCATAGTCGGAACCTGCGATCGTCCCTCAGCATCCAGTACTGAAATTCCCATCGCGTCGGCGTACTTTCGACCGAGTTTGAAGATGTGCCCGGCCTCTATGCATCGAACGATCTCTAGGGTTTCCCCACACTCAACACAAGGTTCGCCAGCTTGAACCTCGCGAAGGTCAGCCCATCCATCCACCTGAATGTCTCGGTGCACGGAGACACCCCCCAAGTGCCAGTCGTCTTCATTTGCGCCTGTCATCATGTTTGTTCGACCATCAAGTGCGAAATCCGCGATGACCTTCAGTGATTTAACGCCGACTGCGCCGAGGCTGCCAGGGCTCGCACCTAATTTTGTCACGACTTCGGCGGGTTCCGCTGGTCGTATATCCACCGCTCCCGAATAATCCTGCAGTTTCTGAAGGTTGAGTTGATGGTCACCACGCAACAAGGCCAAAGTAACTTCATCGTCCATGACCATCACCATGGTCTTTATCTGATTTTCAGCCACAGCACCACCGTCGATCTCCTCTAGCGCAGCGATGGTTCGAACACCTGGAGTAGCAATTCGTTCTGGCTCTTCGGGTCCGGTTTCATCAACAATGACAGCAAGTTCTGATGTTCCCCTCTCAACATTTGCCTTGTACCCACAGCTAACGCATCGAAGAACGTCGTCTTCACCGGCAGGTGAGGGGACCATAAACTCGATGCTTGCCGACCCGCCCATCGACCCCGAAGAGGCTTGGACCGGCATCGCGTTAAGGCTGAGCCGCTTGAATATCTTTACGTACGCATCGTGGTGCGCCTGAAACGCACGATCAAGTCCTACGTCTTCTAAGTCGAAACTGTAGGAATCCTTCATAGCGAACTCCCGAACGCGCAGGAGACCACTTTTGGGCCGAGGCTCATCGCGGAACTTTGTTTGGATTTGATACCAAATCTGCGGCAGTTCTTTATACGAGTTCAACACAGTCGCGATCGAGGAAAAGATCTCTTCGTGCGTCATCCCGAGGGCGAGTTCCACACCACTTCGGTCTTGCAGGCGAAACATCTCCTCGCCCATCAGGTCCCACCGGCCGCTCTGTTTCCATAACGATGCCGGGTGCATGGCCGGTAAAAGAAACTCTTGACCGCCGATAGCATCCATTTCTTCTCGCACGATTTGAGCAACCTTGTCGTGAACTCGTAGTCCAAGGGGTAAAAGGCTGTAGTGCCCAGAATGCAACTGCCGAATGAACCCCCCTCGGACTAAAAGCTTGTGGCTAGCCGCTTCAGCGTCAGCCGGGGCGTCACGCAACGTCGGAATAAAGGCGGAGGACCAGCGCATCACCCCTAACATACAGCTACCTCAGTAAATCGCCGGTTTGGTTAAGCAGCGACGTCTCTGGCGTATTGCGCTTACTCAAGGTATAATTTTAAGTGTCGTAGGTACCGGGAACTCCCGCTGCCGAAGACATCACTCGGGTTCCGTACCTGCCGAGGCATCGAAGTGGTACTGACGCCGGTAATTGGACTCCAGTGTCATGGCTGCGTGCCCGCAATGTTTGCTAGAGCGGGAAGGTCGCGGAGCCCACGTGTAATCCGCTTTTTCAATTTGGGGAACGCTGAAAGTGCAATCACTAAGCGCCACAACCGAAACTGAACTTCCGACAGGTACTAACGCGCGTTTGCCATCGCGTTTGGTTGACCGTTCTTGGCAAGAAATCGCTGCACTCGCGCGCTTAGAAGCAGACGGTGAAGCTGACAAACACACCACAACTGATCTTGCAACCGATCGCCTACGTTGGCGAAATGTGTTAATTGACATGATTGAAGCGTCTGAGGACCGTCTGCACTCAGTTCGTCGTCTCAAGGGACCGCAGCGGAACCAAATCATCGTTGACTTCGAAAGTGAACTTAATCTCTTAACGGCGGCATACCGCCGCGCCACTGGTCAGCCATATGACCTTGAAGACGAGCAAGAAGAAGTTGAGGCGCTTTCACCCGATACACCTCCTGAGTCAACGGTGCTCCAGTTATCTTGGACGTCTGGCCGAGTCATCGCTTGGGCGGCGGGAGCCTATAACCAACCCGAAACTACCGAACAAGTTATGGATCGCTTAGTGCAAACTGGTGCGCCAGCCAGTGCCTGGGAGGACCATCGCAACGTTTCACTACCTGGAGGGGTCACTGCCTCGGCTGTAAGCGCTGAAGTTACCGACATCCTCGGCTGGTTGGCAGCATTATCCACGCAACCGTGGACAGATCCATCTTTGAGCGTTGCGGTAGAAGAGGCACCACTCGAAGAACATGACCACACCGACTCCGAGGACGACTTTGAAGCTAATAATTCGCTAGAGACCCCATCGACACTCCCCGTGGAGCAGTCTGAGCTTGGGGCCAGCGCTCGATGGCTCAGCCTTGTCGCTGCATCCGCAGTCGAGCTCGTAGCTCAAGGCAGGATTGTTCCTAAATTGCAACGAATTCGGAAACGACGAAACAAGCGAAATCGAAATAACCGCGGTGAGTTCATCGTCCAGTGGATGCCAGGCATAATCAGCAAAGATCGGCTTGAAGCCTTTGCCGCCTCGCTACCTGGCGCGGTTAGCGCTGCCGACCCCGGCCCCGACGCGCGAGCGGTCGTCCAATCCGCGCTCATGGGAATGGTCAATGCGATCGTTACCAGTGCAGCTCGCAGACTCGAGGTGCCAGCCCCGCCCCCTGAGCCACGGACGAAGGCCGAAGTTGCTGAAACCTTTTTGGCAAACCTTGGCGGAAAACCCTTCGTTGCCGCTGCAGACCATGGCTCTGATCTTGCAAGACGACTTGAGCAATGGGCCCGACCAGTCACAGCGGTCGCAAAGTACGCGCTAATAGTCCAACTCGATGAACCCGATGACTCTGGTGCCTGGCAACTAAAGGTGCTGTCTCCGGGACCGGAACACACTTTAGATCCCGTTGAGGTGGCAATGGTTAGCGGGTCCAACACACGTCGAACCGAAGTGAAGGGTCAATACACACGACTCGAACGTCTCGTGCCCGCTCTCTTGCGACCAGGCGGACGCCGCCGCGGTGAAGTCTTATTGGACCAAGACGAAGCATGGGACCTCATGTCCGTTACCGGGCCAGCTCTCGAATCTGCAGGTTTTGAGGTTCGGGTACCGGCGTTATCGCGGCGACGTCAGGTCACTCAGCTGCGGTTAACTGCTGAAGATAACGACAGCATCGTGGGCGCCCAACATTTGACCGCGGTCAGTTGGAGCGCCGTATTTGGAGACGTCGAGCTAACAAGCTCCGAAATACAAAAGTTGGCTTTGCAGGCAAGGCCACTAGTGCAATCAAGAGGTCGATGGGTAGCCCTGGACCACGCCGACTTAGCCGAAGCAGCGGCGGCGTTGTCAGAACGATCCGACACAACTCGGCTCACGGGCGCCGAAATGCTCCGGCACGCTCTCGGACTCGAGGGCGGTGGAGTCAGCGGAGGAGTTACCCTCGCTGGCGCAAGCTGGGCTGGCGATTTACTCCGGGCTGCGGGCGACGTTAGAGACGAACCCGATACGCGGCCTCCAGGGTTCAGTGGAGAACTGCGGAGTTACCAGGCGGAAGCCGTGGGCTGGCTCAAGTTTCTTGATGACGCCGGTCTAGGTGGCTGTCTTGCACTGGACATGGGCCTTGGTAAAACCCCCACCATTCTCGCCCGAATATCAACCTCGCCCGGAAGTGCTCCTGCATTAGTAGTCGCTCCTCCAGCCGTAGTAGGAAACTGGGCTTCCGAAGCTAACCGCTTTACACCCAACTTGTCAGTGTTAGTCCATCATGGGCCCTCGCGAGTAAACGGACCAGAACTTCGAAGTCGTATACGAAAATCTGATCTAGTGATCACGACCTATGGGACCGCCGTTCGAGACATCGACGAGTTGTCGGATCTCGACTGGGATCGTGTAGTGCTTGACGAAGCTCAAGTAATCAAAAACCATCGGAGCGCTACTGCCAAGGAACTACGAAAGTTGACGGCTCGTAGTCGACTAGCTCTAACAGGCACTCCAATTGAAAATGGGCTTGGAGATCTCTGGGCAATCATGGATTTCTGTAATCCGGGGCTAGTCGGCGGTCGCACGGCATTTATCGACCAATTAGGGCAAATTGGTGATTCAGCCGGAGCTGCCGAATCAGCGTTACACGCCCTCAATGGTGTGCTCGTATTTCGCCGGACCAAGCTAGAGCCAATCATTGCAGCAGAACTGCCAGACCGTATCGATGAACTAGCGCACTGCACGATGACGCCCGAACAAATCGGTCTGTATCAAGCGGTTTTGGACAAACTGGTGCGAGATACCGCCCAAAGTGAACAGAACATCAAACAACAAAAGGGCCTCGTCTTGGCGGCCATAACGGCGTTGAAGCAAATCTGCAACCATCCTCTGAACTATGACAAGAACGACGACGACGTAAGCCTCGAAGGGCGAAGCGGAAAGCTCACGCGTTTGAATGAAATAATTGATTCAGTTTTTGCTTCGGGGGAACGGATTCTGATCTTCACCCACTTCGCTACCTGGGGCGAGCGATTATCTACCTACTTGACTCAGAGAACCGGCATCGATATCGACTGCTACCACGGCGGCCTAGCAAGAGGTAAGCGAGATCGGCTCGTAGAAACCTTTCAAAATGGAACGGGACCCGGTGCGATGGTTCTTTCGTTAAAGGCTGGCGGCACCGGCCTCAATCTCACGGCTGCAAGCCATGTGGTCCTTTACGACCGCTGGTGGAACCCTGCCGTTGAGGACCAGGCGCGAGACCGCGTTTGGAGAATCGGTCAGACCAAGACAGTGATTTGCCACCGCTTGGTTTGTCCGGGCACGGTCGATGAGCGCGTCGAGGAGGTAGTCCAAGGTAAGCGGCGTATTGCTGACATGGTGTTACCCAAATCCAGCTCTCTTGGAGACCTTAACGCCGACCAGCTTCGGGCAGCTTTGGGCATCAACGAAAACCAATTGTTGACCGCAGATCCAGACGACATCCTCGAAGACCTTGCCATGAGGAGCGACGCATGAGTCGGCGGCGCAGAAGCTCACGAACTCGTCGTATTGGCAATACCGGCGCAGAGAGTGAAGCTGAACGCGAAAATAAGTCCTTTTGGCACGGTTCTAACGACATGCCAGAGACTCCGGGAAAAATTCAAGTAACCGAGCAGGCAGCTTCGGTCATAAGAAGCCTGGGATCCGCTCCGTTAACCGGGCAAGAATCCATTGCCGACCACTATTTCGAAGCCGTGTACCAGCGCAGCGTTGCATTGGCATCAGCCCTGGCCGCTGCAGCTGAAATGGTCGGCGATGGCGAAGACGAACACGACAAGTAAGTCCGCCTTTAAGTCAACTGAAATCAGTCGTTGGGATCGAAACCCACGACCTTGCCGCGATTGATACTCACCCAATCTCGTGCTTCTAGATATGGCTTGAACGTTTCGTAAATCGCTTCCTCGTCAATCGCCTGCTTCGGGCGTTGCATTTCATACAGTTGGGGGAATTCGAGCCACGCCGTTACTGCATTCCAAAGACGAAGCGCTGCATCTCCGCTAGGAGGATCCAATAACACCGGTCCGAAAAAGGACTGGCCGTCGGGGAAGAATAAGGTCGGAACGCCAAATCCGCCGGTTTCCACAACTCTGTCATGTTCCGCTTTGATTTCCGAGTGAGTCGATTCGTCTTCGATCGATTGTTCCACGACAGAAGGATCTACGCCGATCTGTTCAAGCAAGTGTTTCGCGACGTCTGGATTATGTGGTCGATTTCCATCAACGTGCAGCGCCCGTCCCGCCAATGCATACCAATCATCCAAAAGAGCCATGTCCATGCGTCGCAGAACCACGCCAATGCGCATCATCGACCATCCATAACTCCATTCCCGCTCCCAAGGATGCTTCTTTCCCTCTCGAAGATTGATCTCCTCCAGGCTGAAAAACTTCCAGTTGACTTTGAGGTCTAGCTGGTCACGGACATCACGCATCCAGAGCGAAGTCTGGTAGGCCCACGGGCACATGACGTCGAAATGGAAATCGACTTCTTTGGGAGGCATATAGGTCGTCATTGCTGCATCTCCTTCAAGTACCAGCGTCACTTGAAGCGTAGGTCGTCAACCTCTACGCCCGCGTGTTTTTCAGACACCACCCAAAGGCCAAGTCCCTCTAAGCGATACCTCAACGTCACCGGATAGTGG
>DCYM01000221.1 GCA_002331465.1 Candidatus Neomicrothrix sp. UBA2110 | reverse complement strand
GGTGGTCCTGGTGGTCCTGGTGGCGGTCCTGGTGGTCGTCCTGGCGGCCCTCGAGGAGGCCCTCAACAGCGACGAGGCCGAAAGCAAAAGCGGCGTAGACGTCAGCGCGAGGAATTACAGCCCCAGGAGCTTGCTACGTACACGCCTGTGGACGCGCCGGTTCCTCAGGGTGAGGTCGTAATCGAACGCGGTTCGACTGCGCAAGAACTTGCGGGTAATTTAAATCGCTCCGCTGCTGACGTTGTTCGATTCCTCCTTCAACAAGGAGAAATGGTTACCGCGACTCAATCACTGAGCGACGACATGGTCGAACTCTTTGCCGCTGAGTTAGGTGCCCAGATACGTATCGTCGATCCTGGCGCTGAACAAGAAGAAGAGATTCTCAAAGTTCTAGATATCGATCTCGAGGCTTTAGGGTCGGCGCCGCGCCCGCCGGTAATCACAGTTATGGGTCATGTTGACCATGGAAAAACATTGCTTTTGGACCGCATCAGATCTTCCAACGTCGTCGACGGCGAAGCGGGCGGCATAACACAACACATAGGTGCCTACCAGGTTGAAAGAAATGGACAGGCGCTTACGTTCATTGACACTCCTGGCCACGCGGCCTTTACGTCTATGCGCGCCCGCGGTGCCCAAGCCACGGACATCGTCATTCTGGTAGTTGCGGCCGATGATGGCGTCATGCCCCAAACCCTTGAAGCTATAGATCACGCACGGGCGGCCGAGGTGCCAATCGTCGTTGCAATCAACAAAATGGATCGCGAAGGTGCCGATCCCAACCGCGTCCTGGCTCAATTGGCTGAACGTGACCTAATACCCGAGTCCTATGGAGGAGATGTCATCACTGTTCCCGTCTCGGCAATGACCGAAGACGGGATAGATGAGCTTCTTGACCAAATTGTTTTAGTCGCAGAACTTGAAGAGCTTCGAGCTGCGCCAGACGGTCGTGCCATCGGAACTGTTCTAGAAGCAAATCTTGACCGAGGACGAGGCCCAGTCGCCACGGTGCTAGTGCAGCAGGGCATGCTCTCAGTTGGCGACCCCATGGTCGCCGGTGCTGCATGGGGTCGAGTGCGGGCGATGACAGACGATCTTGGCAACACGATCAAAGAAGCCGGGCCCTCAGTTCCGGTGGAAGTTCTTGGTCTGTCAGAGGTTCCACGGTCAGGCGACATGTTTACTGTTGCGCCTGACGAAAAAACTGCCAGTCGAGTGGCCGACACGCGGGAACATTGGCAGCGTCAAGCCAGCATGGCCAACGCATCTTCCTCAGGCGCCGTTGGCGCCAAGCTCGAAGACATCTTCAAGCAGATCCGAGCTGGCGAGGCCGCCACATTGAATCTGGTTCTCAAAGCTGATGTCCACGGCTCCTTGGAAGCAGTGACAGACAGCTTGCGCAAACTGGAACGCGAAGAAGTCAAACTTTCATTCGTCAGCAGAGGCGTAGGCGGAGTCAACGAAAATGATGTCCAGTTGGCGATCGCGTCGAATGCCACGATCATCGGATTTAACGTTCGTCCCGACCGAAAAGCGCGAGAAGCAGCCGAGCTAGAAGATGTCGAAATTCGACTGTATGAAATCATTTATCAACTGCTCGAAGACATCGAAAACGCGATGCTCGGAATGCTCGAACCGGAATTCGAAGAGATCGTCACTGGCGAAGCGCAGGTGCGTGAAGTCTTCCGCATCTCGCGAGTAGGACCAGTTGCAGGTTGTTTCGTTGAACACGGAACTATCAAGGACGGGGCAAAGGTTCGATTCTTACGCGAAGGCACAATTATTTGGAAGGGAGAAGTTGCATCACTTCGCCACTTCCAAGATTCAGTGCCTCAAGTAAACGCAGGGATGGAATGCGGTATCGGACTCTCTGATTTCACGGACCTCAAAGAAGGCGATGTGATCGAAACCTACGATGAGCGGGAGATCCCGCGCGTCTAAGAAGCTGATCTTGATGCTGAGTCGGGAGGCCACCTTATGAACCAGCAGCGGGGCCGCCAACGCCGGGCGGGGCAAAATTATGAACGCACCGACCGGGTTGCAGGGTTAATTCGCGAGATAGTGGCGACGGAACTCGAACGGATAGACGACGAGCGTCTCTTTTTGCTAGCGGTAACTGGAGTTGATGTTGACCGTGAACTAACTCGAGCGACCGTGTGGTTCGATGTCCTCGACGAAGAAGACGTTCCCGAGGTGGTGTTCGCGCTAGAAGAACACCGACAACGTATTCAGCAGGCCTTAGCGCGACAATCAAGAATGCGACGCACACCGGCACTTCAATTCTCGCCTGACCCATCGATCGGTGAGGCCCACCGCATTGATTCAATTTTGGACGAACTCGGCATGGGCACCCCCGACGAGAAGGTTGAACGTGACTGATGGGCAGGCGACCAGCGACCGTTCACGGCATGCTCCTCATCGACAAACCGGCGGGGATGACCTCTCACGACGTGGTGGCTGGCCTACGAAAACGTTTCGGTGAACGGCGAATAGGCCATGCCGGGACTCTTGACCCCGACGCCACAGGAGTCCTCGTCGTTGGTGTAGGAAGAGCAACGAGACTATTACGGTTCGCTTCGGCCTCTTTTAAGACATATGAAGTGGAGATCGTCCTAGGAACCGAGACTGACACGCTTGACGCCTCTGGCCAAATAGTTGCTCGCCATCAAATGTCCGTCGAAAAAGTAGATGTCTTAGCTGCCGCCAAAGGCCTTACCGGCGAGATTCAACAGATTCCGCCGATGGTGTCGGCGCGAAGAGTTGGCGGGCGACGTCTCCACGATCTCGCCCGTCAAGGGCTTGAGGTAGAACGCGAAGCGCGTCTAGTGACTATCAGCCGGTTTGATATCGAAGCCACGGCGGACTCGTTAATTTGGAGCGCTGTCGTTGATTGTTCTGCTGGTACCTACATTCGAACACTAGGTGCCGACTTAGGAACAGCCCTTGGAGGAGGAGCTCATATTCGTTGCCTGCGCCGGGTAGCTAGTGGCATATACAAACTCGATGAATCTGGCACGATCGAAGAAGCTCCCTTGCTGCCCGTAATCGAGTTGGTCCGGGGAATAGATCGGATAGTCCTGAGTGAAGAAGAGCAGTCGTTCGTGCGAAATGGCGGGAGACTCAATTCGAACCGCACCCAAGGAGATGGTCCTTGGGCCTTAGTCGACGCATCCGAGGAGCTCATCGCCGTTCACGAAAATGTGGAGGGTCGTGTTGTAGTGGGTGTGGTGCTGGCTCAGTGACCGCACCAAGCCAGCTAAACGCTTTCGAATAACAAGATGGAGTCGTTCTAAGATCGGGTTCCCGATAGTTTGACTTGGTGCAGATCATTCGTGACATAGCCTGGTCACCGTCGCTAGAGCAAGGCAGCGTAGTTACCGTCGGGGAATATGACGGGGTGCATCGCGGACACCGCACCGTGATTGCTGAAATGCATCGGATGGCGGCGGAACGAGGATGCGCTACTGCCGTAGTGACCTTTGACCGCCACCCTGCGACGGTAGTCAGACCAGACTCTGCGCCTCTTCTGTTGTGCGATTTAGACACCAAACTCGAACTTCTTGCTGAGACAGGCGTCGATTACACACTGGTAGTCGAGTT
This sequence comes from Candidatus Neomicrothrix sp. UBA2110, assembly GCA_002331465.1. Lineage (GTDB taxonomy): Bacteria > Actinomycetota > Acidimicrobiia > Acidimicrobiales > Poriferisodalaceae > UBA2110. The sequence goes on along the minus strand of DCYM01000221.1, from coordinate 4,219 downwards.
CACACCGGAACAGGCACAGGTTCGTGCCGAAACGTTCGCAAGGCAAGTCCTCGTTGACTCTCTTCAGGCGAAAGTAATCGTCGTGGGTGCTGATTTTCACTTCGGCAAAGACCGCCGAGGGGACGTGGAGACTCTCAAAGCGGTGGGGGATGAGTGCGGCTATCAAGTCATCGGACTTCCCCTAGTCAAGCAAATTACGGGCGAAGGAGAAGTAATTTCATCGACGTCGATTCGCATGGCCCTTGACGATGGCGACGTAGAAAAGGCGCATCGGCTCTTGGGGCGACCCTTCGAAGCGAGGGGAATTGTGACGCCCGGAGACCGGCGAGGAAGAACGATTGGGTTTCCCACCGCAAACTTGCCAACGACGCCTGATTTGCAGGTGCCATCTGACGGTGTCTACGCAGCGTGGTATCAACGTCCCGATGGCACTCAATATCCCGCTGCGGTCAACATAGGTAAACGACCCACGTTCTATGACTTCGCCGAAAGATCACTTATCGAAGCTCATTTGATCGGCTTTCGCGGAGACCTTTATGGGGAACAAGCAAAAGTCCGATTTGTCCGACGCTTGCGGGGCGAGCGACGATTCGAAGATGTTGATCAGCTAGTCGCGCAACTGGGCAAAGACGTCGTGAATGCCGCCCAATGTCTTTCCGAGTAATTGTCGACCCGATCTAGGGCTGCACTATCTAAGAACTTCGCTGTTAGAATGCTCCTCGGCGCGTAACTCTCGTGCCAACCACCTAGCCGCAATCCCCACTACTTAGCGGCACGAAGTTGTACTCCGAGGAAATAAACACATGGCCGAAAAGTCCGCCACTATGGCAGCGCACCGGCATCACGAAACTGACACGGGTTCACCCGAAGTCCAGGTTGCGTTGCTCACGGATCGGATCGAAGATCTCACCGAACATTTGAAGACCCACGAAAAGGATCACCACAGTCGACGCGGCTTACTCAAACTTGTTGGTCGCCGCCGTCGCCTTCTGAACTATCTCGATAATAACGACGTTGACCGTTACCGGGCGCTCATTACGAAACTCGGGTTGCGCCGCTGAGCGATCTAGGCGGCTGTCACGCCGCCAATTTCGCGCACGGCCAAAGCTCGCCAGTACACAGATCGCATCGCAATTGGTGGTCGTCGCTTCCTCAAACCAAATCGGGTGGGCGACGTCTTCCAACTGAATGTAAATCATGGCGAGAACGTCTCGCCGAAGGAGTAGAAGAAACCTATGGCTGATGCCATTTCCGTATCGGGCCCAATCTCGGGTACCGACAAAACCATTTCATTCGAAACCGGCAAACTTGCAGGTCTTTCGAATGGAGCTGTTACAGCGAGAATCGGATCCACACAGGTCCTAGTTACCGCGACAGCATCAAGTAAACCCCGCGATGGTGCGGACTTTTTCCCGTTAACCGTCGATATCGAAGAGCGCATGTATGCAGCGGGGCGAATCCCCGGATCGTTCTTTCGTCGAGAAGGGCGGGCCTCAGACGACGCAATTCTTACTTGTCGACTGATTGATCGACCTTTGCGCCCTAACTTCCCTAGCGACTACCGCCACGAGACACACGTCGTGGGCACCATCCTTGGCGTTGATGGCGAGAATCCCTACGACGTGGTTGCCCTGAACGGCGCTTCAGCGGCCCTATGGGTGAGCGGAATTCCTTTTGAATGTCCTATCGCCGCAGTGCGTATCGCCTACAGCACCGATGGCTCATGGATCCCGTTCCCGACGTATGAAGAAGGGGAAGCAGCGACGTTCGAAATGGTGGTCGCCGGTAGACAACTCGAAAATGGCGACATCGCCATCATGATGGTTGAAGCTGGAGGCACCGAGCGAGCCTTCGAATATTACGACGATGGAGCTCCGAAGGTCACCGAAGAGGTGCTCGCTGACGGGCTAGAAGCCTCAAAACAATGGATTGACGACGTCATCGAGCTACAGAAGGCGTTACGGAGTCAACTAGGCGATATCGAAGCGCTCGAGTGGATTCCAAGTGTGGACTACAGCGACGAGATTCTCGAGAGGGTGCGTTCGGTCGCAACCCCACAGCTCACCGAGGCAATGTCCATCGCCGATAAAGCTGAACGAGAAGCTCAACAAAACCTCGTAACAGCAGAGATTCGCACCCAACTCGAAGAGGAATTCGCCGAAACAGCCGACGCTGCCAAACAAATCGGTGCAGCAGTGCGCTCAATTTCGAAAGAAATCGTTCGTCGACGGATCGTTGAAGATGGTTTCCGCATTGACGGTCGGGCCACGGACGAAGTTCGTCCGTTGTCAGCTGAGGTTAGCTATATCGGCGAAACGGCACATGGCTCAGCGCTGTTTCAGCGCGGTGAGACTCAGGTATTGAACGCAACGACCTTGGGTATGAGTCGCATGGAGCAACTGATTGACACGCTGAACCCGAACGACCGTAAGCGGTACATGCATCATTACAACTTTCCCCCGTTTTCGACGGGTGAAGCTGGATTCATGCGGGGTCCCAAACGTCGAGAAATTGGCCACGGTGCGCTTGCTGAACGAGCTTTACTCCCAACAATTCCGTCTAAAGAAAACTTCCCCTACACCCTTCGGCTGGTTTCTGATGTGCTCTCATCGAACGGGTCAACATCCATGGGTTCAGTGTGTGCATCTTCGCTCTCACTGATGGATGCAGGAGTGCCTATTCGCGGTCATGTATCCGGCATCGCCATGGGTCTCGTGTATGCCGAAGGTAAATATGTGACACTCACTGACATTTTGGGGGCAGAGGATGCTTTTGGGGATATGGACTTCAAAATCGCGGGGACCGAAGACGCTATAACCGCCCTCCAACTCGACACCAAGATCGAGGGCATCCCAGCAGAAGTTCTTACACAAGCACTATCTCAAGCCCGCGCAGCCCGCATGCAGATACTCGCGGTGATGAATGAGGCGATATCTGAGCCACGGCCCGACGTCGGAGGTAATGCTCCGAAGATAGTCAGCTTCGAAATTCCGATCGACAAGATCGGCGAAGTGATCGGCCCAAGAGGGAAAGTTATCAACACCGTTCAGGAAGAAACTGGTGCTGATATTTCTGTTGATGATGACGGCACTGTCGGCATAGTCAGTATCGGATCACCAGATCGCGACAAGGTCGTAGAAGCGGAACGTCAGATCCGCTTAATCGTCAACCCGCCAACTGCTGACGTTGGAGCAGAGTACGACGGCCGAGTAGTCAATATCACCAAATTCGGTGCGTTCGTCAACATTTTGCCGGGAACTGACGGCTTGCTACACATCAGCAAGATCGGTGGAAAGCGACGCCTTGACAAAGTCGAAGAAGTATTAAACGTCGGCGACACCGTGAAGGTTCTTGTAGACGACATAGATCCGAGCGGCAAACTGTCTCTGTCGATGGTCGCAGACGCTGGAGCAGACGCTGGAGCAGGGTCAGGCAAAGACTCCGGTGATGCAAATGATGAGGCCAGCGACGGTCAGACCACAACGGAGAGTCCTGAAGCGGTCGACACAGCTGATTCGGAGGAAGCATCATCCGATGATGCCAACACTTCTGCCAACGCTCGAGAATATGTTTCGTTTGAAGAACACTTCTCCGGCACGGCCGAGGAGGTGTACGGCGACATGGGTCCCGAACCAAAGGATGACGGGCGAGGACGCCGTCGCCGTCGCAGCCGTCGTTGATCAGCTGAGACTCTGAAAAACCTGTTTATTTCAAAATAGTGATTCCAACTGTGAGCCCTGTCGCCCAGAATGGTGACAGGGCTCACAACGTTGTGCGCCAGCGAGGAAGGAACGGCTCATATGCGCGTAGTAGTCGTAGGGTCAGCAGGCCGTATGGGATCAGCGGTGTGCGAAGCCGTGGCCGCCGATAATGATTTAAACCTTGTTGCCGCGGTGGATCCGACGTGTTCGGGTGAAAAGGATCCCACAGATTCCGTTGTGGTCTTGGATTCACTTGAGCATGTTGATCCCGCCGATGTTGACGTGGCTGTCGATTTCACCGTCGCTGAAGCAGCTCGACTTAACATCCAGTGGTGTGCAAATAACGGTGTCCACGCGGTCGTAGGTACAAGTGGACTAGGGGAGAGCGATATAGCTTCTTTCCGCTCAGCCTTCACTTCGAGTAATTGTCTCATCGCCCCAAACTTCGCAATTGGCGCAGTTCTTTTAATGCGTTTCGCCGAAATGGCCGCACCTTTTTTCCCCACAGCGGAGGTTAT
>DCYM01000237.1:977-8795 GCA_002331465.1 Candidatus Neomicrothrix sp. UBA2110 | reverse complement strand
CACAGCCGTGGTTTGTGGACCATTGGCTGAGTAGAAACTGCAGGCGAGAACAACGATCAGCACGACTGCGATCCATAGCAGTTGGCGTTGGCGGGCCTTCATGAGTTGCCCCATCCAGCGCCCAATCGGAGTTGTTCTGAGTCCCCTTGGCGCATACGAAGGAGCCAACGCACAATCATCGGAGCGGCGACGAAAAAGAGGATCAGGGCCTGAATAACGTCAATAAGCTCAGGAGCGACCCCGGCTTTAAACTGCATTCTTGACGCACCGGCTTCCATCAATCCCACCAGCAAAGCTGCAGGTATGACACCTAGTGGGTTGGCTCGAGCTAACAGCGCGATCGTGATGCCTTCAAACCCGAGGCCGACGTTCACTCCGGCCTCGAATCGGCCATCTACACCGAGACTCTCTACGGCACCGCCTAGCGCTGCGAGCGTTCCCGCTACTGCCATGGTGGAGGCCATAATCCAGCCCACTTTGATACCTGCGTAGTGTGCGGCGTTTTTGTTTTGGCCCACGCTACGAACTTCAAATCCGTAAGTAGATCGTTCAAGGATCATCCAACATCCGATAGCAGTAATTACCGCCAAGAGAAACCCCACCGGTACGGCCCCAAGCGTGGGAATAGTGGCCGAATCTTCAACCAATGGGGTTCGGGCGACAATGTTGTTACCCGAGTTATCTTTCCAGGGGTTGGCGGATAGCCAATCGGTGAGGTTTCCGGCGACGAAGTTAAGCATGATTGTGACAATCACTTCGTGAGCACCGGTAGTTGCTTTTAACGCTCCAGCGATGCCGCCCCATATGGCCCCAGCAAGTGCTCCGGCTATGAGTGCGGCAGGCAAATGAATGAAGGTAGGCAATCCGTCGACGCCGAACCCAACAGCGGCGGCGAACACTGCGCCCACCAATAATTGGCCTTGACCTCCGATATTGAATAACCCGGCTTTAAAAGCGAACGCAACAGCTAGTCCACCGAAGATCAGAGGCGTGGCTTTCTGCAAGGTGCGCAGCAGTGCGTCTCCATCACCAAGCCCACCTTTGAGCAACGAAGAATAGGCGGCAATAGGTGACGCGCCTTGAGACACGATCAGGAGGGCCCCAATCAAAAGCCCAAGAATTACTGCTGCCAAAGGAACGGCAACGCTACGGAGTATGGAACGGCTCATGACGCGACTCGGGGGCACCATCCACTCTGGATGATGCCCCCATTCAAGTCGAAATTTCTATCAAGGCATGGGATTTATGGAACCATCGGCGAGTCCCGCCATGACCTCTTCAAGTGTGGATCGCATTTCACTGGTCACAACGCCGTCGAAATCATGGAACGGGGCGAGACCAACTTCACCGAAGTAGTTTCCGCCTTCCATAGTCCCTGCGTACGCTTGCGCGATCAGATGCGCTACGCCTATGTCGATGAGCTTCATCGCGCTGGTTACCAGGCACGAATGGGCTTCAGGCACGGTGAACCATTGATCCTGGTCAACGCCTACACAAAGGGCTCCGGCTTCGCCAGCTACCTCAATAAGCGCTCCATTACCGGTGGCACCTCCTGCACCGAAGATGATGTCGGCGCCTTGGTCAAGAGCCTGCCGGGCGGTGGTAGCACCCCATTCGGGATCACCAAACGCTACGTCAAGACCACCTGGGTGATAGGTCGAGATGGTTTGTACTTCAGGGTTGGTGTAGCGGGCACCGTTTTCCCAACCCTCTTTGAAGAACACAACTGGGGGAACTAGGTCGGTGCCCAGAACTGCTCCAACGATGTTGGTTTCTGTCAACATTCCGGCGAGCGCTCCAGCCATAAACCCGGCGTTGGCCTCGGGGAACATCAGCCCTACGAGATTGGGAAGAGCTTCGTTCTGCCACTGGTCAACACCGATAAACAGCACATCGGGGTTAGCTTGGGCGGCTTCGATGGTTGCTCCACCCAAGCCGAAACCGACGGTAACGATGATTTTCGCCCCGTCGTCAAGGAAAAGCTGGATGTTGTTTGCGTAATCCTTAGATTCTTCGGTTTCGATATAACTAGCAGTGGCAGAAGCAGGAATGTTTGCAGCGCCCTTTTTAGCGCCATCCCATGCCGACTGGTTAAAACTTTTGTCATCGACTTTGCCGGTGTCGGTGACCAGCCCAATTGTGTATCCGCCAGATACTCCACCTCCATCATCGCTACTGCATGCAGCAGCAGTAAAAAGTCCGAATACCGCCAATAGGGCGAAAAGCTGTCGCCACTTCGAAGCCATGTTTACATCCTTAGGTCTTGAGGCATCGTCTCATCCCGAAACAATTGCCGACCCTGACCCTAGTTGCGCACGGGTGCCTTCTGAGGACCAACGTGAGTTTTCTGGTCAGATCGCGTGTTGGCGAACCCAGGTGTGCATTGCTATACCCGAAGCAACTCCAGCGTTGATCGATCGCGTCGAGCCAAATTGGGTGATTGACAGCACTAATTCGGCGCTCTCTCGCACTTCAGGAGACAATCCCGGTCCTTCTTGACCGAAAACCAACACACATTTTCGTGGGAGTGCAGTGGTTTCAATTGGCTGTGCTCCGGGGAGGTTATCGACGCCTACGACCGAGATATCTCGGTCAGCCATGGATCCAACGAAGTCTTCCACCGTCGGGTGGTGCTCTAAGTGTTGATATCGATCAGTGACCATCGCTCCTCGACGGTTCCACTTTCGCTGACCAACAATATGGACGGCCGATGCCAAGAAGGCATTGGCGTTGCGAACCACAGTCCCGATGTTGAGGTCGTGTTGCCAGTTCTCAATCGCCACATGGAATGGGTGCCGTCTTGAATCAAGATCGGCGACGATAGCTTCACGTCGCCAATATCGGTAGGTGTCCAAAACGTTGCGCCGGTCGCCGTCGCGTAAGAGTTCAGGGTCGTAGTGATCACCTTGGGGCCATGGAAGAGGGTGCGGACCAAGCCCAACTTCTGCGTCGAGGTAATCGGCCATTTCTCTTGGTCCCCTTAGGTTCTATTCCTCAACCAGTTCGATCAAGGTCCCGAAACTGCCTTTGGGGTGGATAAAAGCAACCGTCGTGCCGCGTGACCCAGGACGGGGCGCCTTGTCGATCGGGGTTGCCCCTGCGGCAATCATTGCGTCCATGGCAGCTTGACAATCATCAACTCGATACCCGATGTGGTGCAGGCCTTCACCTCTTTTTTCGAGGTGTTTTGCAATGGGAGAATCTGGACGGGTTGCGGCGGTGAGCTGAATATAGCTGTCTGCAACTTTTAGGAGTGCTTCTTCCACCCCATCACTGTCGACCGTCTCGCGATGGTGCACTGCGGCGCCGAACGCTTGCTCGTAGTAAGCGATAGCTGCTTCGAGATCATGAACAGCTATTGCGACGTGATCAATTTCAGTAAGGATCATGGTCAACCCCCTGCCATCTTCTCAAGCGACTCAGTATGACGTTGGAACAAGGTGATTTTGTTCTCACCAATAGCTTCGCGCTTTTCAGGATTGCTTATTCCGAGCCCGCCCTCGGGAGCCAAGCACAACACTCCGAGCTTGCCTTCGTGCTGATTGTGATGCACTTGGTATGCCGCTTCGCCAACATCGACGAGCGAGAACGTCTTCGAAAGGGTGGGTTGGATTCGTCCCTGATCAATAAGCCGGTTCATTTCCCACGCTTCGGCGTAGTTGGCGAAATGGCTTGAAACGATTTGCTTGAGGCGCATCCAGAGGTGGCGGTTGTCATATTCGATCATGTAACCGGTAGTTGCGGCACACGTCACGATTTTGCCCCCTCGTTTAGTGACGAACACCGAAGCACCCATTGTTGACCGACCGGGATGTTCGAACACGATGTTTGGGTCGTCTCCGATAAAGCCACGCACCCGCTTACCTAGACGACGCCACTCTCTTTCGTCTTGAGTGTGTTCGTCTGTCCAGAATTGATAGTCCTCTTCGCTGCGGTCAATCACATGCTCAACACCGAGTTGGTGTAATAAGTCGACCTTTTCTGGTGAGCTGACCACCCCTATGGGTGTGCCTCCCCCGTTTTGAACGAGTTGACAGGCGTAGCTGCCAAGCCCACCCGACGCGCCCCAAATCAGGACGCTGTCACCTTGTTTCATTCTGGCTGCGTTGTCGCCAACAAGCATGCGATAGGACGTTGACCCACACAGAGCGTTGACGGCTGATTCTTCCCATGTCAGATGAGATGGTTTGGGCATCAACTGGTTTGCTTTCACGATCGCAAGGTCAGCAAGGCCGCCGAAATTACTCTCAAATCCCCATATTCTTTGGTTTGAGGCAAGCATCGAATCTTCATGGGCGGCCGGGTCTTGATCATCGACGTAGTTGCAGTGGACCGCGACCCGGTCGCCGGGGTTCCAGTTGCGCACGGCGGATCCAGCTTTCAGCACCACTCCCGAAGCGTCAGACCCTATGACGTGATAATCGAGTGCATGGCGGGCCCCCCAACTACTTTCGCGACCGAGGCGGTCAAGAAATCCGAAGGTTGGTAGTGGTTCAAAGATCGAGGTCCACACCGTGTTGAAGTTGATCGAACTTGCCATCACTGCGAGATAGACCTCATCGGGCGCAAGTTCAGGGGTAGGCACTTCCGCCACGCGTATTGACTCCCGTGGATCTTTTTCAAAGGATTCACGGTCCTCGAACATGTTTTGTTCGTCGCGCCGCACAAAGGCAGCCCTATAGCTCTCCGGAATTGGAAGAGCGGCGATATCTTCGCCCGACGCGTCTGCCTGTATGGCCTCAAGGATGTGCTGCATGGAGGGTAAGTTACTCCCCGGTAATGTAGGTTTAGTTAATCCTAGCGAGGGTTGGTCAATTCGCCTAAGCACTGACCGGCCACGAAATCTACACTCACAGAGTTAGAAGACGAAAAACTCTGACGAAAAGGATCACCATGCCTGGCTCGGTAATTGTTTCGGGAGCACGCACACCCATTGGTCGTTTCAACGGAGGCCTAGCCAGCTTGACAGGTGCTCAATTAGGGGCGCACGCCATCTCAGCAGCATTAGAACGGGCTGGATTGACCGGCGATCAAGTCGACCATGTCGTCATGGGACAAGTTCTTCAAGCCGGTCAAGGTCAGATCACCGCGCGCCAAGCTGCGGTGGCCGCTGGCATACCCATGGATGTCCCCGCTCTTACGATTAACAAAGTTTGTTTGTCTGGCCTCAACGCCGTATACCTAGCCGATCAGATGATCGCCGCCGGTGACGCCGACGTGGTCGTCGCAGGCGGGATGGAGTCAATGACCAACGCTCCATACCTCATGGCTGAAGGCCGCGGCGGGTTCAAAATGGGCCACGGCGAAGTCCGTGACGCAATGATCCACGACGGGTTGTGGTGCGCATTTGACGACGGCCACATGGGTGACGGCACCGAACGAGACGCAGCTGCAGCTTCAATTAATCGATCAGCAATGGATGAGTTCTCCGCTCAATCACACGACAGAGCCGTAGCAGCGCAAAAAGCGGGTCGTCTAGAAGTTGAAATATCTCCTGTTCCGATACCTCAGCGAGGTGGAGACCCACTTTTAGTTGACATTGACGAAGGGGTACGTCCGGGAACATCCGCCCTGAGCCTTGGGAATCTTCGGCCCGCGTTCGCAACCGATGGTGCAGTGACCGCGGGCAATGCCTCCCAAATCTCCGACGGCGGATGTGCACTAATACTCATGTCAGCCGCAAAGGCCAAAGAACTTGAGCTCGACGTGTTAGCGCAGATAGTGAGCTACGGCATGGTGTCAGGCCCTGACACCTCCCTTCTAACGCAGCCTTCTCGAGCCATTCGTCATGCACTTTCCAAAACTGAATTCACTATCGAAGATCTGTCGCTGTTTGAACTAAACGAAGCGTTCGCGGCAGTGGGCTTAGCAGCCACAGAGGACCTTGGGGTAAGCGATGAAATCGTCAACGTCAATGGCGGCGCCATTGCCCTCGGTCACCCAATTGGTATGTCAGGAAGCCGCTTAGCTCTCACCTTGATGAATGAACTCCACCGGCGCGGCGGTGGGTTGGGTGCTGCTGCTCTGTGCGGCGGCGGAGGTCAAGGGGACGCCCTAGTGATCGAAGTCACCTAAATCGCGAACGCGTCAAGCAATTTGTCATCAAACTGAAATGTTTGTAACATAAATGCAAAGAGTCCCAACTCTTTGGATGTCGGAGTTGGCAGCTAATCGGCTTATGTACGGTGTGCCCGCGATACACCAAGTTGAGTAGCTCTCAACTCCGACATCCGCCCTCCCACCAACGTTGCCAATCAAGTCTGAAGTTCGCGCCGACCTTCTAAGGCTCGACCTAACGTCAACTCATCAGCGTATTCAAGGTCACCACCCACCGGCAGGCCACTAGCAATACGTGTCACTTTGAGACCTAGTGGCTGTATTTGCCTAGCCAAATACATTGCGGTTGCTTCACCCTCAATATTTGGATTAGTACACAAAATCAACTCATCGACTTCTTCTTCTGGAATGCGGACGAGTAGCTCACGTATCCGGAGCTGTTCGGGTCCGATTCCTTCCATTGGATTTAACGCACCCTGCAAGACGTGATACGTACCACGAAATCCCGCTTTTTCAAGAGCGATAACATCTTTAGGCTCTTCTACAACACACAACGCACCGGTTTGTCTCTGCGGGTCAGTACACGTAACGCAGAGTTCGTTTTCTGAGATATTGCAGCACCGGTTACAAAATCCGATCCGCTCCTTAACTTCAACTATTGCCGCCGCTAATCGCTGGGCCTCTGTTTTTGGCAACTTCAGAAGATGGAACGCTATTCGTTGCGCGGATTTGGGACCGATTCCAGGCAATCTGCCGAGTTCATCAATGACGTCTTGGACTGGGCCGTCATACACCTTTCCCTAACCTCCTTGATCTGACCGCGTTAGTGCGTCTAGCCGAGCAATTACCGCGGCCTGCGCATTGCCACATTCTTTCAGCGCATCACGAAACGCGGCGGTCACTAAATCTTCAAGCATGGTGACCTCATCGCTGCTGACAACATCGGCATCAATCGCAACGCCCACCACTGTTCCGTCAGCTTGCATTGAGACTTTGACTGCTCCACCACCTGCTGAGCCTTCAACCGAAGTCAAGGAAATTTCTTGGCGTTGTTCCAAGATCTGATTTTGTAGGTCCTGTGCCTGCGAGAGGGTCGGCCCGGCAGCCCAATTCTCAGTCATCGGTCAATCACTCTCACATGGTGCCATCATCATCGGACGCGACCGCGCCAGGAAAAGCTTCCAGAACCAGGTCGACGCTTGAAGGACCGCTGTCGTTCGTTGTTTTGAAGTCTGCCGGATCAACCACTTCCTCAGGTGATTCCATAGGTTTTTCTACGTCATCAACTTGGGCGCCAGACGAAACAACGAGCTCAACTTGGACGGTGGCGCCAGTCAGATTGCTGAGAGATTCCTCAACATCGCTCTTGAGTTGTTCGCATCGCTCTCGGTGAGTTTCATTCGGTAACTCGAACTGCACAGTGTGCTCTTGGACCTCGACCAATTTTGCGGCTTGGAACCGAGCTCGAGCACGTGCACTCAGGCCAGGAAGGACCCGCTGCTGCCACAATTCCGATATCTCAGTTGCCGAGAGTTGCACTGATTTAAGAGCCGGTTCTTGTTGACCCAGTGCAGTTTCATCATTGGGAGGCTCGCGCGACGTGTCCTTCTCAATGTTTGGCGACGAAGGTGGTGGAGGCAGCGGGGCATCAGCTCCTACCACGGCGGTCTCTAAAGGAACAACCTCCGGTGTCGCAGCCAGCGCCGCTCGAGCGGCCGCCGCGGGCTTCGATATCCGCTGGGGAGGTTCCGCGGGAGCCGA
>DCYM01000237.1:0-631 GCA_002331465.1 Candidatus Neomicrothrix sp. UBA2110 | reverse complement strand
GAGGTTCCGCGGGAGCCGACTGGGCAGGTTCCGCGGCAGGACGTTCTTCAGAAAATTCAGCAAAAAGTCGCACGACGGCCAAATCAAGGACTAACCGCGGATCTGGAGCCTGGCGCATACCAATGAGGGCGTCCCCCAAAAGTTCCAACGCTCGGACATTGGTAGCCCGGCCCATTTGGGCGGCCTTCTCAGCCAGTTGGGGTAACTCCTCCAAAGTTGCTTGACCTGGATTAACTCCCGCGCCCGCCAAGAAAATATCTCGTAATTTTCGGGCGGTTCGGTGCGCTAAATCTCTCGGGTCTACGCCAGCGGCGACAGTTTCAGCGATAGCTGCCATCGAGGCAGTCAAATCATGCCCAGCGATACCGTCAACCAATGCGTCGACCGAAACTCGAGTGTCAGGAATACCCCCAGCGGTCACAACTTGGTCCAATGCCGAAAGAGCGTCGCGTACTGAACCTGCACCCCGTTCAACGACATACTCAACGACCGCTGGATCAAGCTCCATGCTGGCGCGTTCCCCGATGTCTTGGACATGCCTCGTCAAGATTTCAGCCGGTATCAGGTTCAACTCAACGTGTTGAGTCCGACTTCTGATCGTCGGCAGCACTTTCTGCGGATCGGTTGTTGC
>DCYM01000197.1:3228-10610 GCA_002331465.1 Candidatus Neomicrothrix sp. UBA2110 | reverse complement strand
CCCCAGCTTTATGAATGGGCGGAACACTTGATTCAGGCAGGCCTTGCCTATGTCGATGATCAAGACAGCGCCACTATCTCGAAGCAACGTGGCGGCTTCGGAAAGGCAGGTGTGATCAGTCCGTTCCGGAGTCGATCAGTTGCCGAAAACCTTGACCTTTTCCGGCGGATGAAGGACGGCGAATTTCCTGAAGGAAGCCGGGTACTGCGAGCTCTGATCGACATGCAGAATGAAAACATGCAGCTTCGCGATCCCATCATGTATCGGATTCGAACAGAGGAGCACCATCGGACCGGTCGGGATTGGGCCATCTACCCAACATACGATTGGGCACATGGTCAAGGCGATGCCATAGAAGGAGTAACGCATTCCCTTTGCTCACTTGAATTCTCGGACAACCGAGCCCTCTATAAATGGTTCCTAGACAATCTGCCTCTTGATAGGCCGGCGCCATACCAAACAGAGTTCGCTCGGCTTGAACTCACGCATACTGTGACGTCAAAACGTAAGTTAAAGGAGCTGGTCGATCGGGCCGAGATTGACGGGTGGGACGACCCCCGGCTGCCGACGCTCAAAGCTTTACGCCGCCGCGGGTACCCACCTTCAGCGATTCGGGAATTCTGTTCGTTTGTTGGGGTTTCGCGGACGAATTCACGGCACGCGATAGAGCTACTCGAATCCTTCGTGCGCACAGAACTCAATGCGAAGGCTCAGCGCCGCATGGCAGTTCTGCGGCCACTCAAATTGATCATCACAAATTGGCCTGCGGATGACAATGGGCAGCCAGTTATCGAATATCGGTCCTTGATGAATAACCCGGAGAATGAGGCAGATGGGACCCGACTGGCCCCATTCAGCGGCGAACTTTGGATCGAACACGATGATTACCGGCAGGAGCCACCGCCCAAATATTTTCGGCTGTCACCTGGTCGCGAAGTTCGCTTACGGGGCGGCTACTTGGTGACTTGTACCGGAGATGTCCAAGACGACGATGGCAACGTGACGGAAGTCCACTGCACATATGACCCTCTAACCGCGGGAGGCGCTGCGCCCGATGGCCGCAAGGTGAAGGCCACTATTCACTGGGTCGAGGCTAACCACGCCTTAGACGGTGCCGTCGCTTTGTATGAGAGGCTCTTCACCGCGGAAGTACCCGGTGAAAAAACCGGTGAGCCGATTGATGATTTGAATCCAACGTCGCGAGAAATCATCACTGGTTGTAAATTCGAACCGGAACTGGGTGAACTCCCCAACGACGACGTGCTTCAGTTCGAACGGCTCGGATATTTCGCTGTAGATGAAGACGATCCGCGTTTGTTCCATCGAACGGTTGGATTGCGGGACGAATGGGCGAAGTTGCAGCAGCGTCAAACGGGAGGTCCATAAGGTGCAAGAGGCTAAAGATCCACGGGTTGCTGTAGTTACTGGTGGCGGTACGGGGGTGGGTGCGGCTGTGGCGAGGGCACTCGCATCGAATGGCTGGTCGACAATAATTTGTGGCAGGCGTCCTGAAATACTCGAAAACGTTGCTGCAGGATTCGACGAGCCCGGTCTAACTGCTCAAGTCGATGTTGGCGACCCATCAGATGTAGATCGGCTGTTCTCACTCGCAGTTGAATCGTTCGGGCGGGTGGACCTTTTGTTCAATAATGCTGGGATAGGCGCACCTCCTTTGCCGATCGAGGAACTTTCAGTAGACGCGTGGCGACAGGTCGTGGACACGAACTTGACTGGTTCTTGGCTCTGCGCTCGCGCTGCCTTCGCTCAAATGAAGCGCCAATCCCCCGCCGGAGGTCGGATCATTAATAATGGGTCAGTTTCGGCTCAAACGCCTAGGCCATTTTCGTCTCCTTACACCGCGACTAAGCATGCGATTACGGGCCTGACTAAGGCGTTGGCTCTTGAAGGCCGGGTGCACGGAATTACCGTCGGGCAAATTGATATAGGGAACGCCCTAACACCGCTCACCGCCGCGATGACCAAAGGTGTACTTCAAGCTGACGGCACGATAGAAGCTGAGTCGACGATGGACGTTGAAGAAGTAGCTAAAGCCGTGTTGATGATGGCCGAGCTACCCCCAGAGGCGAATGTTTTGACGATGACCGTAATGGCTAACGGGATGCCTCTAGTTGGGCGGGGTTGAGAGCATTTGGTATAGGGCCTCAACCTTCGACGAGGTACATGGAACCTTCGCTGGCAGCCTGGCGAATCGGCCGCGCTGATGAATAGCTGGCGCTTTCGTACCATCGCGTAGCCGCGTCGGTGGAATCGAACTCCAAAATGACTGTTCTTGAGCGCGGGGCCGCTCCTTCAAGAGGAACACATAAGCCTCCGCGCACTAGGTACCTGCCGTCGTGTTCCGCGACCGACTGAGCGGCGAGTGGTTTATAGGTTTCGTAACGGTCTGGGTCGGTTACGTCACCTTGAAAAATTATGTAAGCGGTCATCAGTTCCTGTCCCTGCTCATGCGGTGCTCCTATCGATCTAGATCTCCGGTCAGCTTCGACAAAGCGAACGATTGGCTACCGATAGCCAGAAGCTCCCCCGTTTGGGCATACAACTGGATCGCACCGTGGCCGATGCTGTTTCGAATGGTGGCCGCCTCGATATTCATCAACACCCATTCAGATGTAACGAGAGAAGCAATACGGACCGTGTGGTCAAGGCTGGAGCCACGAAACGCACTGTCAAGGCTCACCCGCATGCCACTGGGGAGCAGGTCTGCCAACGCAATTAACCCAGGTGCCGTTGATGCGAGGCTTTCGGGCAACCGTGCCCAGTAGCGAACAGTTTTCTGACCCGGCTCCTGCCCAGCGAGACGAATATTTGCCTGGTCCGTGAACGAATAGCCGGTCTCAGACGTCCGACCCCTGGGGGGGCATTCCTCAGGCGGTGGCACGTTGGGGGCAGAGAGCCAACTCCTGTCGACTCCGAGTTCGCGACCTCCGAGGCCAGCTGAGGCCCGAAGCACCACGACGTCCTCATAACTGCATGTTGCTGCGGCCTGGGTAATTCGGTTGCCAACAACAAGTTGATCAACATCAATGGTGACTGTTGAGCCAAGCGGAGCGCGCGAAAGAAATTGTCCACTGATAAATGACACGGGCCGGTCGCTTGTGGCTTCCATCGCCACCGCCACTGCAGCCAGCGCACACCCACCGTGCAAAGTGCCGGTTGCCCCTCCCAATTCTTTCGTGACGTGGAGCAGCCAAGAATTTCGTCGACTCCCAGGACGCAAATTCAACAGATCAGGAACTGATGAATTTGGTTGGAGTGAAGTCGAGGGCCCGTTTTTAGATACCAATATTCGTCGCCTTATCGAAAATTCTGGTAGCGCCTTGTTAGACGGAACTCAATCAAACTTCCACGGACCGTCTTGACCAGGCTCAAAATGATCAGGACGTATCCCGAAAGCCTCGATCATCCGCTGCCAGCCGCTCCCGACAGCCAGCAACGCTCCGAGCCGAAGAATTTCTGCCTGACTGAAATGCTCTCCCAACTCCACGTAAAGCGTTTCTGGAATTGGTCCCTTGGGGTTACCCGCCAAGTGGTCGGTAAAGGCTAACGCCGATTTCCACGCTGCCGGGAGGTCGGAAGACCTGTAATCACCCAATTGTTCGATGATCTCATCCGTTAAGCCGGTGCGCACCAACGATGCGCTTTTGACCATGCTTCAATGAAAACATTCGTTGACGTTCGCCATGCGTATTCGACAAAGTTCGATCATGTGTCGATCGAGCCCGGATGTACCGCCGTACATCAAGGCGACCCAATCAAGGAACATGTTGAGGGTTACTTCGTCATTCGCCAACGTTCGAAATAAATTGTCATCTTGGTAAGCCTTGGCATACCAAGTTTCGAGCCGGTCGAGGTTACGGTCATCAAGTTCGTCAATTTTGGGAAGATGTCCAAGGTCATTTGCCATAGCTACTCCTGGAAACCATGTTAGGCCGGGGAGCCTTGGTAGATCGTTTGTAAAAGCCAATGAGCGACATCGTGTCGATCCAACTGTTGCTCAAGGGTCGCAAGGGCTTTCTCTACGGCGTCTAAGCCGATGCGTTCGATACGAGACTTATATAGCGATGCAGCCAGCGCGGGAACAAACTCAGGATGCCCTTGAACACACATCACGTTGCTGCCCACAGTAAAGGCGCCAACCGGGCAAGTAGCAGCAGTGGCCATTAACTCCATATCGGAGGAAACGGTCAGAACTTGGTCTTGATGGCTTGCAATGAGACTGTAGCGACCGGGCAAATTAAGCCACGGAGGGCTGTCCGTTACTTCGTAGTCGATCACGCCGATATTCCATCCACCTGGGGCGGGACCGACTTGAGCACCGAGTTCCGCGGCAATGAGTTGGTGACCAAAACACACACCGGCTAACGGCACCTGAGCTTCGAGAGCCTGTCGGGTCCAAGTTCGTAGTTGAGAGATCCAAATGTCGTCATCCACCACCGATTGTCGCGAACCGGGAATGATCCATCCATCGCACTCATCGTGGGCAGGTAACGTCTGACGCTTAACGTCAACGGGAACGATCTCGTGACCACCTACTTCGAACAAATTGCGAAACAGTTGTTCATAGTCGCCCGCTATGGCGCGATGCGGCAGGTCTATCGAATCCAGTATCAGTAAGCCCAAACGAACGGGCCTGTGTGAAACACTCATTACTACGATCTTACGACGCCCCGCTAGACGCGACTCACGAGAGATGCATAGGCTCTTCGTAGGTCGCGTTTTACACAAAGGGACGATATGAAAGCTGCAGTGTTATGCGAACAGCCCGGCGAGTTAGTTATCGAAGACCTCGTAATTGACAAACCAGGGCCGCAAGAAGTTTTGATCCAAACCGTCGGAGCGGGTCTCTGCCACTCTGACTTACATTTCATGGAAGGGCTGTTCAGAACTCGTGTTCCGGCCGTCATGGGACACGAGTCAGCGGGAATTGTGCAAGCAGTAGGCACAGATGTGACATACGTTGAACCAGGCGACCCAGTTGTCGCTTGTCTCTCCATTTTTTGCGGTCAATGTAGACAATGCCTGTCTGGCAATCCTCATCGGTGCACAAACGGTCGCGCTACGTCTCGAGATAAAGAAGCCGCCTCCCGTCTTCAACGAGCGGATGGAACCCCCGTAGATCAAATGGCGCGCCTTGGTGGTTTTGCCGAAGAAATGTTGATACATCAGAACGGGCTGGTCAAAGTAACGCCCGACGTCCCTTTAGAGAAGGCGTGCCTGATCGGTTGCGGCGTGACGACTGGTTTTGGGGCGGCAGTTCGCACAGCCAAAGTTCCGGTAGGAGCAACGGTTTGCGTCATTGGCTGCGGAGGAATAGGGCTTTCGGCAATTCAAGGGGCTCGTGTCGCAGGCGCTGGACGAATCATCGCGGTCGATATGAGTACGGAAAAATTGGACACCGCCCGATTGATGGGTGCTACGGACACCGTCAACGCGTCAGAAGTTGATGACGTTGTGGCTGCGGTAAAAGAAATGACTGCGGGCGGTGTCGAATACAGCTTTGAGGCAATCGGGTTAAAACAAACTGCGGAACAGGCATTCGAGATGCTTGACATGGGCGGCACGGCAACTGTTATCGGGATGGTGCCTTCGAACAGCAAACTAGAGATCCGCGGTATCGATCTTCTTAGCGAGAAGAAACTTCAAGGGTCCATGATGGGGTCGAATCAATTTCGAACTGACATTCCCCAGATGATCGACCTCTACCTCAACGGACGTCTCCTTTTAGACGAGATGGTTTCAGCCACGATAAGTCTTGGTCAGATCAACGAAGGCTACGAGTGGATGAAGGCAGGTACGGTCGCGAGAACGGTCATCTCCTTCGACGCCTGACATCTCGAATTCAGATAACCGCGGTAAATCAGATGGTGGTCAATAGCTCCGACTGCCTAATTCTCTCCAAGCATTTTCGTAATTTCACTCTCCGCTACTCCAACTCGAGCGGCGCACGTCCGTAGTTGCTGAACGGTCACCGTGTCTATCTCGAACCCGTCTGCTCGATCGCGCCGAGCTATTTGTTCTGGTTGCCCCGGAACGAACATCTCTTCACAGTCGGCTCTTAAACGAGACTCCAGCAAATATTCCCGGTAACGCTCGATTTCGTCGAAGAAGGCCTCGGCTTGACCGACCGATGCCGGATCGATGATCACCGACAACATGTTGTTGATGATCCGACCGTCCCGTGCGTTGTCTGGGTGAGCTGTCTCTCCACCTAATAACGCTGCTGCAAGAAGCTCGCACATGATCGCCAAGCCGGATCCTTTGTGGTCCGCGAAAGCAACTAAAGCGCCCCCACGTTCGCCGCTTTTCGACGTGTACCACAAAGCGTTCGGATCGTCGGTCAAGTTTCCTTCTGCATCGATGATGGTGTTGGGGGGAACCTTTATGCCTTTGTTAGCCGCGACTCGTGCCTTGCCTCCTGCAATGATGCTGGTCGCCATATCCAACAGGAAGCCTGGGCGACCGTCGCGCCCGGGCACCGCCGCGCAGAATGGGTTTGTACCGAAGCGAGCATCAGCCCCTCCGTATGCCGCGACCAAAGGAGCGTGTCCGATCACATTTACAAGATGAAACGACGCGAATCCTGCCGATGCGCACTGTTCCGCCCAATGTCCGATTCGTCCAATGTGGTAGCTATTGCGCAGGCCTACGATCGCTGCGCCGTGAAGTTGTGCGCGTTCAATGCCCATCTGCATGGCTTCGAACCCGTTCACTTGACCGAATCCGGCTTGGCCATCAAGTGTCAGAAGTGGCCCACGATCTGTCACAACAGTCGGGTGGGAATTTACTTGAAGCTTTCCGTTGACCACGCCGTCCACATAGGAAGGGAGCATGCCAACACCGTGGGAGTCGTGGCCAGCAAGGTTGGCTTCAACTAACTGGTGTGCCACCAGCCGTGCCTCGTTTTGCTCGCTGCCTAACGCCTGACAGGTATGGGAAATGAATTCGCGAATCTGATCCGGATGAAATGTCGTCACGCTTTGAACCTTAGTCTGACCGGTTCAAGGCAATATTTTTGTCGCGGCTAGATAGCCGGGCTCTAACACCTCAACATCACCGTCAATTTGTCGTATCGCATCAATGAGGGGTTCTGTGTTGACCGGAATTGAAAACCCTGGCATCCAATTGTCATGATGCCCAAACACGACCTTTCTGGGGCGCAATAGTTCAACTTGCTGAGCAACGAATTGCGCCAACGAACCCTGGATCGGTTCCCCATTGATGTTTCCGCGACCTGCGGCCGCCAAAAGCGCGACATCGGGGTTGATGCGTTCCATAATCCCGTCGTATCGTCCAGAAGTATCCTGAAACAGCACTTTCCCGTCGGGGGTCTCGATCAAATATATGAGTGCTCCACCATCGCC
>DCYM01000197.1:2493-2842 GCA_002331465.1 Candidatus Neomicrothrix sp. UBA2110 | reverse complement strand
CGAGGTAATGCATCAAATCCTGTAATCGGTCTTGTTGTTCGTGCCAATGAATGCCCAGATCGCCTAAACACACCGAATCTGGTTCCTGCATCTCAGCATGAGACCAGACACATGAATGTTGGCTCGGGTACACGGACACGGTCACCTCAGGAGATAAATCAATTGTTTCTCCACCCGCTACGCAAATCATTCTGTCGAGGGGAACGCCTAAACGTTCCAGAACTCGCACCGATTCATAGGAGGCGATCAACATTGCGTTCGTGTTAGCGATAATGCGTTCGGCCCCCCAAAGATGATCGAAATGGCTGTGGCCGATCAGAATCCAATCCGCTTCGGTTATATCCGAAGC
>DCYM01000197.1:1313-2106 GCA_002331465.1 Candidatus Neomicrothrix sp. UBA2110 | reverse complement strand
AATATTGTTAAACCGGCCGTGCGAAGTGAGAAAGTGGCGCAACCGTACCAATCTAAAAGAGCGGTCATATATGAAACCTAGACGACCATGAAAAGCGAGACTTTGTAGAAATGGGTCAGCAGTCGGTACCGTCAACTCGATCAATGCGGATCTTCCTCGCAACAGTGACAGTTCTTGTCTCTGTTTTTCTCAACGGATGTGGTTCTGGGTCTCACTCCATACGCGTCTTCGCGGCGTCTTCGCTCACTGGGGTTGTTCAGCGTTTGGCCGAAGAGTACGAAACTCGTTACCCGAACACTGATGTCGAACTCAACATTGCCGGAAGTGGCACCCTCGTCATGCAGTTACAGGAAGGCGCTGACGCTGACGTCGTAATACTCGCGAGTCAATCCCACATGAATCAGCTACGAGAGATCGGTTTGGTGCTGGCTCCCAAACAAATCGCCCGGAACTCGCTTGCCGTCATAGTGTCTCCACAACTCACCAAAGACATCGATTCCATAGATGACGTTCGACGAGGTGCACTCCAAATAGCGGTATGTGTTAAATCCTCCCCCTGCGGAGCATTGGCGTGGGCGTATGCATCTTCGGTAGGGCTCAATTTGTTATCAGCTACGCACGAACCCAACGTCAAGGCCGTACTGGCCAAGGTGGAACGCGACGAGGTCGATGTCGGAATCGTTTATATGTCCGATATCCGCTCGAGTCGCGAACGGTTGGGTCACCTTGCCAACGCAGGGGCGGATCAGTATTCAACGTCGTACCCTCTGGCGGTGACAGCAGACTCAAAGAA
>DCYM01000197.1:0-917 GCA_002331465.1 Candidatus Neomicrothrix sp. UBA2110 | reverse complement strand
CTTTGGGTTTCAACTGCCATGACGCCTCGACTTCCCCGCCCCCTGCGGCTTGCTGCCTTCGTTGCGGTCGCCGTTGTAGCCGCTCCATTATTGTCGCTTCTATGGCGGATTCCGTGGTCGAAGCTACCGCGACTTCTGAGCACTGAAGTCGTAGCAGACGCCCTCGTTCTTTCGCTTGTGACCAGCCTGATAGCAGCGTTGTTGGCTCTTCTCATCGGAATTCCGATCGCATTTCAGTTGTCACGGATGACGGGCATATCAGCGTCAACTCTTCGGGCTGTGGCGACATTGCCGATGGTTTTACCGCCAGTGGTCGGCGGTGCAGCACTTTTGTTCGCGTTCGGGCGGAGGGGACTAATCGGTGAGACACTTGATAACGCTGCCGGTTTAGTCCTGCCATACACACCGGCCGGTGTTGTCATAGCTAACGCTTTTGTTGCCACTCCCTTTGTGGTGTTGACAATCGAATCAGGATTGAGGGCACTCGATCCCCGTTATGAACTTGCTGCCGCTTCGCTCGGCGCCAGTCCCTTGCGGGCAACCCTTCGCGTAGTCCTACCGATGATTCGTTCTTCAATTGTGGCTGGCGCGTTTCTCGCCTGGGCACGAGCGTTAGGTGAATTCGGAGCAACTATCACCTTTGCTGGCAACGTCCCTGGGCGAACTCAAACGCTTCCCCTCGCCGTTTTTGTGGCAATGGAAGCGGATCGCGACGCTGCATTAGCAATGAGCTTGGTGCTTGTGTTCGTTTCCCTGATAGTGCTGGTTTGCCTTCGCGACAGGTGGTGGCCGGCGAAATGAACGATCAACTCAATCCTCTCTTGGAAGGTCGCATTGTTGTCGAGCGTGGTGCTTTCAAGCTCGATGTCGAAGTGAGCGTAAAGCAAGCTGAGATTGTGGCACTTGTGGGCCCGAAT
>DCYM01000070.1 GCA_002331465.1 Candidatus Neomicrothrix sp. UBA2110 | reverse complement strand
ACGCAGTTGGTCTACGAGTCGATGGGGAGTGGGATTTCTGCTCCACGTGGATTGCGGCGTCCCATAACACGTTTCGGACGTCTCCTGCTTCTCTTTCGGTCAGCCGGTTGCAAACAATCACGCCTTCAACAAGATCTGCAATGACAGCGCCAAACGGTCGATCTTTGACGCGTACGGCGACGATCGATCCAGAACTATGGCGACGCAACGTTCGGTCTAAATCGCCATCATGGGGTGGGCTGCGGAAGCTAGGAACAATGAGCCCTAAGCGCTTACCGGCGTCGGTTATCGCTCTTGCGAACATCGAGAAACGGACCGACGGGGCATTCTCGATGCCGGAAACGCTCGCCGGAGTATTTTCTTGGATTGGATTGATGCTGATGGCTGTATTTCTCCTTTTATCAGTTTCGTTATTCATTGAGTCAAGCTTCCACTAGGGGTCTGACAACTAGACGACCACGTTGACATCAATAACTCCGTAACGACAGGCCTGCGCCGCGGCGAGTTGATTCCAACACATTTGGTGGCGACCGCAGCTGGTTGTCGAGGACTACCGTGGCGTCTGTGGACTGGAGTGGGGACTTAGAGGCTAGGGACACCCCAGACCCATCACTTACTCCCGCTCAGTTGGCGACTCTCGAATTGATTCGGCTGCCGAATGAAGAACGCGTCACTCACCCCTCAACCTTGAGAGCCCAAATTGAGCTCGAACTTGAAAAAGAGACCGTCGATCTTGTTGACCTTCTAGAAGAACCGCTGTGGGTGTCAAAACGCCAACTTCACGCGGTGAACAGTTGCGAAGCCCTTTACGAGGCTCAAGAGGAAGCGGCCTTCGAATGGCGCGTTCCGATGACCAGGGGCCAAATTTTCCATAAGTGTGTAGAACTATCGATACACCTTTCACCCAAGCGCACTGCATCGGAGTTAGTTGACGAGGCAATAAAAAGCATCATGAATCGCGGCGATGGATTAGCGGAATTTCTTCTGGGCTTAAGCGACGTGGAACGCGCAGAAATACGGAGCGAGGTGGCTGCTCTCCTTCAAACTTTTTTCGACACTTTTCCCCCACTAAAACGAGGTTGGCAGCCAACTACCGAGACACCCCGGAAAGTATCGCTTCATCGGGGAATGATCGTGCTTCAAGGAAGATTCGATGTGACAGTCGGGAGACCTGAAGAGCTAACAGCTGGTCGCGTCATCATCGAACTTAAAACGGGACGTTCTGTGCCGCACCACCTCGACGACCTGCGTTTCTACGCGTTATTGGAAACTCTCGTCGTCGGGGTTCCACCTGCATTGCTGGCAAGTTTTTACGTCGATGCCGGACGGGTTCAGGTTGAGACCGTAGATGAAGATCTAATACGCGCTGCGATACGTCGCACAACTCAAAGTATTCGACGACTAATCGAGCTTCGTCTTGGTCAAACCCAGGCAGAGAGAAGACCAAGTGGCGCTTGTAAATGGTGCCCTGTCGCTGGAAGTTGCGGTCCTGGCCAATCTTGGCTTGAGGAAACGGAAACGCGTGGGGCCTGGTAGCCACGCGGGTGCATTTTCTGGTTTAAGCGCTGACAGTTATATCAGAAACGAATTGCCACAGTTCTTCTCGACGTTCCTCCCACTCCTCAGCAGTAATTGCAAAATGCATGTGGTCTTCCCAGACCCCCGCGATTCTCAGATAGCCCTCTGCTAAACCTTCATACCGCACGCCCAACTTTTCGACGACTCGACGGCTCGCGCTGTTGCGGGGAATGATCGATATTTGAAGACGGTGCAAATCGGCGTTGTCGAAGGCGTGACCGAAAACAGCAACAAGGGCCTCAGGGACAAAGCCATAACCCGCCCAGCGCTCATCTACCCAATACCCGATATGTCCACTTTGGAACGCACCTCGAACCACGTTATTGACATTGATTTCTCCGCAAAAGTGGCCTCTGTGCCACATCGACCAAGCGAAACCCGTGCCTAACTGTCGTTCTCGTTCCCGTGCACTGCAGCGGGATGAAAAGGCTGCGGGGTCCTGAGTTGGGTCTGAAGCGCCGTCGACTGACGCTGGCTCCCATTTAGTCAACCAAGATGCGCAACGTCGCCGGACCTCGCTCCACTGCGCGAAATCGTGCGGCCGTAGACCTCGCAGGAGTAGGCGCGGGGTGTGCAGGTCGGTCACCAACCGAACACTAGCGTGCAGCGGCTCCCCCTATTCGAGGTGGAGAAGCTCGGCAGCAATTCCGTCAAGTAGGTCGCGTTCGCGAACAACGCAACTGTCAAGATCCCAGTGCCGCATGACCGCCACGAGGATGCAACAGCCAGCGACAATGACGTCAGCTCGAGCAGGGTCAAGCCCAGGGTTGTGTTTTCGGTCGTCAAGACATTCTGTTGCGAGGGTCCGAAATACATCCTCCGCTGCTTCTCGTCGCAGAATGAAGCCGTCGATCACCTTGGGATCGTATGGTTCGAGACCGATTTCAACTGCCGCGATGGTAGTGATCGTTCCGGCTACCCCTATGAGAGCCGCCGGTTTCTTCATCGATGGATGATCTCGATCAACATCGTCTAGATGCAAGCGTGCAATCTGGATGGCTCCGCTCAACTCCTCCGGCTTAGGCGGATCACTCACTAGGAACTGCTCCGAATAGCGCACGGATCCCATATCCACTGATTGGTACGACTCTGGGGAGACGCGTCCAAATGAAAATTCGGTTGAACCACCCCCTATATCGAGAACTAGAAAGGGCCCATCGCATGGGTCTAAGTCTGCGGTAGCGCCCAAGAAGCCGTAGCGCGCTTCCTGCTCTCCGGTGAGTAGTTCTAGTTGGTAACCAAGAACTGCTGAGGCGGGATCGAAGAACTGGTTCCGGTTTTTCGCATCGCGTGCCGCACTGGTAGCAACAGCCCGAACGTTTTGAACGTCATGGGCCT
Source organism: Candidatus Neomicrothrix sp. UBA2110 (assembly GCA_002331465.1). Classification (GTDB taxonomy): domain Bacteria; phylum Actinomycetota; class Acidimicrobiia; order Acidimicrobiales; family Poriferisodalaceae; genus UBA2110. The sequence goes on along the minus strand of DCYM01000070.1, from coordinate 4,656 downwards.
TGATCACGTCGTTGAATTCACTCAACGCTTCTAAAACCCTTCCGATACCAGCTTCACTGAGTTCCCCTGATTGACCTAAACCACGCCCGAGTCCTGTCACACGATGCATACGAATATCAAGGGATTGGCCGTTGGTGACCAACAACCGTGTTGTGTTGGTGCCAAAGTCCAATACTGCGACTGGTTCGACCTCAGGCATGGTTATCCGCTTCTAGTTGCTGGACAACCCAGGCGCCAACGGGGTCACCACCTACCGCTAGATGATGCGCTAGGTGCGTATGTAAACACTTAACTCCGGTGCGCGTCCCTCCGACACCTCCTGCAGGTCGAGGTCCAAGGTGGTCTTGGGGAATCTGGGCATCACGTTCGGCCGCGTACTGCTGGTGCGTTGCAGCAAGTTCGTATGCGTCCACGGCTTTTTCCGCAGCTCGTACTCCCCCTCCGCCTTCTAAACGAGCTACTCGTCGCGACAAATCGCGGCCTACTAGCCAGTAGCGAGTGGGCATGGGACGTCCGTTATTCATGATTGGTCCATTGCGAATGACAACAGGATTTCCTTCGCTGTCAACCACCACAACTTCAAAATCGACCTCAGGGTGTCTACCGAGTAACGCCGCTACTTGGCTCACCTCGTCTGCCGATGGGAGTTCGATGGGCGATACTCTCACGGCGTCGATGTTCACGGTTGGCCTCTTCTGGTAGCTACCGCTTACGGCGCCGAAGAAGTATTAATAGTAAGGCAACGATCGCAAGGGGGCCGAACCGCTTCAACAGGGGTGCGCCGGCGGTGTCTAACAAATCGACAGGCTCGGGTTCGGGCATATCTATTTTTCGAGGGCCCGAAGTTTCCTGTGCCGAAGCATCATCTTGGGAATCAGTCTCTTGGCTCGCCGTCATCTCAGAATCTTCGTCGCCACCAGCCGCGGTAGCTGCGGTTTCAAGAAGTTTCTGCTCGAGACTTTCGACGAACTGACCTATCAGTTTTTCTGATACGTCGGCCATTACTCCCCGGCCAAACTGGGCAACTTTGCCAGTGACCTTCAACTCGGTGGTAATCACGATGTGGGTTTCATCGCCGTCGGCGGTCATTTCGGCGGTCACTTCCGCTGCGGCGTTACCCGCTCCACGGCTGTCGCGTCCACTTGCATCGAGCACAAGTCGGTGCTGGCTTTCATCTTTTTCTGTGAACTTGGCAACACCGTTATATTGAGCCGTAATCGGTCCAACTTTGATCTTTACCTGGCCCTTAAATTCCTCGCCATCGATCTCTGTGAGTTTTGCTCCTGGCATGCACGGTGCGATGTATTCGAGATCAGTCAGAGTTGCCCATGCTTGCTCGATAGGAACGCCGACTCGGAATTCGTTTTTCAACTCCATCGTCCGAGATCCTCCACAGTGTCTATGTCGTCGGGAGAGCCTTCGCAGGCTACCCGCTCAACCAGTTCCGGCCTCGTACGCAACAGAACACGCGCTCCTTCATCTCCAGAATCGGGCAGTAGCGGCCATATTGAACTACTCAAGCGCACAGGGTTCCCGACGCGCCCGTCGTAAGTGGCGACAGCGATCGGTGCCTTGCTAGCAGCAACTAATCGCCATGCCGTACTCAATACTCCGGGTTGGTCTCCCAAGCCGACGACAAGAGCGTCGAAACCCCCATTGTGAGCCCAAGTTACGGCTATTCCCAGAGATGTGGCTATTCCCTGTTCATAGTTAGGATTCTCGAGGAGTATCAACTCAGGCCAACCGGCCAAGACTGCGTTTAGTGGCGCTGAACCAGTGACCACCAACAAATCTGTCAGTCCTGAATTCACCATTGATCGAGCGGCGCGTTGTACTACCGCTTCGCCATCTAACTGGGCGAGAAGCTTGTGGCTAGGACCGCTGTATCGCGAACCGATCCCAGCTGCGAGTAGAGCACCTGCAACTTTCACAATTTAATATGACCTCGGCAGACCAAGCACTTTGTTTGACACGTAGTTCATAACCATCTCCTGGCTGACCGGCGCGATCTTCATTAGACGGCTTTCTCGCCAATAGCGTTCGACGTCGTACTCTTTGGCGTATCCAAAACCACCGTGGGTTTGCATAGCTCTGTCGGCACATTCAAATGCTGCTTCGGACGCCAGATACTTGGCCAAGTTTGCCTGTGCTGCACAGTCGAGTCCCTTGTCGTAACGCCATGACGCATCTCGAATAACTAGTTCTGCCGCATGGAGTCGAGCATGACTATCAGCCAGAGGGAACGCCAAACCCTGATTTTGGCCAATAGGGCGACCGAAGATGACTCGACTATTTGCGTACGCGACGGCTTTCTTGAGGGCTACTCGTCCAATTCCAAGCGCTTCAGCTGAAATAAGAATCCGCTCAGGGTTTAGTCCATCCAAGATGTATCTAAAACCCTGGCCTTCCTCCCCCACCCGCCGGCTCACTGGAACCCGGAGGCCGTCGTAACGAACTTCACATGAGACAACTGCGTTGCGCCCGACCTTAGGAATCGGAGTGATGTCGACCGCCGGGTCCTGTAGATCCACTAACAGCAGGGTCATGCCTTGGGTCGGTCCGTCGCACAATTCTTTAGGCGTAGTTCTGACAAGTAAAAGGCAAACATCGCAGTACGGGGCTTTCGTGGTCCACACCTTGGCGCCTGTAACTACGTACTCGTCGCCGTCGCGTTCAGCACGGGTGCGGATAGAGGTGGTATCGGTGCCGGCGTCAGGTTCCGTGACACCAAAAGCGGCATGGAGTGAACCGTCTGCGACCTTGGGCAAAATCTCGTTGACTAACTCAGGGGAACCATATTTACGTACTGGTTCCATTCCAAAAATCGAGAGGTGAATCGCCGAACAACCGTTCATCGCTGCACCACTTGCGGCTACTTCTTCTAAGACAATCGACGCTTCGGTAATTCCTTGGCCTCCACCTCCATATTCCTCGGGAATGGCTATACCCACCCATCCTCCATCGGCCATGGCCTGATAGAAGTCCCAAGGGAACTCGTGTTGTTCGTCTTTTTCCCGCCAATATTTGTCAGGAAATTGAACGCACACCCGACGTACGCCGTCGCGGATGGCTTCGTGGTCTTCAGAAGGAGAAAAGTCCATGAAGTGAAAGGTAGTGGGCGGTTCGCCACTTGGCTCAGTGAATCGAACCTTGCCCTTCGCTAAGGCTTGGCGCATTTCGGCCTGTTCGCATGGCAATGATCTCAGCAACGATCGAAACGGCTGTCTCTTCGGGTGTTCGACCACCGATGTCGAGACCGATGGGTGATCTAACGCGTTCTAGCTCTTCGATTGTTACCCCTTCCTCCATCAGTCGCTTGATCCGCTTCTCATGAGTTTGGCGGGAACCCATTGCCCCCAGGTATCCGACACGAGTCGGCAATGCTCCAACGATCGCCGGCACGTCAAACTTGGCGTCATGAGTGAGAACGCACACCGCGTCTCGAGGACCGAGATCGCTCCCAATGCGTTTAAGTAATCGGTCAGGCCAGTCGACCACAACTTCATCTGCCATCGGAAAACGCCGCCTAGTGGCGAACACTTCTCGCGCGTCGCACACCGTCACCCTAAAACCTAGAAGTTTGCCTTGGCTCGCTAGTGATCGTGTGAAATCGACAGCACCAAAAATCACCATGTGAGGCCGTCGGGCGTGACACTCGATGAAAATACTTACGTCGTGTTGTCGAGCCTCGCCCTTCGGGCCGTAGTGACGAACTTCGCTCGTGCCTGCATCGAGCATCGCTATCGCGTCTCGCCGAACTACCCGATCTAATTGTTCACTTCCCAGGCCGCCTAACGTCGACCCAGATTCCTCAACTAAAAGCTTGGCTCCGACGTCCGGTCCTTCAATCAGCGTCGCGAGGGCAACGGGTACCTCTGACCGAAGCAGATCTCGAAAGCGCTCGTAGATCGATGTCACCAATCCAGTTCCTCGATAAAAAGATGGATCGTACCGCCACAAGTCAGCCCGACTGCGAATGCGTCATCATCGCTATAACCGAACGAAGTAATGCCGGCTTTACGACGTCCTTCTAATAACTCAAGAGCTTCGCCGACGACCGCGCCCTCTACACATCCACCCGACACCGAACCCGCAACTTCGCCGAGGCTGTTGACGGCCATCGCTGCCCCGGGATCGCGAGGACCACTGCCTTCAATGTCGACAACGCGGGCAATTGCAACTTTTTGATCAGCTGAACGCCACCTTTCGATGTCGTCGAAGATCTCATGCATAGCTGAATGCTCCCATGTTTAGGCTGAAACCACCGCAGCCAGTCGTTCAAGCGACTCAAAAGAGTGGCCTTCAATAAACTCGTCTGTGTGAGGAAGGGCGGCCGCCATGCCACGGGCCAGTGGTGCATACCCCGGGGTGTGTTTCAGGGGGTTAACCCACACTTGTCGGTAAGTCACTCTGTGTAAACGTTCCATCTGCTCAGCTAAGGCCTCGGGCTCTCCGCGGTCCCATCCATCAGAAAGAAGCACGACTATCGCTCCGCGCGCCATGCCTCTAAGCCCCCAGGAGTCGTTGAATTCTCGTAAAGTCGCGCCTAAGCGGGTACCTCCTGACCAGTCAGTCACAGCTGTAGCAGCAGCTCTCAGGGCAGCATCTGGATCTCGAGAAGATAGCTCGCGCGTGATTCGCGTCAATCGAGTGCCA
>DCYM01000205.1 GCA_002331465.1 Candidatus Neomicrothrix sp. UBA2110 | reverse complement strand
GACCCACATCGATGGCGGTCGACTTTTGTTCACGGGCTCCCCTGAAGAACGAGCTGGGGATATTGCTCAACTCGAAGCGGCTGGCGTGTCCACCATGATTGTCAACGTCACTTCGAACAACCTCAGCCACATGCTGGAGCGGGTGGAGCGTTTCAGCAGCGACGTGATTGCGTTGCTGGTCTGACGGGCATCGGAGTCCAGGTGTCGGCCTTGGATGAAGCGCTATGTCGTCATTCGCCTCTGCCTGAGCAATAGTGTCGATCCATGACCGAGTTTCACCCATCGAACGATCGAATCGGAGGGACGCTGAACCATCTCGGTCTCAAGAACTCCACCGCTCTACGCGTCGATGACGTCATCTTGGTCGGTCGCGTCGCCGGCGTGGATCTACAGATTAGCCAACCTCTCACAGATGGCATCGCCGGCCAAGCCCGTCAGGGCTCGCCCTGTATTCATTCAGCTTCGAGGATCTCGGGATGAGCCTCGACCACGCAGTCAAGGTGAAGGCGTACCTCGAGAACATCGACGATCTCGCTGTGTGGAATGACGTGTTCGAGCCGCCATACCCTCACCACACCACGATGGCGGCACCGTTGGTTACGAGTCTCATGGAGTCGGAGATCACCGCGTCCATCGGAGAGCCCACATGAAGATTCGTATCGCTGTGGCCAGCACCAATACACCGGCCGACCTCGACCACCTCGCGGCCCTCGTCGATGGCCTCGAGGAACGCCGCTTCGACACCTTGTGGCTGTCAGATACCCCTATGACGCCAGCTGTTGAACCGTTGCTAGCGCTCGCTATTGCATCCAGCCGCACCACGCGGCTCAAGCTGGGCACGAACGTGGTGGTTCCCGGGCGCAACCCATTGCATCTAGCGAAGGAACTCGCCCATCTCGACCGCCTGACCGAAGGCCGACTCTTGTTGGCGTTCATGCCCGGCATCGGTTCTCGAAGAGAACGCTCGGCACTCGGTGTCGCGAACATCGACCGAACCAAGCATCTGCGACAAACCATCGAACTGTGCCGAGCGTGGTGGGCAGGCGAGGCCGTTACGGCCGACATCGCTGGTTTCAGATACGACGACGCTCACGTGGACCCTTCGCCTATCCAAGACCCTCTGGAGATCTGGCTGGGGGGCAACGGCCCGAAGGGACTCGCACTGACCGGAACTCATGCCGACGGTTGGTTGGCGTCTCGGGCCACCCCCACGGAGGCCGAGGGGCACATCGCCAACATTCGCGCCGCCGCCGCCGAGGCCGAACGCGTCATCGACGATGATCACTTCGGAATCAGTGTCCCCTATGCGCGGCACGATCTAGACGACGCGAGTATTGAGGCGGTGATGCAACGAACCGTCGCTGAACGGTCACAGATCCTCCCGATCGGTCCTGAAGAACTTCGACGGTTACTCGAGCAGCATCTGGCTGCTGGCCTGACCAAGTTCGTGCTGCGACCAATGGCCCTCACCGATGGTTGGGATGCCGAGCTCGACTACCTCGCAGAACATGCGCTGCCGCTACAGAACTGACATAGATAAGTGTGACAATCCCTCCCGAATCGTGAAATAACGCGAAGGAGAACTGCCAATCTCTACCCGTCACGCCTAAGTGCTAACACTCAGTCCGATTAGCAAGGCCGCGACGAGTTCAGGACGATTCGCAAATGGTGAGTGATCCGTACTCCACTCAACCACGGTGGTGGCTCGCGCAGCCATCTTTCTCTGACCAGATGCAGGTATTGCGTTGTCGCGAGAACAAACCACGTACGTTGAAGGTTTCACCCGCCAAGCCAACTCCGAAGAGCCTTCGAAGGGATTATGACCCTGCGAACGCAGGCGTTGAGCCGCCCAAGAAAAATCTGTTGCGTTGCATTCGTTGTAAAAGACATCTGCGCCCAACTCAGCTTTGACGGCAGTCGTTCCATCCTCACTTACGTTCAAAGCCTGGTAGAGCTCAGGGGAAATGTAGCTGGCGACATCTTCGTTCTCGTCACCGAGAAACGCCGCGAGGTACACCAAATGGCCCACTCGTTCGTGTGTCCCTGCTTCGGTTATCACACGGCCACCTCGCGAGTGCCCAAGCAGAATCGCCTGCTCCTCGCCCGGAAGAGCGTCGAGGGCACCTCGAACCGCGACGTTGTCTTCGACTTCGTTTGCGCCTGTTGAGGCACGAGCGCAACTTGGCAAATCCGGAGCAACCCACGGCACCCGAGCAGAATCAAGATAGGGAGTAACGCGTTCCCAGCACCACGGCCCATGCCACGCACCATGGACAAGAACAACTGGTTTATTCATATCGACTCAGACCATTCGGCTGATCAAACGATCAACAATTTGTGCACCTATTTTCTGTGACTGGGCCACAAACCCTGCATCGGCCCACGCAGCGGCAGAACCGGCAAAGTAAGCGTCAACGGAGTCACAGTAGAAGAGGTTCACATAGGCACCTGTTTGTTCACCTGCAGCAACCAACCGAACCATTCGGAATCCGTTAATACCGTGAGGCATCAGCACCCGTTCGCACTGTGCAGCAACCTCAGCAACAGCTTCATCGGAGTGATCGGAAGCAGTCGCTACCGCCGCACACGCATAGGTACCTTCACAGTTACCTAGCTCTGCTTTCACTTCAGAAAACCCAAGCTGGACAGGAACATTGCCAGCAGCTTGCATCCCAGCAACGACCTCTGGATCGTTCATAACTGCTTTACGAGCATCAAAACAAGCGTCGGAAGATTCCCACATCGTGGTCACCGTTTTGGATCCCTGATTGGGACCAGTCAACGCCACCGAAATAGCTGTACGGGTTGATCCGAGTGCGCCAAATTTGCGTGTAGCTAATTCGAGTTCTGCAGCCACATTGGTGACATCGCCCCTCAACGTCGAGAACGCCATGTACGTCACATTTCTCCCCTTAGATACTCCTCCGCCAGATCCCTCGATCCAGCAGTCCACCACTGATTTGTGATTGCGCGAACCTACCTCTTCGACCAACTCAACTGCCAAAACGCACACTTTCCTGCCCCCAAGCACATGCTCCGGTGCCTCAGATTGAACGGTCGTGGCGCGACGTCAATGCCGTCAACCAGCACCCAATAACCAGTCCCATCAGGGCGGGACGGGTTCGCGTCGGGTTGGACCCCAAAATCCCCAGCTTTAGCTGGTGACGCGGGAACACGTGATTGTGGCCGCGTCGTGTTCTCAGGTGGTGGACAGTTCCGCGCCCGCTGCTGCGACGACCAAACGATCACCCACGCTCGCTCTGAGCTGGATGAGCGTCAACCCACCCTCGACTCCAGTCACCTCTGCCTCGCACACCACCGTCTCTTGGGCGTAGGTGGGGGCGGTGTTGCGAAAGAACAGGCGGCTGATCCACTGTCCCTTTTCGAGGCAGCGCGTCAGCTGTTCCCCGAACAACGCGCCGAACATTTGGCCGTCGACGACTGGACGTTCCATACCAGCGCGGGCCGCAAAACCAGGGTCGTAGTGCAGGCGGTGCGAGTCCCAAGTTGCGCCCCCATAGGCAACCATGTCGGTGAGGGTAATGGTGCGTACCAGATCAGGGAGCCGCTCGCCGACCTTCATGACGAAGAGTCCCTTGGGCGGTAGATCAGGGTCTCGGTGTTGGAGGCAATCTGTCCGCCGTCGGCCGCCGAGTACACAGCCACAGCAACGACGATCAGCAGAGGCACACCGTCCACATCGTGGCGTTCACGTATCTGGGTGATTTTCCAGCTGGTGGTGATCACGTCGTCGGGCCGTGCCGGTCGGCCGATTCGGTAGTCGTTGCCACCCCGAATCATGGTGCATGGAACCGGTAGGGGTAGCCCCCAGTCGTGGCCGAGATACCCCGACATATCGCGCTCCGACAGTCCTGTCAGTTGGCACGTTTCAAATATCAGCGTCGGTGGAGCGGTACTGGTCCACCGATCGGGGTCTGAGTCGATAGCCAAAGCGAACGCCCGAATCGACGCCCTACTCAGTTCCTCCGGCGCGGTGTAGACGGCTGTCGCGCCGACCCAAGTACGAACCTCGTCGGTTAGCAGCGTGACGGGTTCGATCATTGGTTCAACACAGCCACGGCCTCGACCTCGATGAGCCAGTCGCTGCTGAGTAAGGCGTTGATCGCCACACCGGTCGATGCGGGGAACGGCCGACCGAGCACGTTCTCGCGAACGGTGTTGACATCGCGGTAGTTGGGCAGCGCTTCCGGTGTCACGTACTCAATCGTCTTCACGAGATCATCGATGCCTCCGCCAGCTGCTTCGAGCACCTGACGGATCTGGTCATAGACGAACTCTGCCTGCGCGCCGACGTCGCCCTCACCAATGGTTCCGCCGGTGGTGGGATCCCACGCTGTGGTTCCCGATATGTAGACAACTGAGTCGGCGACCGTGGCCGGACTGAACGTCAACGACGCGTAGGCATCCTCAGCGTGTCGGACGATCTCCTTGGGAGCGGTTGACGCCCAGACGTCGAGCGCGACCAATACGTCGGGATGCGGGAGCCGGGAGGTGAGCACCCCCGTCGAAGCTGGAAACGCTGGGCCCAGCAATCGGCGGCGTGCCTCAGCCGTCGCCCGGTAGTCACGGCGGGTTGCGGGGGTCGTTTGCTGGACGGTGCGAACAACGTGCTCTAACCCGAGACCTAACTCAGCCAGTTGACGCCCCGCCTCCTCGAGCACCCACTCGCATTGGCCGACGAGGTCACCCGAGGCCACCACGGACCCATCGGAGTCGATCGGCAACAACTGCGGCAGACGTACCTGATGAGATGGCCCACCCGCAACGACCTCCACTTCGAGCACGGCGTCTGGTCGCACCAACGCATCAACGACCATCGTCGATGTGGCACAAGACGCCCGTCGCTCACCTACGATTTCGTCTTGAGCGTCGAGCCCCTCCGCTGTCAGGTACTCGACCACTTCCGTGCATTCCCCCACACCACGACCCGCGGCTTCGAGCACGGCCTCGATCTTGTCCCAACAGATACGGGCCTGTTCAGCAGCAGGCCCTCCGCTGACCACGCGACCACTCGCCGGATCGTGACGCGAGGCTGTCTGCCCCGCCAGCCAGGTCGCTCCCTCAGCTTCGATACCGAGCGCGAAGGAATAACGCGACGGATCCAACCACGGAAAAACAACCCCTTCGACCGCCTGCACCATCGGTCCCCCTCGACAAG